>JSZA02000200.1 GCA_000785145.2 Candidatus Thiomargarita nelsonii
TGTGCCGATCAGGGCGAGTTGGTAATTACGCCAAACCCCATTATTGGTGATATTGCCAGACACATTGATATAAAACCTATAAGAGGATGAAGTGCTGTTATCCCTATTCTGAATGGTGCCGTTATTGACCAAATCGCCGTTGATTGTCAGCGTGTAATATCGGGAGGCATTATCTAAAATCGTGTCTTCTGCCACCACCAGAGAACCATTAATCACTGTCTGATTTGTAATACGTTGAGTCTCACTTCCTCCGATTGTCACGGTATTCGCCGTCAAAGTGCCAGAAATATTTTGCCGTGTTCCGAGAATTCGGATGTCTGAAAAAGTTAAAGAGCCACTAATGTTTTGGTCAGTCCCTGTGATTTGGAGTTCTGGAATATTACCAGATAAATTGCTTGATGACTGGATATCGCCAGTTAGCCTCAGTAATCCGGTGCCATTAACGATTCCAGTACCGGTAGCACCACCACTTATGATATTGGGTGAATTAATCGTCAAGGTTGTGTTATCAAAAAATATGAACCCAGAAAACTCGACACTGTTAGCAATTTCAAGATTGTCAGCAATCTTGACGTATGTAGCGTCTATGGCAGCGGAACCTTCAATGGCTCTGGCATCTGTGCCGATCAGGGCGAGTTGGTAATTACGCCAAACCCCATTATTGGTGATATTGCCAGACACATTGATATAAAATCTATAAGAGGATGAAGTGCTGTTATCCCTATTCTGAATGGTGCCGTTATTGACCAAATCGCCGTTGATTGTCAGCGTGTAATATCGGGAGGCATTATCTAAAATCGTGTCTTCTGCCACCACCAGAGAACCATTAATCACTGTCTGATTTGTAATACGTTGAGTCTCACTTCCTCCGATTGTCACGGTATTCGCCGTCAAAGTGCCAGAAATATTTTGCCGTGTTCCGAGAATTCGGATGTCTGAAAAAGTTAAAGAGCCACTAATGTTTTGGTCAGTCCCTGTGATTTGGAGTTCTGGAATATTACCAGATAAATTGCTTGATGACTGGATATCGCCAGTTAGCCTCAGTAATCCGGTGCCATTAACGATTCCAGTACCGGTAGCACCACCACTTATGATATTGGGTGAATTAATCGTCAAGGTTGTGTTATCAAAAAATATGAACCCAGAAAACTCGACACTGTTAGCAATTTCAAGATTGTCAGCAATCTTGACGTATGTAGCGTCTATGGCAGCGGAACCTTCAATGGCTCTGGCATCTGTGCCGATCAGGGCGAGTTGGTAATTACGCCAAACCCCATTATTGGTGATATTGCCAGACACATTGATATAAAATCTATAAGCGGATGAAGTGCTGTTATCCTGATTCTGAATGGTGCCGTTATTGACAAAATCGCCGTTGATTGTCAGTGTGTAATATCGGGAGGCATTATCCAGAATGGCACCTGAAGTAACAACCAATCCCCCAATTGTGGAACTAACATTTAAACGTACAAGCCCATTAATCTCCACCACATCATCTTCTGCTGGCACACGCCCTTCTACCCAAGTAGAAGCCTCATTCCAGTTACCGCCTTCTGCAATGGCATGAATTGTGGCCATCGTAGAACGGCGTAATGTTATGGTATCCGGCTCGGTATGGGTTACATCTTGTGCATACACCCCACCCCCCAGCATCAGCACGTCCACTGTCTCGCTACTGTGTGTCACCTCGGTATCTTGCGATTGCTCCTCCTCCAACTTCAAGCCTGTCGCACCTATCTGAGTCCAATCGTGAGTCATGGACAAGCTTTGTAGATAGGTGGATAAGTTGCTGTCATCAGGCGCATAGACCGCTAAATACCCCACTGTTTCTGTGGCATGACCGTCCATCAGGCTCTCCTGTTCAAACAAGGCTGCTTCAAAACCGGTCGCCGTGACATTACGCGCCCGTGCCGTCACCGCCTGATTGTCGTTGAAAGTTTGGATGGTCAAAAATAGTTTAGGTGTATCGTCAAATGCTCCGCTAAAGCTTTGTGGTACCCAGTTTCCTGTGCCATCCAGTGATAAATTTCCCGTTTCCAAAATAGAGCCGTCCGGCATTATCTGCCTGCCCTGCTTTAACACCAAGTAGGGTACAGATTCTATTTCATGTATGCCGTCTAGGTAGTCCCATTCTTGAAAGTGCATATCAAAACTATCGGCTGTGACGTTTTCCAGCCGCACTACGCCTTGTTCAGTATCCCTGTCAGTGGGTATGCCTGCTAGCACCATCGGTGTTGCGTCCATACTGTACAAGCTCACAGTGTCCCAATTATCAGTCACCTCAAGCAAACTGTGCTGAATATGGATGAAGTGATCGATCCACGCACTGTCCGCGCCTTCCGAAAGCGAAGAATTTTTGCTGTATTCCCAGCGGAAGGTATGTAGTCCGGCCGTTACATGATAATATTTTGATGCCGTCCAAGGCACTTCACCACTCCAAGCGTCTTGTTGGATACCGTCAATATAAAAACGTAGATAATCGTTGGTTTCTGAACTTACCTTGTATGCAAACTGGATAGTACCTGCAATATAACCGCTCACTTCCAATATTGCTGATTGATTGTCTTCAAGCGATTCTGGTGCCTCAGCAGCATAAGTGCCACTTTGTGCTTGATTGTTGGTAACTGTCCAAGTGCCATCACCACGGGTTCGCCAGAGTAAACGGCTAAAATCGCCGGTTTCAAAGTCATCATTTTGAATAAACCCGGCTGGAAATTGATCTTGACCATCTGGAATACCATCGCCATCGGTGTCAGGATTCAGGGGATCGGTGCCGGTAATGTTTATCTCGGTATAGTCGTCCAGTTCATCGTTGTCGGTGTCCTGATTGAGGGGATCGGTGCCGTATTGATTGACTTCCTCTCCATCCGTCAGCCCGTCGCCGTCAGTGTCTGGGTTGTTTGGGTCCGTTCCCAGTTCGTTTTCTCTGAGGTTGCCTAAGCCGTCTCCGTCTGAATCTGCATCGCCGTATACGATAATAGAGGTGCTATCGGTTGCGCCGATCTTATTGGTAACGGTCAAGGTAATGGTATAGATGCCCACTTCTCTGACAGTGAGATTGAATTCTTCGGCGGATACGGGAATTCCTCTGAGTCCTCCCAAGTCCCATCTGCGTGAGATAATTTGGTCGTCTGCATCGTAAGCTGTGGAGACATCGCGTAAATGAATTGTATAGGGTGCCCAGCCATCGGTTTTGTCCACTTCGATTTGCGCGACTGGGGGCTCGCTTTGGGTGGTGAAATTCCACAATGGGCCAGTGGTTTCTGCATGGTGGTTGTCGCGGGTGACTATTTTCCAATAGTAAGTGGTATTGGAGCCTAGGCGATTCGCAGCGTCAAAGCTGTAATTTGTTTGAGTACCACTGTAGATAAGCGGGGGATTTTGGGTTTCGCCAAGATAAAGTTGGTAAATGACCGAGTCGCCGGGTTCAGGGTCTTGTACCGCTGCCCAACTCAGGTTGATGATGGTCGCTACGCCGGTTGAGCCGGTTGCTGGGTTGGGCGATGTGGTGGCCGGCGGGGCTGAATTCTGACCGCCGCCCGTTACCATGTCAGTTTTGATTAGGCGGTTGCCAATGTTGTCGTAGACGAAATCGGTGTTTGCACCGTTTGCGTATGTGATGCCCGTTAGTTGGTTGGCCTCGTCATAAGTGTAGTCGGTTGAGGCCCAAGAAAACTGGGCTAGTGTTATTAGCACTATTAGGTTGATTATGGATATTCGGTATTTCATTAATTTTTCCTCATAATATTAAGTGTTGTTATAATAAACGTTTCGGGTTGCAAACCCCGTCCTGCACAAGATTTCTCCTCGCGTCGAAATGACAGATTTCTCCTGTTTCTCATAATGACAGATTTCTCAGCCCAGCCAAGATAAATCTTGGACTCTTATAACGCTGCCTTATGGTGTAAACTTGCTCTCTTGCCGGAGCAGGTTTGCAACCTCAATAAAAAATTAGCTCAAAAGGCTCGCCGTCGTCTTGAGTTTTAGGCTTGGAAAATTTACCATCTTAACTCCTCTTTGGGAATAAGAGATAAAATCCATCAGCCACTTCCTTGATTCTTTGAAAGAATTTGGGCATGTCAAGACGATATTTTTCAAACCAGTCATTTACACCAAGCTTCATTGCAGCGACAGCATCATATTTACTGTACTCTTCAGGCTCGCTCCAAATAATCATATCCGCCGCTATTCCCACCTTATACGCTTGACGAATCATATCAACGCCATTCATGTCTGGCATCTTGAAATCAACGAGGGCTATATCAAACTCGCTGTCACGGCGTAGCTTTTCAGTGCCATCGTGAGCCACTTCTACAATAAATCATTGTTTCACAAGATAATTTTCGTATTTTGTGAGGATATCTTTATCATCATCTACAATTAAGAGTTTGTACTTGCGTTCCATAAGTTTTTCTCCTTAAAATGTTGTACTCATCATCTTGCCGTTGTTAGTTGACGTAATTCAGCTAGAGTTGGCAACCTTTGCCCGTCAATCTCCCCCCGCAAAACGGCTGCGCGTGCTTTTTGCAACATGATTTTATTAACCGCTTTTTGTAAAAGGGTTAGCCGTTGTTGCTCTGTGTTAGTCAGTTCAGTTGATTGATTTTTTTGTAGTAATGTTTCCAATTCTTGCTGTTGTTCTTGGGGTACCGTTTTTAACAACAATTGCCTGAGCGCAGGAACGTCCCATGTTTCCAATTGAGTCAATTCAGAAATTTGCTCTTTTGGTAAACCATCTAATGGCGGTAGAGAGGTTTGAAGTGCTTTCAATAAAACAGATTCTATGGGTTGAGCCATCGTTTGTGCAATACGCATGATCGGTTCATAAAACTTGTCTGGCAATTGGAGCATTACCGTTTGAGACATAATTTCTCATCTCCTTTTTTGAATCGTTAGGTTGCAATGTATTGATTGTCATGTTATTTATATTTATAAGGTGCGTGGGACGCACCCTACGTTCTCTACACAACCACTCCCTGTATATCCATTGAAACGGCCTTGGACGGTATCGGGTAATTTGAATGTCGTGTCAGATATTCCTCGTTCCCACGCTCTGCGTGGGAATGCCTGTTTGCACCGCTCTGCGGTGCGGTTTGCGGAGCAAACCTGAATGCATTCCTTTGCAGTGGGAACGATAAAAGTGGTACCGCTTTGCAGGACGCGGAGCGTCCAGTCAGGCATTCCTTTGCGGAGCAACGGAACGAGAAAAAATCACAGTTCAGACACAGTGAAGCCCTGCATTTCCCATAGCATCATCATGTTTTTGGTGGGTTTCGCGGAGCGAAACCCACCCTACGCTTGCTCTATTTTGAGATAAAAAATTTTGAACGGTGATTTTGATTGATGAGAAAAATGATGAGCCTTATGAAAAATCATGGCCTAAAAATCACATCAATCACAAAAATCACAGTTCAGCAAAGTGTAGGGTGCGTCCTACGCACCTTTTAAATTGTGCCGTTTATTTGTGCACAGGACGCACCCTACGCTTGCTATTTGTAGAAGTAGTTCTTTAAGATGACGCTCTGGAATTTTTACAAACTGACTATCAATGGTAGCCGTTGTATCAAGTTTTACACCGTTTATTTGTCTGAGACGATGAGCGATTAACCATGATATATCTTTTTTTTGGGCTTTGTCGGTGATGTGAAGGCAACAAAGTGGTTTAGAATATGATACCAGCACTTCATAAGATTTACCCGCAGTCCACCACTGTTGACGACTGAATATTTCATCGCTAGGCTATGCTCGCTATTAAAACAACAGACATCCAGATAAATATTCTTCATGTCCTAACGATTACCTCCCTTGTTTTATCACACTTTTAGTTCTGTGATTTTGATTGATAATATAAACGATGAGCTTTATGAAAAATCATGACCATTCAACGCGGAACCAGCTTAACTTCCAAACGACAACCCACAGCATCGGCATATTTATGTAGGGTAGCAAGAGACGGTGAGTGTTTTTTGTAGCCACCCCCACTCTCTAACCGAGCCACTGCTGGCGTTTGAGTACCCATACGCTTTGCTACATCTGCTTGTGTTAGCCCAGCCTGATGACGTGCTTTGAGCAATTCTTCAAACAACGCAAATTCAGCACTTCGAGCATTGTATTCTGCTTTGACAGCGGGGTTTTCTAACATTTTTTTGATCATTTCATCGTGTGTCATCATTGGTTTTAACCTCTCGCATTCTGCGCCGTGCGATTTCAAGTTCTTTCGCCGGCGTTTTTTGTGATTTTTTAACAAATGAGTGTAACATAACGATTTTATAACCCACCAAAGTACAGTAAAATACCCGGGCGATGCCTTCATTCGCCTTTAAACGCAACTCAAACAAACCATCACCCATGGCACGAGAATGTGGCATTCCAAGACTAGGTCCATACACTTCCATGCGTTGTGTTAAATGGATATAATTCGCTTGAAGCCCAGCAGGGAGATTCATAATTTTTTGTTGCAAGTCTTCACTATAAAATATAATATTCCATTTCATAATTTTCCCATCAATCAAAATAATTGATGAAATTGTAGTCCTTGAACAACATGTCACTCCAAGAGTGAAAGCAAGTGTAGGGTGCGTCCCACGCACCTTTAACTAAATTGTGCCGTTTATTTGTTTGTGCACAGGACGCACCCTACGCTTACTGTGAGATATTTTATCATTTTTTGTTATCAATCATTTTTTTTTATCATTGAAGTCAATTTATCATAATGTTCGAGTTTTTTTGTCACTGTGGTGAGTACACATCGGTGTTTCACCCCGAATAAAAACCTTCAAGAACATTACCGCTATCAAGCCCTACTTTTATTTTTGAACTGTGAAATTTATGAGATAAATGATGAGCCAGATAAAAAATCATGGCCTAAAAATCACATCAGAAAAATCACAGTTCAGACATACGTTTCGCTATGATTTCCTCAGCCAGTGTTTTGACCTCTTTGTTGCCTAACCATTGATGCCGCTCGATGGTGTAATCTCCCCAACCCGTTTCCGATTGTTGAAAAATTTTACTCCGCAAAAACTTTATCCTCGAAATCGGTTCTAATGTCGTTGTTTGCTGATTCATCTATTCTCTCCTGAATTTTAAGATAAGATGTTTTCAATCCTAACATCATTCATAATGAGTCCACATCCTTAAAACAGTTGAATTGCGCCTAGTGCAGGAGAGCGGAGTCTAAAACCTCTTGATGCGCTTGATGAATACTTTCAACTAATCCGGGTATTCTATTTAAAAATAGTGTTTCTTCAATCGCTTGCCAATCTTCTGCACCGATAAGCACAAAAGATTCACCTTCCGCTTGCTTGACATGCAAAACGTCGTGACTTTCAATGCAACGGGCAACTTGTTGTTGTAAATTTTGACGAAGATAATCAGCCGTTGTTTCTAGCATAGTCGCTTCCTCATAAGAGATTATATTTAAACTCAATTTTGAGATAAAAAATTTTAAACTGTGATTTTGATTAATGATAAAAATGCTGAGCCTTATGAAAAATCATGGCCTAAAAATCACATCAATCACAAAAATCACAGTTCAAATGATGTGACTGAGTCTTGCCAAATTTTTTTCTTGACGGGTACTTTTATATGCACCGTAATAAAGTTCAAATTTGACGATGTCACAAAGTACAATGTTTTGTCGTGGTATCGTAGCGAATTGGCGTAAAATAGACGAATTTTTTTTGTTTAGGTATTTAATACAAGCATTGGTATCGGGCAAATAAATCACAATAAGGCCTCCCGCTGCTCATATTCGCCTTGTTCTTCGCGTTTTAGCGGTTCTCCTTCCCAAGCACCAGCCGTTCTTTCAAAAAAACCGGGACTCCAGCCTAAATCTTCTGGCGTTTTCGGTTTTGATACCGACATAATTGGTTGAAGTATCACGGTGACTTTGAATTCAGTATCAGTCAGGCTCACTGGCACTTTTAAATGTAACATGCCATCAGAACCAGCATGGGATTTGAGTGTGAGAGTTTGCATAGTGATGTTCCCTGTTCATTTTATAAAAAAATTTAAGTTTTAAACGGTGATTTTTATGATGTGAATGATGAGACTTATGAAAAATCATGGCTTAAAAATCATATCAATCACAAAAATCACAGTTCAGGCACAGTAAAAAACAACATCAATAATCACACTTCAAACACTGGCTTGCTGTGCGTTGCTATGGATATTTCTATTGAGTAGTGCAGCATGAATAGTAAAAGCAGCAACAGCTACTGGACGTGTGATAGCAAAGCTTTGACGATGAAGTTTTATACGTTCTATCTCGTGTAGTGTTTCTGCTGTCAGGTAACTTTCTCCGCAATGTTGGCAAGTCATAACGGGAACATTTTCAATAACTAATAATTTTTCCCCTTTGCCATAACTTCGTGTAATCAAATGGGTGTACACCCATTCTTCATTGCATAAGTCGCATTTCATAGTATTTTCCTTATAACAGGAATACGGTAAGTTTTTGAGTTGCCTTATTATGATGCCCAACAGGTTGATTCTGGTAAATCCCCCTGATGCCAATGCTTGAATAGCTTAACCGCCGCTCTTTGGCTAATATTGCCCTTTGGATCATTGGCAACTGACTTTAAAAAAACAATATTCCCAGTATTCTTGTTAATCACTTAGCAAGCCATTTTTATCATTCTGATGTGCTCGTTCCCAAACTAAATTTAGTTTGGGAATAAGATCAAATGTTATTGAGCTTGCCGTTTTTTGAGCGTTTTGAGGGATTTTTCCAGTTCATCAAGTTGTTGCGGATTTAGCCCCGCTAACCGTTCTTGTGGATTTAGCCCCGCTAACCGTTCTTCTACTGTCAACGAGGAGAAATACGAATCTCCCCACATTTCGCCCATTTCAGTAAGTTGTTCGGGTGTAAGTTCAATTCTCATCTTAGCTCCTTTTAAGGTAAACCAAAATTCACGTAGTCCAGTCAGAAACCATCGTAGTCGGTGTGTCGCCCCTTTCAAAGGGGAGTGCATTAAGGTGTCAAATGCCTTTTTTTTGACTCGCATATGACTGGCAAAACATTTGATATACGCATTGTGTTGTTTGTCTGGCAATGAGTTTAAAGACAATAAAATGATCGGACTGTATACCGGGTTTTTAGTACGATACACGCCTGGTTGTTGGGTGGTTTCATAACCCAGCCTTTTCAAGGTTTCAGATTGCGGTTTTCGGGCGCTGAGCACAAAAGTTTGCACTGTAATGTCGTCCAACTGTTTGGCGTGCTTGTAAAAAAAGTCATATCCGACTGCTTGTCGAATAGCATTTTCATTGAATGACTCGCTATATTTAAACTCTAAAACAATGTGGCTCGCTTGAGTATCTCTAATCCCATCTGGTAATACGCTACGTTGTTTGGCAGTCCACTTTGAATATTTTCGTCTGAGTAGCACGACATCGGCTCTCGGCGGATTGCTCATCACGGGAAGTTCTGGAAAAACATCTATGTCTACCGGTGAGAGCAGTTCTTCTAGTAATTTACTAAATAAATTATGCCATAATTTTTTGATTGCATTTGATTTGTCTTCTTCCACGTTCAATATTTACTCCTTTTTTTAAATTTTTTTATTTTATCATACTCATGTGACGCACTCAACTTCCAGATGCTGAATTATAGGACAACGGATTGCAAAGCGAACAGCGGATAAACCCATCCCTTGTTCGCCTTGCAATCCGCTGTCCTACCATCCGCTTAACAATAAGTAAAAACATTGTTCTGGTTTTTATTTATCCCTGCTTACCTACGATCATTGTAGTTATTCGAGGTTTTATTCTGGTAATCCTAAAATCCTGTGAATCCTGATTCAGACAAAAAAAAGCGCAACTTATGACGAGATAAATGATAAGCCAAATAAAAAATCATCACAAAAATCACAGTTCAGACACAGTGAAGCAAGTGTAGGGTGCGTCCTACGCACCTTTTAAATTGTGCCGTTTATTTGTGCTGAGTACGCACCCTACGCTTCAATGCCCACAGAGAAAAATAATAAGGTAAATTGGCATCTATGATATATTTAAGCATAGTTTATTAGCCCATCATGTTAAGAACATATTTATGTGTCATCAATTGGGTTGCAAATTTTAAGCACGCATAAATATCATCCAGTTCTAACGAGGGATATTGCCGTAAAATGTCTTCATGGCTATCACCCGCACTTAGAAATTCCAAAATGGTTTTAACAGTAATTCTTTTACCACGTATGGTTGGTTGCCCATTACAAACATCGGGAATAATTGTTATTCTTCCATCAAGAGAAGTCATTGCAGCACTTTTCATATTGAGCTACTCCTGTTTTTTATTAATCAAAATTATAACAAAAATAACATTTTAAACATTGGCTTGCGGTACATTTACTCGTTACCAATATCTAGCTTGAGAACAAAACCTGTAGTACAACGACACAGAAATGAACGAATTAAAAACAATTAAATAACAATAATTTATCCAGATAAAAATCGTTTATTTCTTAATTCGTTGTACTAATTAAAATTAATGACTTTGAACGGTGATTTTTATGATGTGAATGATGAGCTTTATGAAAAATCATGGCCTAAAAATCACATCAATCACAAAAATCACAGTTCAGACGCTCTACCTATCCGACGCTATATCTCCCCGACGCTGTTGGGGTGGCTGTATCAGTCTATCTTGATACTGTTTCTGATATTCTATGTAATGTTCTACAAGCTTTTGAGGTGAGTGTCCACATTTGGCGGAAATACGTTGCCGTGCTTTTCGTATGCGGGTAAGTGTCGGTTCATTATTCATCGCTCTG
>JSZA02000201.1 GCA_000785145.2 Candidatus Thiomargarita nelsonii
CCTTGTTGTAATTCTTCCTGTTTGCGAAAACGCACTTGAGTCGCAATATCAGGGCGGGCTATTGCAAAAGTACCCGCTTCGGAGCAGCATCGATCCGATAATAAGACTTCTTCACCCATCAATTGAGTGGCGACTTGTAGTGGTGGATAAGTTTTCATTGGCGTGTGGCAAGGATCGTGATAGAGGTATTTGTCACCATTATCCAAAGTAAGCCCTTTTTCCATCAAATATTCATGGATGTCCAGCAAGCGGCAGCCGGGGAAAATTTGTTGAAATTGGTAATTCAGCAATTGATCCATACAAGTGCCACAGGATAAAATGACCGTTTTAATATCCATGTAATTCAATGTATTAGCCACGCGGTGAAAAAGCACTTGATTGGCGGTGGATATTTGTTTGCCTTTGTCACTATCACCATTGGCATTTTGTGGATAGCCACAGCACAGATAGCCGGGGGCTAAAACCGTTTCAGTGCCCAGTTCATACAGCATGGCTAGCGTGGCTAAGCCAATTTGACTGAATAAGCGTTCAGAGCCGCAGCCGGGAAAATAAAAAACCGCTTCACTGTTTTGATTGACTTTTGCCACATCACGCATAATGGGCACGATGCTATGATCTTCTAAACCCAATAAGGCTCGCATCGCTTGTTTCGGTAATTCGCTGGGCATCGGTTTTTTGACAAAATTAATCACTTGGGCGGGAATCGCCATTTTGCCACTTGTTGCTTTGGGGCGTTGGTTTGGATTAACTAGGTGTAATTGTTTGGCAACGCGATAGCCTAAGCGTTGTGCCATATAACCCCATTGCAGCATCCCTTTTCGCATGATTTTAATCGTTAAAGGCGTGGTGACATTTAAAAATTGTAGGGAAGCCCATTTAAGCAAATTGAAGTTGCGCTTACCATAATTTTTGAGAATGCGCCGCATTTTAACCGTCACTTCGCCAAAATCAATGTTCACCGGGCAAGGCGTTAAGCAGCGATGACAAACGGTACAATGATCCGCTACATCATTCATTTCTTCAAAATGGCGCAAAGAAATCCCGCGCCGCGTTTGTTCTTCATATAAAAAGGCTTCAATCATTAAACCTGTCGCCAAAATTTTATTGCGTGGCGAATATAGTAAATTGGCTCGCGGTACGTGCGTGGTACACACGGATTTGCATTTGCCACAACGGAGACAGTCTTTGATGGCGGTATTTAAGTCGCCTAATTCACTGGCTTCTAATATCAAAGCTTCTTGTTCTAGTAAGCGCAAAGAGGGCGTATAAGCCTGTTGTATGTCAGCACCGGGTAGTAGCTTGTTTTGATTAAAGTGTCCATTGGGATCAATTTTTTGCTTATATCTCACAAAAGCTTCTACCACTTCAGGCGCGAGAAATTGTAATTTAGTCATCCCAATGCCATGTTCTCCCGAAATCACGCCTCCCAGTTTTTTGACGACTTTCATAATGCGTGCCACTAAGCGATCCGCTTCTTGGAGCATGTCATAGTCATTTGAAAAAACGGGGATATTCGTATGAACATTGCCGTCGCCCGCGTGCATGTGTAAGGCGACAAATAAACGGCTGGTGCGAATCGTGGCATGAATCTGTTCGATTTGTTGGCGCACCGCCGCTAAATTGCCGCCTAGAAAAATTTCCTTGAGGGGTTTTGCCACGGATTGCCGATATGAAATGCGTAGGTGCCGCCGTTGTAATAGGCTAAAGACGGTTTCTTGAGGGGCAAATTTTTCTTCTGAATTTAAAGCCTTAATCACTTCACGGCTAGGCGCATCCAATTTGTCCATCAAAGTTTGCCAGATTTCTCGTACTTGCTGTAAATGCGTTTGCGCCGCTTGCTTTTTGGCTTCAATAATCGCGTCATTTTCTTGACTATTGCCTTTGACATCCGTTTTAAATTGAGGCGAATTGAGATAATCCTGTAGGGCTGCAATGATTCGCAATTTATTCGCGGTGGATTGTTCAATATTAATGCGTTCAATTTCGTCGTTGTAATCCGCTAAACGTTCTAAGGGGATGACAACGTCTTCATTGATTTTAAAAGCATTGGTATGTGCTGCAATGGCGGCGGTGCGGGCGCGATCTTGCCAAAATAATTGTTGGGCTTGGGGTGTGACGGCAATAAAACCCTCAGCTTCACGCGCATTAGCTAAACGCACGACTTGGGAAGCGGCGGCTGCCACGGCTTTTTCATCATTTCCAGCGATGTCAACTAATAGCAACATTTTGGGCAATTCATGGCGAGCCGCTTTGGTGCTGTATTTGACGGCACGGAGATAGCGTTCATCTAAATGTTCCATGCCGGTTAATAATATATTGGGTTGCTTATCCAAATAGGCTTTGGTTTCCACAATCGCGGGCACTGCTTTTTTTAAGTCGTTGCCAAAAAATTCTAAGCAAACGGTGCGAAGATTTTTCGGTTTGGGATACAAAATAAATTCTGCTGAGGTGATTAATCCATCACAGCCTTCTTTTTGTATAGCGGGCAATCCGCCTAAAAATTTGTTGGTGACATCTTTACCTAAGCCCTGTTTGCGGATTTCGTTACCCGGAATGCGTAAAATTTCTGGCTCACCGATAGGCGTTTTGCCATCGGCTTGATAGCGAGTGAGCCTAAATTCAGCTATATCTGTGGCTTTAATTTTGCCCCAGTTATGATTTAGTCGTTCTACTTGTAGCCATTGGGCATCGGGTGTGACTAGTCGCCATGAGAGTAGATTATCTAATGTCGTGCCCCATTGTACGGCTTTTTTGCCGCCGGCATTCATGGCAATATTGCCGCCAATCGTTGAGGCATTTTGAGAGGTGGGATCAACGGCAAAAATATAGTTTTGGGTTGCCGCTTTTTCAGCGACACGCTGCGTCACTACGCCAGCTTCGACTCGAATTTTTTTGATTGATGATTTGCCATCAATCGCTTGAATGTCGCCTAAACTTTCCAATTTTTCGGTATTAATGACAGCACTGTGAGGCTGTAAAGGAATTGCGCTGCCGGTATAACCAGTACCGCCGCCGCGTGGAATAATGGTTAATTTTAATTCAATACAAGCGGCGACTAGGGCGGCGATTTCTGTTTCGGTATCTGGAAATATGACTACAAATGGATATTCAACCCGCCAGTCAGTGGCATCGGTGACATGCGAGACTCGTGATAAGCCATCAAAACAAATATTGTCTTTAGGTGTCACTTGCGCTAGGCGTTTGTAAACGGTGCGACGAAATTGATTTTGATGGGCTAACCATTGTTCAAATGTTTTGACGGATTCACGGGCAGCGGCAAGCAATTGTAAGGCTAGTTGATTGCCATCGGCACGTAATTCAATTTGCGTCAAACGATGAGAGAGGGCATGAATCAGAGAGGCTCGACGCTTTTTATTATCTAACAAATCGTTTTGAATGAAGGGGTTACGTTGTATAACCCAGATGTCGCCTAAGACTTGAAATAACATACGCGCTGAGCGCCCTGTGCGGCGTTGTCCACGTAGTTCATTTAAAATCTGCCATTGGGTTTCGCCCAAGAGGCGTATGACGATTTCACGATCAGAAAAAGAGGTGTAGTTATAGGGTATTTCACGGATACGGTTTGACATTGGTTTTTTTTTCTAAACTCTGTTTGAGTGTCTCGGACGCGGAGCGTCCAGTCAGGCATTCCCACGCAGAGCGTGGGAACGAGAAAAAAGTTATCCCACGATAACTCAAGTTGTGGTTGAGAGTCTTTGGATTGAATATGCTCGACAGCCAAATTGGTTTTTATTGGTCTTTCACAATATGAACAGTATTCGCCTATACGAGTAATTAAGTTTTCCCCTCACGTTGCATTTCCAAAAAGGCATGATAGGCAATGTTATCGCTAAAAGGTGCAGTTAACTCATCCAAGCGATTTTTTAGCCGCTTGTTCTCTGAGCTTGTCTTGGCTTGCTCTAAAACACGGTAGTATTCTTTAGCCGCTGCCATCATCTCTAAATAACGTTGGCTACGTTGTGGAATTTCTACCCCCATCTGATATTCGGCTATGTCTTCAATACTTTTGTATTCGTATTCAGTTGGTTGAGACTCATTGAGATCAATCAACTCACCCTCGCGCAAAGATTGGATGATAAAAGGTGAATGACTCGTTGCGATGAATTGAATCTTGGGAAAAGTCGTTTTTAAGCTGTTGACTATTTTCCGTTGCCAGTTGGGATGTAGGTGCAAATCAATTTCATCAATTAATACTATGCCGGGCGTTTCTAAGGCTACCTGTTCTTCTAACTGTGGATTGAGGGACGCCGCTTTATAAGTAATATCGGCCACCATTGCTAAAATAGTACGCTGTCCATCACTCAACATGTGAGCGGGAAGAATCTGCTTGTGAGCTTTTGTTACTATGAGTTGATCATAAGGAATATCAAAATAGACGAATTCACAGCCTTCCAAACAGTTTTTGACCGCTGCTCGTAAGCCTTCTAACACCCCAATAGAAACTTTTCGCTGTAAGGCGGCAATTTCCATCGTTTTAAACCAACGCATAAGCTGTTTTTCCTCAGAAGCCGGCTCAAGGCAACCCTCATATTCTGACAGGCGGGAGTTAGGTTTAGCTATTTCGACTTTTTCAGGCTTTTGTAACCACAATCTACCCGTACCATAATAACTCAGCACGGGTAATACAAGAGACTTATCACCTGCCCTCACTCTTTCTTGCAATTGTTTCGCTTTATCAATGATTAGCGATGCTTTGTGGTGCGTGGTTTGAGTCCCCACCTTAAGCAGTCCGCGTTCCCAACTGATGATACCGGCATCGCCGACTTCCCCTCTACAATGCACAATCGTTGGGGATTGCGGTTCAAGTTTGAGTTCTTGTCCCAATTGGTATCCAATATGACGCATTTCAGCGGGCCTGATAGTACGGGAATAAATGCCCTCAAAACCGAGCAATAAGGCACCCATTCCCACAGCCAAGGCATCTAGGAGTGCCGTTTTTCCGGTACCGTTGTCGCCACTCAAGACGTTAAATCGTGGCGAAAAGTCGATGATTTTGTGTTCAAAACCTTTGAAATTTGTGACTTCAAGACGGTCAATTCTCATGTTGTCATTTCCACCGTTTAATCTGTATTTTTTAGACTCGTCCAAAATAAATTTTGGACTCCTAAATTTTATTCTGTCAATTTTAAAATGATTTCTTTTGCCTGATGATATAGTATCATTATTTATCTTAATTTAATTGTCTGTATCAGAATTAAATAATTCACTTTATGTCAACATTAACACAAACTTTACTCGGCTCCTTATTGGACTGCCCCATTGTGGTAGATGTGGCGATCAAAAAAGCAATCCCCATTATCAGGGCACATTTTACTTTTACGCCTAATGAAATCACTAAAGCCTATCAAAATGGCTGTCGTTATGCCTTTATTGCCATCAGCGTTGGGCTCGACACGCTCGATCAAAAAGTACCCTATTCCAACGTTACCCGCGAATTCGCTAAACAAAAAGGGTTGACTGGCTCCGCTTTGTCAGATTTTAGAAAACAAGCCATTGAGTCTCTTAGCGCTTTTTCTCCGCTATGACGATCTATTGGGTAATGCTGTTTTATTTTTTTTCCGTGAGCAGCTTCGCCAAGATGTTCGGCTCGAAAAAACACAAACGGCTTTGCAACAAGAGGGTTTATGTCTTGATGTCCAGCCGATTGGTTCGCAGCTTAAAGCAACTATAATTGGGCTGGCACTGCTGGGGTTGGGATTTATATTGCCATTTGCTTTAGAGTTTATTTCAAGGGAATTTTTTCAGATTAGGCATGGTGTAACCTTAGATAGTGTCATTGTAGTCGCCTGTTTACTTTATATTTTACCGGTAGGGCAATATCTCTGGCGACACAGGCAAACCATGCATCACCTTGCCATGACATTTGGGCTTATTGGGGTGGGTTGGGCAATATGGTGGATACCAGTCGTTATTTTTGATTCCCTAAACATAAGTTTTCTAGGTAAATATGGTACGGGCAACAGCGGTGGCATTATAGGCTTATTACTGTCCATTTTGCTGGTAGCACAATATCTCTGGCGACATTGGCAAACTATGTCACGTTCTGCCGCGCTAACTGGGCTTATTGGTATTGTTATTTTCATATTGATGATATCTGTGCTGTTGGTGATCTAATCCATAATTCTTCAGTCGCATCTTCTTCAAGCTCTTTTAGATATGCGACTCAGCAGCGAGATTGTTCACGTTGCGCCGGCATTTTCTTTTGTCAACAATGGGTGTTGTTCTGGGTGATTTTGAGGGTGAGGCTTGGCGTGGGGGCAAGAAAAAAATTTGATTATTGAGTTTTATATACTATATTATGAACATGAGGTGATTTAGGGGCCGAAAAATACCTTAAGTCAAAAGCACCATGAGTTGACGTTTTTGCACAAAAATAATTTTGTTTTCATCCAAACTATCTACTAAAAAAGGCTCACACATACCCTGTAGCCGAAAATTAGCAAGCGAGGACGACTAATGTGAAAATCGAATCTATCTCTATCCAACATTTTAAATTATTTAACAACCTTGAAGTCTCCTTTAAGCATAAAACGCTTGAAGAAGTGAGTAACCAATTTCTCATACTAGGTGATGCCCCTAGCACTGGCAACTAAAAAAATAGAGCGTATTGCTGACTTTGAATGGCCTGGTTTTTTGCCAGAACGATTCTGGAAATGGGGAACTCCACGGGTTCAAATGCAAGTCTCCTTTGTAGATGAAGAAATTGATGCCACCCACGAAGTTGCTAAACAGTGGTACGATGCCCAACCATCTGAATTTCGGTTAAAACATCCTTTTATTGAACCGAGTAGCAAACATGAAACTCAACTGAGTCTAACAAGTCACTATTTATCAATAGGCGAAAATACGCCCGCTGAACATTTTCAATTCCAGGGACGTTACTATGCCCAACAATTACAGTGGACAAATCCTTCAGTTAAAAGCAAATTTTCAAAACTGCCTGGTATTTTCTGGTTTGATCAATATCGCAACCTGGTTTAAAATTCAGAAAGTGGTAGAAACACTCAAGATGGCAATGGTCAATCTTTTTCAAAACAAGGCATTAGTCGTTTACGAGAATATTTGATTGATTGGAAACGATCACACGCATCAAGTGTTGCTCAGGCTTCAACTGACGATTTAATGACTATAGAACATCATTATCAAAAAATTTTTTCTGGACGCTCATTTGGCGGGTTAGAAAAGATGCCAAGTTTTAAGGCTCCGATGGAAGAAAAATCATTTTTTGTACTCAATGACGGGGAGTACACTTACGACATTGTGGAAATGTCCGCTGGTGAACAATCAATTTTTCCAATATTGTATGAATTTGTTCGACAGCAAATAGCTAACGCCGTTGTGCTGATTGATGAAATTGATCTCAATCTTCACCCGCCCATTGCACAATTTGTGGTGGGGCAACTTCCGGTGATAAGTTCTAGCTGTCAATTCATCCTGACGACTCACTCGGAGGCGGTTAATAATGTTATATTAAACCTATCGGCAGCAAACATGGTTTCATTCACCGGATTTTGGGTGCTAGAGGGATTCAACAAAACATGATTGTTGCTGGTATCAAAGATCGAGACTTTGATAATGAGGAGTCCACGAACATGCCTCATGAGTGGTATGCGAAAATCAATAATGAGCGAGTGCTGCTTGGTTGGTATTAAAGCACTCCTCCAAAAATCCGCAAAGAAGATTGCATATTATACTGCTGCGAGAATGACATTATCTTGTGTTTCGTATCCGTCTATGCCTTTTAACTGTTGGGGAGACGAGCGGGAACTGGGCTACTTTTTCCCTAAGGATAAAGGATTAAAAGAACAAGATTGTCGTAGTCAGATCAGTCGTATTCTTGCTGATAAAAAAAGAGACGTAGAAAGTTCAAAAATTGAGATATTAGATCAGTTTGATCAACTACTTGAAGAATGTAAACCCGGTGGCAGACGTTTTGAGCAGTATTTAACTTTTTTTGCGGGCAAAGATTTGCTTTATATGATGCGGCATGATTTGAAAAAGTTTGGATTTAAGGACTCACTGCAAGCGTCTTGTTATACTTTTCGTGATGCTGTAATTCGTGGTATTCGATATTCACCAGAGGATGTGTGGACATGGTTGCCAGAGTGGCAAAAACTTCGAGAACTGTTGGAATCAATCCTGATAATCCTAAAATCCTGATAATCCTGATTCAGACAAAAAAAGTCAGACAAACTACGATATAAAAAGGACAAGCTTATGAAAAAATTACCCATTTTACTGCCTGATTTTCGCAGTATCAGCACTACCAGCAGCGGAACTTACGTTTAGCCCTCAAAACCCGTCGGTGGAAGTGGGGGGGAAAATCACCTTATCGGTATCAGGTACGAGCGGGGCTCCTGATCAGGTTGCTTATGGGCTATCATCAAACCGCCCAAAGTCAGCCTAGTCATAGATGAGCAGTCGTTCAATAAACAGTTGACGTTCTACCGCTTTATTGGGTCTTAAATGATAGGGTAAATTGCCGCCGCTCATTGTTTGATCTCTCGCAGCACTCTATTGAAGCATTCGATACCGACTTCGGAAACCGGCGTCTCTTTGTCTTCAAACAAGAATTCGGCAAGTCTCCGTATTTCGAGCTGCATAGCCGCAAATTTGACTTGGCGTTTTGGATTTTCTGGATTAGGTTTTGGCAAATCTGGAAGATATTTTTTCTCCCATTGGTGACCACGAACCAATATAAAATCACTTTCTGGGATTTTAGAAATAATTTTTTGACGAGGCGATAAATGTCTGACGACGGATTGAGGTCTTTCGTGGTCGTCAGCGGCAGCTTCATCGAATCTAAGCTTTCAAATTCAACTACGCCATAAATCGCACTAAATTGGCTATGATAACAGGGCACATTTTCTTCTCCCCACCCGCTCAATGGCGTTTTATCTCCATACACCACGACACGATCATTGCAAATGATCGTCCAGCCAGCTTGCTCTCCCCTATTTCGAGGCAAGTCCAGTTCTTCTTCAAGTTCATCATCAGTCGGTGTGGGGCCGATTAGCCCTACGATTAATCTCACTTTGACCCCATTGATTTCTCCTTTATAAATATAGGGCATAATTTTTTGACTTGGTTTTTTTATTCGTGGATTCATACATACCGAGAGTGGGGAGATGACTATCGTGCTTAGGGTTTCCCATGGCAAAAGCGTCTTTTTCCGCCCGTTCTATCGGTATCCCACCACAGTTATCACTTATGGTGAATTTGCCCTCCTTAAAATCAATCGAAGCCCAAAAGCCTTGGTAAGGTTTTTTTGATTTGAGATGGGTAACGGTACGCAGAAGACCATCCACGCAATTATCGAGCAAATCGAAAATGGCATCGGAGAGTTCAATATCTCTTGTTAGCGTAGCATACCCACGAAAAATTGATAAAATAATCAAAGCTCATTCGATAATTGCAACACCATGCCAATAAAAACACTCATTGAAACCGGCATCAACGCCCTATTAGGCGGCGACGCCGTAGAAGTCTTAGCCAAAAATGCGACCGATAAAGTGGTTTCCACTTTCCAAGCCCATTTTACTTTTTCCGCTTTTGAATAATGTGCCCACAACTATCAAAAAAGCTACAACTACGCCTTGGCTCAATGCCATTAAGTATCGAGGGCAACCACTAGGGTGTTGCCCCTACAAACCGTGATTTTTCGTAGGGGCGGGCGTAGGGGCGGGCAACCACAAGGGATTGCCCCTACACCCGCCCCTACGCCAATGGCATTGACGCCTTGGCTGCCATTTGTGCTGGGCTCGCCGCCCCTGAGCAAAAATTGGCCTTCTTACGAAAATGGGCGCATCCCAAGATCAAGCGCGAATTGAAACCGGCTAATTTGTTATTCAAAAAAGAGGCGGATCTGCGTAGCGGTCAAAGTCAGTTCATTCAGAATGTTTTCGGTACCTTTGATTAGGCGGCGCCTGAGCAATGGGGTGAAGTGGCGTATGGAAAGCCAGGGGCAAAAAGCGATGTGTTTGCCTTTGGGGCGACTTTGTACCGTTTATTGAGTGCCGAAAGTCCTCGTTTTCCGCATCCGAGTGAGTTGCCAGATGTGCCTGAATTACAGTCTTTGCTATTAGATTGCTTAAAGCAGAATCCTGATAAACGTCCTGATACGCAGACCGTTTTTAGGCGCTTATTGGATTTAAAGGAGTCTGCCGTACAGCCGAGCCTCGCACTCAACTGCGAATTGAAACAACGTGATAGCAAGACTTGGCACTTCAGTTTAGCACCTAAACATAAAACCTTGTTACGGCCAGAGCGAACAAAGAAAATAGAAGAATTGCCAGCTATTGCCCAACAACGCATTCAAGAGCAAGCGTAGGGTGCACGCACCTTTTTGATGTCGGTGTAGATTAACTGTGTGTGGAAAGAGGGTGCGTAGGACGCACTCTACACTTCAATGCCATATCGTGCCGACTATGTAGGGTGGCTACGCGGAGCAATAGCTACCCTACATGTATGGTTTTTTGCGGTACGATATGGCATTGACTCGGAACGATCTATAAATTAAGGTGGATACGCTAGAGCGATATCCACCCTACAGGCCAATGCCATTAAGTTAAGAGATATTGTAGGGTGGGTAGGGGCAATCCCTTGTGGTTGCCCGCGCAACATCGTTATGGGACGCCCAACCCACCATTGTTAGAAATTTCAAAGGTTTGGTGGGTTTCGCTCTGCTCTACCCACCCTACAAAAAACCTTAAC
>JSZA02000199.1 GCA_000785145.2 Candidatus Thiomargarita nelsonii
CTCTTCGTCAGATAGATTGTGATATTCTGAAGTAGTCGTTAAGGGAAAAAAATCATTCATTTTCCCTCTTGCATACAAAATTCTATGGGAGTGTCTGATTGCTAGACGAATATTAAAATTCAGTTTGTCTGGTTCCATAATGAGTAGCTAGTCCATTCAATCTTAATTGCCACTACAACGCACAGCAATTAAAAAAAATTAGGGGTGCTATTATAGCGTGCTTGGGTTTGCTTTTTCAACTGTCAAAGAAATCCGATTTTTTTTAAAAATCGGATTTCTATAAAATTGTACTAATGTCTAGTGAAATATTACTGGGAATCTTTCTTGTACTCTTCTATGCGTTTCAGAAATTTTTCCATTTGCTTTTGAGTCATCTCGCCTTCTTGTAATTTAGCACTGCTCTTTCAAAGGCTATTATTTCCCTAGCGACATCACTTTACTTCGTTACTTCGTTTGCCGTAAATTGAGTTGTTCTTTCATAAGCTTTAATAAAGTGTTAGACTCTGCCCTAATGTCACCATTTTTCGGGTTAGGCCATTGCCGGATTAAAACTGACTACCTCAATGTTGAGTCTTTCTTTTACCGCGTGTTTTTTGGAAAGATACTCATCAACGGCATCAAGCGTCTTGGCGTGGAAATATCTTTCTCCACACTCATTGCATACCTCGGCATTGACGTTTTCAACCAGATATAGTTTTCCACTTAACCAGTGTTGACGCTTGACCTCTTTTGGCTTGGTTTTTCCGCCACAGAATTCACAGTTCATAAACTTACCTATAGAGCATATACAGTGATGATTATAAGATTAGCATTTTCTCGAAACCGACAGAGTACATGAATTAATCTTCCATCCCTCGCTGGTCCTTCAATACGGTATCTAGTACCTCGTTCATCTTGAGTCAGTTTTTTTTCTATCCGGCCTTTAAAAATCGCGTTTTCTACATCTTTCCTCTCAAGGTCATCGTCCAACATTTCCTCCTCTGCATGGGACGACATGTAGTAATCTCGATCAATTATTCTTTGTCGAATTTTTTGAATATTTGCCATAATTTAAAGTCAATCCGCGATTCAATGTTTTAAGCGTCGGATGCACTCGACACTTGCTATTTGCGCCAAAAAACACTGTCAATGGTGCAAGGCGAATCCCTTGTGTATCCGCCCAAGCTTTAAAATTGCGTATTTGGTTTTATTCGTTGTTGAACATTTGTTGTACTCAGCTCTGTCAAAGAAATCCGATTTTTTTTAAAAATCGGATTTCTATATTGTCATAAAATTGCTCGATATAGCAAAGCTTTTTTGCTCATTTTTTGTCTGAATCAGAATTAACAGAATTTTAGAATTGACCGGATTAAAAAAATCTATCCCTGCCTTAAATCCTGATTCAGACAATCTAAACGGCAACATGTAAAGCTATCTTTGTAAGGCAATATTGCGAAACTCAATTGACTCATAATACCCATACCCAATCTTTAAAACTACAATTCTAGTTGATTGTGTAGGAATACCACTAAAACGCAAAATTAGCTTTACTGGAAAATTATAAATTAATGTTATGTTCTTGTTCCTATAATCAGAAGAAGCATTTCCAAGTTGAATATAATTAACGTCGTGTTTTTCGCCATTTTCATCAAAGATTCTTGTAGAATTTATAAGCTTAATTGTTTTTTCTCCATCAAGCAATGTCATCCGCAAGTTACACTCCACTTTACCATTTTTATTACTACAACCCAAAAGATCAAACTTTATCTCTTGATGTGTTATTGGACTCAACACGATTGCTACAATCAGCAAAGCTTAATGAAGGCAGCAGCACAAATAACAAAAAAAAGTTTCGGGAAATCCGCGGAGCGAAATTCCCGAAACAACTGAACGTCCTTTTGTTTCGGGAATGGAGCTACGCGGATTTCCCGAAACAACTGATTTCCATTTTTTCCCCCAAAAGCGTTTTAATCAGTAAATAAACAATGAGCAGGGGACTGATCTGTTAAAGGAGCACAGGGATCATTTTTGGTTGACCGTTTACCTTTACCAACGGCAGGCTTAGGTTTAACAACTGTGGTTTGAGCCACAAAATAGAAATCACCTTCCATTGAAGAGCTTTCCCAAGGTAGCTGAGCTTTATTGGTTGCTATTCGTACTGCTCGCCGTACTCGTCGGAACATTTGCCCAATTTCTAAATTTGGAATTTCCATATTCGCTAGTAGATATTTGGTATAAAGGCCATTGCGTTCACCCCTTTTACCATCACTAGCAACACTATTTGGAGAAGTTGCATAAGCAATTAATGTACCCACTGGCGCATTCAGTTGTGCCAGCCCTCTTACACCACCACGATAAAAACTACGGGCAAAAGGATTATTGCGGCAAGCATCCAAAATCACAATATTTAAGCGATTACCAGCACTATCCATTTTAGCCAATAAACGATCAACATCGACACTTTCATAAGCGACTTCATCTTCATGTTTAAGATTAGCATTGACTGGGATTAGATAATTTTTGCCATTAACTTGCATACCATGCCCAGCATAATAAAATAATCCAATCCCCCCTTTAGCAATTAATTCGCCAAATTCACGAATACTGTTAGTCATCTCTTTTCGAGAGATATTTTCTTTTTCAATGACATCAAATCCAAGCCGACGCAAGCTGGTTGCCATATCTTGAGCATCATTAACTGGATTAGTTAATGGTCGACTATTTTTATAACTGGCATTGCCAATAACCAGTGCATAACGCCCTTCCTCATTACGTCCTTTATTTTTTGTTGGACGAAGGACTGTACCCCGTGATTTGAGAGTCTCATCTGCTGGTTGCCCTGTGGTTGTTGGTGGGATACAAACTTGCAATACCAATAACAGAAAAATGAGTACTATTTTTTTAACATAATCCAATACCTTTAGATAGCAATTCTATTGACAACTATTGACATGTCTGCGTCGCCGCAGGCATTTCAATAATGTGAATAAGGGAACCATCAGCCCTTTATCCACTCGCAGCCATGCGGGGCATGGGAGCTCATGGTTACTTACTACTTGAGTTCTCAAGTTAGAGCAAGAGACCGTTTTTTTGATGTGGAAGGCTAACCACCCCAAGTGTGCTTATTAAACTAAATTATAAAAATAATGTCAAGTTTTTTTTTGCACGTTGTTTATGACATCAAACAGATGTTAAAATCTGAAAAATATAAGTAGTATCAATATGTCAATAGTTGTCAATACTTTTGCGTACTATATTTCAACAAAAAACTCAATTTTTTTAGTGTTGCTATTACCATTGTCAATTGAATTTTTACTGGGGTGCGACTATTGTACTATCAATTAGTGAAAAATAAAATCGCGTATAATATTATTAATAATAGTAAATACCCAAGCTAAAAAAATGGTTAATATTTCTAATATGTCTTGCTGGAGTCCAAGATAAATCTCGGACTCCTAGCAAAAAAAAGTTATAGAAATACTTAATGGCATTGCGCCAAAGAGTGGGAACGAGAGTGCCTAACATGAGGTATTAAGGTAATTTCACTTCACAATTTCCAATGCCCTTACTCCTTTTAATGAACCTTTCATCAAATGTCAATAAAAAAGTTTCAGTTTGACGTTGAAATAACGCATAAACGGTTTGATATTGTTCAGGATCATCTTTAGTGAGAAAACGAATCAAAATATTGGTATCAATAACCAGCCGTTTTTTCATTTTTTAACCCCTCTGCAAGTTCTCTTTCCATGTCTTCTAAGGTTTTAGTTTTGCCTTCATAAGCAAGACAACCAGCAACTTCATCAATTGTGACGAAAGGTGAACTCGTTTTTAGAACTTGCGTTTGGATAGGCTTTTCTAAAAAGGTAATCAGTATTTTTTGTGATTGCTCAATTTGAACGGGTTCTGACCAAATAATTTGTCCATAAGGATTAATGGTTGCTTCTATTGTTGATAACATTTTACTCTCCTACAATGGCTGCCAAAATAATCGAAATCCAATACATTTATATTTCAACAAAAAACTCAAGTAGGGGCAATCCCTTGTGGTTGCCCTTGACTTTCAATTGAAAAACTGGGGGCAACCATAAAGGATTGCCCCTACATGGATCGTGATTTATCGTAGGGGCAATCCCTTGTGGTTGCCCTTGACTTTCAATTGAAAAACAGGGGGCAACCATAAAGGATTGCCCCTACATGGACCGCTCGTAGGGGCAATCTCTTGTGGTTGCCCTTGACTTTCAATTGAAAAACTGGGGGCAACCATAAAGGATTGCCCCTACATGGACCGCTCGTAGGGGCAATCTCTTGTGGTTGCCCTTGAATTCTAATATAATAAAAAACCGATTTCAAGGCAAATAAATTTCACTCTCATGGCAAACACATTCTCTCTCCCAATTTGGACGATCCGCTTAGCATTTTCTGAACAAATTAGCCTCGTCTCTCCGCTGCTCATGTCAGAAACCTTTACGGCTAATGAATCCCAGAGTACGCTTGCACAAAACATCATTCATCGCTTAGAAGAGAGCAATCTGAAGCAAGGAGAGTATTTGGAAATGCTCCAACATGCGCCTCAATTATCATTGCTGAGTTCGCAACTAAGCGTATCCCTTGAAAACGTCCGCAATCGTTCCTTATATCCAGAAATGTCTCTAGCTTTTGACTATTTTTATTCCCAAGTGCCCAATCAATCGATCTTGGGATTTGTGCCAGCCCTGGGCATAGAGGCTTATGCTGATACCCGCGATGAACTTGTCACGGAATTACAACGCGCCATTGAACTAGAGTTTGCCCGTAAAAAGCGTTTAACCGATGTGCGATCTTTAATCACGACGCAATGGTTTAAAAAAATAAAGGCTGAACAACATTTTATAGAGACACGTTTTCACAACTTATCTGAGCTTGCTAATCTCGATAATGGACAAGAACGGCAATGGTTGCCGGAGATGGCACAGCCATTAAAGCACTTTATAAATTGTCGCTGTTTTGGGCGCGAGACTGAACTTGATCAAATGATACGCGCCTTGACAGGTAAATATAGTCGCAATATTTTATTGGTTGGACGCGCTGGCGTTGGAAAAACGGCATTGGTAGAAGAAATCTATCGCATCAGGGCGCAGCGAGGGCTCGGCTCGGTGAAATTTTGGGAAACCACGGCAGCGCGTATGTTACAAAAACTCACCGTTGAAACGGGCTGGGAAGAATCGCTGGGGCAAGTTTTAGAAGAAATCAGACAGCGAGGGGATATACTCTACGTGCGAAATCTGGCTCAACTGTTTGAAGTCGGCGCTTATGTCGGTAATCCCATCAGCATGGCTGAATTTATGCGCGATCATTTGGCACAGGGCAGTGTACGCATGATCACCGAATGCTCCGATGAAGAACTCGCCACCATTGAGACACGGGCACCCGGTTATACCAGCCTGTTTCAAGTGCTGCGTATCGAGCCCCCACCCGTCGCCCAACAAGCCGATATTGTAGGCCGCCGTCTGCGCCTCTCTCATCAGCCAGCCATTGAAGAAACGCTACGCTTGCAACACCGTTATGCGCTTTATTCGGGTTTTCCGGGCAAAACCATCACATTTTTAGAATCCATTTTAAATCAAGAAGATATAAAAAAAACAGGATTAGATCGTGAAGCGGTGGTCAAACGGTTTTGCGAAGAATCTGGGATGCCGCGTTTTTTAGTAGAAAGTCGCACCCACTTAAATCTTGATGAAACCCGGACATTTTTTCAATCGCGCCTGTTTGGACAAAACGCTGCCATTGACATCGTGGTTAATCTACTAGCCTCCGTCAAAACGCGCCTGACTCGCCCCGGAAAACCTATCGCTTCCCTATTATTTGTCGGACCCACCGGCGTTGGCAAAACGGAATTAGCCAAAGCGCTTGCAGAATTTATGTTTGGCGACACCGAGCGCTTGATCCGTTTTGACATGAGTGAATTTTCTGACGAAGTCGCCGTCTTGCGTTTGACAGGCGACGTCTCAGCGAAAGGGCAAGGCTTATTGACTGATAAAGTGAGACAACAACCGTTTTCTCTGATTTTATTTGACGAATTGGAAAAAGCCCATTTTACATTTTATGATTTATTACTACAAGTCATGGGTGAAGGGCGCTTAACCGATGCGCGGGGGCAAGTTGCCGATTTTTGCAGTAGTGTCATTATTATGACATCCAATATCGGTGCGGGAGTCAGCCGCCAACGTAGTCCGGGATTCCATGAACGATATCGCAATCCTCAAGCCCTGCACCAGCACTATCTACATGCTGTACAACAATTTTTTCGTCCAGAATTATTTAATCGCCTAGATCAAGTGATACCCTTTAATGCGCTAGATTTAAGCGTCTTGCAACCCATCGTGCGCCGCGAAATCAAAAAAGTCATAGCGCGGGATGGCTTGCGAACACGTAATGTGACGTTACAAATTGAAGAACAAGTTTATGAATATCTAGCGCATCTCAGCAGCGACAGCCACTATGGGGCACGCCAATTACAACGGTGTTTACATGAACAACTTGTCATTCCGCTGGCAACGACATTAAACCGTTATCCGTTTTCCGCCTCAATCAAAATCACCGTGAACAAAGGCGAGAGCGGGCTCGCATTTAAAACAACAATATACACCCAAAAAGCCCGCGCTGATCAAAATTTGGTTGACAGTAAATGGACATTACGAGAATTGACAAGCGCAGTCACGAGCAATCGTCGTTTAGCACAACAAATTAACGAGGGTCCCGTCATGAACCAATTGTGGAGTAAATGGGACCTGTTAGAACGAGATCGCCGTCGTCTGGGAGAAAAATTTTGGCAAGCGCCTCAAAGGGGGCATGAATATGGAGTATTGCATAAATGCTTGGAAGAAGGCAAGAGGCTATTGCAACAAATTGAAAACATTGAAATTGATTGCTCTTTAGCCTTTGTCGGCATCAATACGACGGTGGATGGACTCACTAAAGCCTTGCACGATTGGCAAAAGGCGCATGAGACATGGCAACTACAAATCATAGATATTGTGCAACCAGAGATGGGAGAGTGTATGTTCAATCTCTATGGCGGCGCAGAATATTTAAATAAAATATATGATATATTCAATCGAATGATCAAAAATCGTCCTTGGGTGCTCACAGAACACGCCGTCTGGATACGAGGAGAAAAATACATTTATACCAACGATTTGACCACGCCTAAACGCTCAGGGGATAGATTGGTAGGCTTTGAAGTTCAGATTACGGGAGCGGGAGCGCTGCTTTATTTTGCCCAAGAGGGGGGCGTGCATGTTTGGGTGGATCGTGAAGAAATGGAGCATCCTTATGCGCTGTTGATAGCACAATGTGGTATAGAGCAATTTAAGACACCACGCGGCATACATCGCAAAAAATTCTTACATGGCTTAGAAATCAGACGATCCTATTGGAAAAATGGATTTCTTGTGGGAAAAAATACACAGACGGGCTCAAATTGGCAATCAGTGTTAAAAAAACAATTAGATGAAAATTTTAGAGAATCGTTGCGGCGGGTGCTTTGTGGGGAAGAAGTAGAAATTGAGCCGTTTTTTGAAGATGACTTGTCTTTAGATGATTTTTCTTTGGATGATGTGCCGTTTTAATTTTTTGGACAAGCGTAGGGTGCGTCCTACGCACCCTCTTTCCATGATCGACAGCTTTACCAAGGTGCGCTCCAATGCCATTAAGTTAAACCAATTTCCATACATGTAGGGTGGTTTGGAATAGCTTTAAACCGTATAAGGTAATTTTCGGACATTGAGTAATTCCTAAACTTTTTAGCCCTGTTAGATGCGTCAATGCAAGTAAACCCACATCAGTTATTAAAAAACAACAATTTATTATTAGTTCTCTTAAAGAGGCACAACGAGCTAATTGTATTAAACTTCTGTCAGATATTTCTAAGTTTGCCAACCTCATGCGTTGTATTTTACAAGCATTCTTAGTTAGAATATCAACAGCAATATCTGTAATTTTGGCAAACTCTGGATTTTAATTCAGGAAGTTTAGAAAGAAAAATAACACCTTTGTTCTTTCCATGATCGACACCTTTACCAAGGTGCGTGGGACGCACCCTACGCTACAATGCCACCTTCGTTAAGGATAAATGCCCGCAATCGTGGTATTAGGAGTCCAAGATTTATCTTGGGCGTCGGCTCTCCCAAACTAAAGTTTGGACTCCTGAATACCTTAACGAAGGTGGCATTGACCCTACGCTATGCCTTTGGTTTTGTTTTATTAAGCATGATCATTCCAAAACAAAACATGATAGAAAATATTATTCTGAGATAATAAGATAATTGAGGGTAAGCTCCAAAGATAAAAATTCCTACCAAACCAACAATAGACGTAATGACTAAAAAAACTCTAACTAAAAAATATTTTGTTATATTAAATTTTACCATTTCGATAGAAAAAAAATTGGGTACTCCCTAGCAGCAAGCGTAGGGTCAATGCCACCTTCGTTAAGGGCAACCATAAAGGATTGCCCCTACATGGACCGTGATTTCTCGTAGGGGCGGGTGTAGGGGCAATCCCTTGTGGTTGCCCGCCCCTACTGAAGTGGTTGCCCTGGGGCGTTGGTGGCATTGAAGCGTAGGGTGCGTCCTACGCACCCTCTTTCCATGATCGACAGCTTTAGCAAGGCGTGTGGGACGCACCCTACGCTGGTAAGCGAGCGTAGGGTGCGTCCAACGCACATTTTTGATGTAGTTGTCGTTGAGTGGTATGTGGGAAGAGGTGCGTAGGACGCACCTTACGCTCGCTACACCTTTACCTCCGTGCGTGGGACGCACCCTACAATTGCTCCGTGCGTGGGACGCACCCTACGCTTCAATGCCATTAAGTTAAGGATTTTTTGTAGGGTGGGTAGAGCGAGAGCGAAACCCACCATTGTTAAAAATTTCAACGAGTTGGTGGGTGCAGCGAAGCTCTACCCACCCTACAAAAAAGCTTAACTTAATGGCATTGACCCTACGCTTGCTCACCTGCCCCAAAGGATTACCCATCGCATCAGACGATAAATACTCCACCACACCACCTTCAGGATCATAGTAAAAATGGGGCGAGTGTATTTTTGAGGTGATTTTCTTTTGGGAGTGCAAAGTCATAAAAGGCAGATAAATTAAGCCTTATACGGTGGACAAGTGCTATTGGCTCGATTTTTTAGTCGTTTTGAAAATCAGGGCTAAAATCGAAAAAGCTAGTAAAAATAGGGCTTGACCGATTTTATCGGTAATTTGAAAATCAGGAGTAAAATATTAGCTGGATAAGTCAAAATTTACCCCTTTATAAATCCGTTTATTCCCCAAATCCGTTGTACTCATCTTGATATAATTTTCTAACTTTTTATTTTTGATATTTTTTTCAAAATAGACAGGTATTATTCGCAATAATATTTCAATTCTATTTTGTTCTGTAGTATTCTGTATTCTGTTGTTTTTGTTGATAATACGAGATATTTCTGTTTTTGCTTAGTATATTTTTTTTTATTTTTATGAATTTGTTTTTTGAATCGTTTTATCGTTAAAACCATTTAGTACAACGGATTGGGAGAGTAAACTGATTTGGCGTAATCCGTTTTTTTTATAAAAGACGTTGTGGAAAATAGGGAACATATTTTGAGGCATCCAACCACAATATGAATGCCATCGGCTCGTGACAAATCAATGTAGATTTATATGTGACAAAACGGTGCGTAGGACGCACCCTACACATCATCCATGCTACGCTCGCTTATACGGTAGACAAGTGCTATTGTCTCGGTTTTTTAGTCGTTTTGAAAATCAAGGCTAAAATATAAGAAGGTACTAAAAATCAGGCTCGCGTGTTTTTGTGGTGATTTTATTTTAGGAGGAGAAAATAAAAAAAATATATATAAATTAATGTTTTAAAGCAAAAATAGGTGCGTAGGACGCACCCTACATTAATCCAGGCGGAGCTTGCTACCAATTCCATGATAAATGGTGGGTTGGGCGTCCCGCCACTTCGTTGCGCGGGCAACCACAAGGGATTGCCCCTACCCACCCTACATACAATATTTATATTTTACCCATGCTACGCTCGCTGAGCCCGCTGCTCTACAGTTGTAGCGTAGTCGCATAAGAGGCACACCACGAAGATTGGAACTTACCTACAAGATTGCCACGGCAATCGGTGTAATGCCCTATTACAGTGCGAAAGCACTAGCCTGTCAAAGAATACGGTAGGTTCTGGATGAGCCGGATGAGCGCGAAACGAAGATCCTGCGTAAAGTCTCACGGGAGGTGAAGGAGACTGGCATTATGGGGTGAAAAGTGGAACTGTGCTCCGGCTTATGACTACTATGACCTGTAATGCCAAGTTAACAATTCGGATTTTGTCAATAGGGGAAATTTATTTTATTTGTATAAATATTGTGATTTTGTGGTATGATAAAAAAACGTCGGCAGTTTCAGCCGTTAATGAAATGATAATTTTGAGCTTGAACCCATATATAATCTGACCAAGATTGAAAAATTCAAGCTCAAAGTTGAACATGACTCAAGCTCAAAGTTGAACATGACTCGGTGCAAATTATATCACACCTTGAGTCAATTTCAACCTCTCCTTGCGAGGAAAATTGAATATGGTTTACAATCCCAATAACCGCTTTACCAAATGGCTCAAAGAAAGCCGCTCCCTTATTGAATCTCGGCTCTTGGATAG
>JSZA02000205.1 GCA_000785145.2 Candidatus Thiomargarita nelsonii
CTTTTTCCTCTGAAGCTATATTCACTCCTATCCGCGAGTTTATATAGACTCGTACTTTTTGGCCCATCAAGAGCCTCCTACTTACCGACCGACAGATACAACCTTATCAGAACGATAGCCGCATTGACGGCAATACCTGTGAGTGCCACCATAAAGGGTCCAACCGCACCGGGTACCGCTTCAATATCGGAGCGCATGGCTGCAATGATATCTTCAGCCCGCCGACGTTGGCTGCGATCCGGAGTCCCGCATAACTGGCCAGATTACGCATTTCACCCGTTTTGATATGGGTTAAAATCCTTTGTTCTACTTGCGTGGTTACTGCTAAAGTTTCTACAGTGACATAAAAGATTGGAAAACTGTCCATCGCAAAGAAATTCATTTGGTTGCGGTTTTTATCAGCCCGTTTACCCCGATAGCAACCATATTAGCTACCGTGGGAATTCTATACCTGAGCCTACCGGTTTTTCGTTTTGCATGGCTCAACACCAAAGCGGGTTATGTCATCAACTTTTTTACCGTGGAGAGTATTTTAATTGTTGGTTTAGCATTGACAGGGCAACTCATATACGCCGCAATCATGTCAATTCTGCTGACTCTCAAATATAAGCTCATCGTACATACCTAAGATAAATCAAAAAAACAACTAACAAACGTCTTTGCGGGACACCCGTCGAAAGTGTGGCTTTTAAAAGATGACATTGAAATTCAAGTAGATTTTGAAACCATACAAGCTGGAGACACCGTCATTGTCAACGCCGGCGAAATCATTCCGGTGGATGGCGTTATTCAAAGCGGCTCTGCCAGCGTTGATCAACACCTGTTAACGGGCGAAAGCCAACCGGTGGAAAAAGAAAACGGTGATAAAGTATTCGCAGCCACCTTACTATTATCGGGACGTATAGCTTTATGGTCCGGGTTTGGCATCAACATGATGGCTTTAGGACCACTAAGCTCGATACTTACCTACAAATCCTTTCCAATCACGGCATCTTAGTCAAAGACGGACGAATTTTAGAATCCCTACACCAAGTCGATACCATCGTATTCGACAAAACCGGCACCTTAACCCTAGAACAACCCAGCGTTGGACACATCCACGTTCTAGGCGATTACGACGAAAACACCGTATTGCGTTACGCCGCCGCTGCCGCATCCCATTGCCAAAGCCATTCTTGCCAAAGCCGCCGAACTGGACATTCCCGAACCCGACACTGCTAATTATGAAGTCGGTTACGGCATAAAAGTCAAACTTAATGTCCATACCATTCGTGTTGGTAGCACAAGGTTTATGCAGCGTGAAAATATTTATTCCCTGATTTACGTCAGTATCGATCAACACCTCGCTGGAATCTTGGAAATACACCCCAGCATTCGTCCCGAAGCCGCCGACATCATCCAAAAATTTAAACAACGCGGATTCAGCTTATGCATCATCTCCGGCGATCACGAACAACCCACCCGCAACTTAGCAAACCAACTGGAGATTGACCGCTACTTCGCCGAAACCTTACCCGAAAACAAAGCTGATTTAGTCAAACAATTGCGCGACGAAGGCAAATTTGTTTGCTTTATCGGCGACGGCATCAACGATGCCATTGCGCTCAAAACCGCACAAATCTCTATTTCGCTCAAAGGCGCGTCTAGTGCCGCCACAGACACCGCACAAATTATCCTCATGGACGGCACCCTTAATCACTTAGAAAACTTGTTTCAATTCTCCGACGAATTTGAAAACACCATGCACACCAACTTCCTCTCCACCATAATCCCGGGTATTTTATGCATCGGTGGAGTGTATTTTCTGCACTTTGGATTGGCAGCGGGCATGGTGACGTATTACATTGGTAGTTCAGTTGGCTTATCTAACAGTTTGTTGCCGCTGGTAAAGCATCAGGAAGATAGCAAATCTGAATAGGTGTATCTATGTAGTGCCAGTGAATAAATCAATGCCATTAAGTATCACATTTTATGTAGGGGCAATCCTTTATGGTTGCCCGACACGATATGGCATTGTAGGGTGGGCAATTTTTTTGAGTGCTGATATGGAAAAAGTGATGCAACAACGTTTGGAATCGTGAAAGCACAAATGGTTGACAAAGCTTGGGATTACCAATAAAATAATTTTCACACTCATCTTTTTGGTAAATACCATATTGTTAATGTTGATAACATTGTCACTTTGATTGGAGACTGGAAAGTGTATCTGCTAGAGAGCTTATAAGTATGACAGCATTTGAAGAACATAGGCGAATTGGTAGACCATTTGGAGATGAACATTGAAAAAGTAGAAGAATTGCTAAAACGTGATTTAAAAAAGCTGGAGCCACGAGATAATTAAGTATTGTGTCCCCATCCACAGAATTCAATGTTGATATAACCTAAAATTGCTATTACAATCTTGTTTTTTGTGTAGGCAAAATAATCTGAGCTAGGACCCTTTAATTGAGCACTTTGAAAATATTATCTTATGATACTACTAGGTTTTGAAATCTTAGCTACCGTTTATATAGTGACAAGAGTTATTGAAAAAAAACGCGCTAAAACGAATGAGCCGGCTAAAGATGTTAAGAAAAATGGCTTGTTCAACCTTGATAGCGTTGAGATAAATGAAAAGGAAAAACAAGTCAATCATTATTTGAAAGTAAATACGGTAGCCATTGCTACGACATTGATGGGCTATGTTTATTATCCCGCTAGATTGATTAGTTTAGGTTTAATTAGTTACAGTACCGTTCCTATTTTAAAAGATGCAGAAAAATCCCTATTAGTGGAAAAGCGGATTAAAAATAATTTGCTCAATTCTATTGTCAGTGTGGTTTGTATAGGGACTGGGCAAGTTTTTACGGCGGTATTAGTTGCTGGACTATATCACCTTGGCGATAAAATGGTTATAAAAACACAAGATCGCTCCAAAGCAATGATTAACGATGTTTTCCAACAACAGCCTAACAAAGTTTGGTTATTGACTCATGATGGTACCGAAATCGAAATCGCCATAGAAATTGTTCAGGTGAATGATATTATTGTTGTCAATACTGGCAATATCGTCCCGGTTGATGGTAAAGTTGTTGAAGGTGCAGCAATGATTGATCAACACGCACTCACCGGTGAGTCTGTATTAGCTGAGAAAACAGTTGGTGATCAGGTGCTTGCGACAACATTGGTTATTAGTGGTAGAATTTTAGTGAGAATTGAACACGCCGGCATTGATACGACTGCCGCCAAAGTATGTGACATTTTAAAGCATACTGCGGACTATAAAACATCTATCCAGTCACGTAGCGAACAATGGGCAGACAAAGTGGCAGTGCCGTTAATGGGTGTTGCCGGTATATTGCTTCCAATCATTGGCATTTTACCAGCAACAACCTTACTGTATAGCAGTCCTGGCAATGCTATTAAAACCTTTGCATCTTTGCAAACCTTCAATTATTTAATTTTCCTCTCAAAGCAGGGTATTTTAGTAAAAGATGGGCGAGCACTTGAAGAATTACTCAAAGTAGACACGGTTTTATTTGATAAGACTGGCACTCTAACTATAGAACAACCTACAGTAGGAGAAATTATCACTTGTGATGATCTGAGTGAAACACAGGTTTTAAGCTATGCAGCGGCTGCAGAACATAAACTCACTCATCCAATTGCCCGTGCCATCCTTAAACATGCAGAAGATAATGAGTTACCAACTATTCCAGTAGAAAATGCCCATTATCAAATTGGTTACGGTATTACGGTTCATAAGGAAAACGCCATTATCCAAGTCGGCAGTCTGCGATTTATGGATCTGGAAGGTATTGGCGTACCTGAGATCATCAAACAAACTCAAGCCGATTGTCATAGACAAGGGCATTCTGTAGTGGCTGTAGCTGTAAATAAACATATTAAAGGTGCTATTGAAATAAAACCGCAATTGAGACCAGAAATAAAAGCAATGCTAGATAATTTGCGGCAACACAAAGTTAAACATATTGGTATCGTTTCCGGAGATCATAAACAACCGACCCAAAAGTTAGCGCAAGAATTGGAAATGGATAGTTATTTTTATGATGTTCTCCCACAGGAGAAAGCGACTATAGTAGAAAATCTGCAAAAACAAGGGAAGACTGTTTGTTTTGTTGGTGATGGTATTAATGATAGCATTGCAATAAAACAAGCGAATGTATCAATTTCTTTTTCTGATGCAAGTGCAATTACAGCCGATTTAGCCCAGATTGTATTAATGGATGGTAACATATCTCATTTGCCAGTTTTATTTGAAGTTGCTGAAAATTTATCAACTGATACGAAAAGAATCTTAGCTATGTTAGGCAGTATAGCTACTCTAAGTAATGCGGGTGCCGTTTTCTTACAAATGCGTGTTATCGGTGCAGTTAGTTTGCAAATCGTTGAAGGTGTTATGGGATTTGGCTATACCATGCGTCCATTAAAAGATAAGCAAGCTTCGCAAAAGCATTTCTTGCAGGATGAAAGGAACTAAAGGGTGAGTGCTAACCACCCACCCGTATTGAGTGTTAAGTACTGAAGCACAAATAAACAGGTATTTTACTACAAAGGGCAACCAGGATTGCCCCTATATAGCACCGCGTCGGGAAAATTCCTTGTGGTTGCCCCACTTTTGGTTGCTTCTGTTAAAATATCTTAAAATTTATGGTTCAGTACTTACGTATCTATAGTTGGCTAAGGCCGACTAAAAAATGTAACCGGGGGTAGTTGGGTGTAATTAAAAGTGATAGTTGTAGGGTGGGTAGAGCGAAACCCACCATTTGCGACTTCGCGTAGCGAGCCGAAGGGAAGCTACGCTAAACCCACCAAATCGTGCCGGTGGGTTTAGCGTAGCTACGCTCTACCCACCCTACAAGACAACAAAACATCACTTTTAATTACACCCGGGTTAGTCGACTTTAGCCTTAGAATTTATTCTAATTTAAAACCGGTTTTTATCCAGTTGGAAAGAAAATGATGAAACAGAGTGACTTACGAAAACAGATTCAACAATACATGGTTCTTCAACGGAAACGAGCCGCAGATATCCATCAAATGGATCGTGCCCATCAAAAACTTGAGCATGTGATTTTTGCAGAACCACGAAACAGCTATTTGAATGGAGAATATGTCGATAGGTTAGTTCTGTTTCTGCGTGGAACTGGCTGTACATGGGCCAACGATACTGGGGGATGTACTTTCTGCGGGTTTTGGAATGCGACCAATTTTGGGGTAAAAATCTCCAATCAGGACTACCTCAACCAAATAAAGCAAGCTCTGCAGGATGAACATATTGATGCACAGAATTATCAGATTATCAGTTTGTACAATGATGGGAGTTTATTTGAAGAACGTGAAATCGAATTTGAGGTTGTACTCCAAATTTGCCGTATGATTGTTGAAGAGCTATCCATACACAGAATAGTTATTGAAACTAAGATCATTGATTTGGACGAGAGCAAAATCATCGCTTTGACTAAAGTTTTAGATGGAATCGAATTGGAGATTGCGGTCGGATTTGAATCAGCAAATCACTTAGTACGCGATCTTTGTATCAACAAGAATTTTTCTAAGCCTATTTTTGAGAAAAATGTTGAAATGCTGCAACGTCATGGTGTTCGTCTCGTTCCATTAATAATGGTCAAGCCTCCATTTTTGACTGAAAAAATGGCCATTGAAGATCTGATTGCGAGTTTGATTTACCTTGAGTCATTCAATCTACCTCGGATTGATTTAGAATTAGCGACAATCGAACAGCATACCTTGATGCATGATCTATGGCGGCATAAGTTATACACCCCTCCCCGCTTATGGACGATCCGCGAAATTTTAAAACAGCGGGAAACCTTGGAGTTAAATACAGAGATTTATCTCAGTCCTCCGAACTATAGTGTAGAGGCTTTGGCTTATAGCGAGAATTGTCCGGCTTGTAACCCTGTCATGACCAAAGCCATGCACAGCTTTAATCGTACCCAAACGGCAAATGCCTTTGATTTCATCACTTGCGAATGTGAAACACCGTGGCAACAGCTCATAGATGATAGTAAACCAACTGATCTGTTGACTCACATTGCATTCACATTTAAGACGTTATTGGAAAAAGAAAATTTAATTAAGGAGAACTGAATGAAAATCCCAACTCACGCCATGGAACCTTGGCTGATAGCTTATCAGAAGGTGCCATATAATCTGGGGCAAAGTGGGGTAACCAATCAAACTGTTGGTGAACTGTTGCAGAATTTAGATATTCATTCGGATGCGTTGCTGCCGTTATCTTTGGAAGATAACGACACTAGGGGAGGGCAAACCCTTAGGGAAGCGATTGCTGATATTTATCCTACAGCTACCCCAGAAACAATTCTTGTTACCACCGGAAGCAGCGAGGCCTTATGGCTCTATTTTCATATTCGATATACCCCTGGAAAAAATGTAGTGGTGCCGGTTCCCGCATTTCAAAATTTATATACGGTGCCAAAATATCTGGGATATGAAGTGCGTACACTTCCACTCAAACAGGAAAATGGATTTCGTCCGGATATCGAAATGATCCGCCAATTAGTGGATGACCAAACCCAAGCCATTATTCTCAACAATCCGCACAATCCGACGGGTATTCTCTTAACCGAGGAAGAGATCAACCAGATCATTGAAATAGCAGAGCATGTTGGGGCGGAAATATTGGCGGATGAACATTATCGCTTTTTACCGTATGATGATACGGGACTCATTCCTTCGTTGTATGGGCGATCTTCATCAGTGATAGCCACGGGTTCTATGATTAAATGTCTTGGTTGTGTGGGCTTACGGGTAGGATGGTTAATCGGGCCAGCGGAATTGTTGGAGGCCTGTCGGGATTTGAAAGACTATACCACCCATACGATATGTACGATCAATGATTTCTTAGCAGCGAAACTATTGCAACAGTGGCCGGCTTTGATTCCTCGGTACAAATCATGGATTACACAAAACATAGCCAGTTTCGAGACTTGTATTAAAAACCACCCTGAATGGATTGGATGGGTTCGTCCGGAAGCAGGAATTGTGGGATTTCCATTTTTGCGAGCAAGAGGCGTATCTAGTGAGTATTTTGTACAACAACTTGTTAAGAATGAAGGTGTTTTTCTTTTACCCGGGGAAACCTTTAATTGTCCGGGATATTTCAGAATTGGTTTAGGAGTGGAGCCCAATAGATTTGCCGAAGCCATGGAAAAATTGGACTGGCATATCCGAAGAATAAGAACTTCGGAATAAGAACTTCAAATCATCTTTTTTGATAAGAGTAAAGAAGGATATTTTCACTAACTAAACTTAAGGGTGAGCAATATATAATCTGTTGGTCTCAAATATAGTATATTAGCAAGCGTAGGGTGGGTAGAGCAAGAGCGAAACCCACCACCTTGAGCAAGCGTGAATTCTGGGGACACAATACTTAATTAATGATATACTAACAACATGGCAAGATTAGCAAGATTTTACCCGGATACCCTCATCAGATTACCCAGCGTGGTAATCGTCGTTGGTAAGTTTTGTGAAGATGATTACCAATATTATTTTGAATGGCTTAAAATATTGTGTAAACAGGAAAAGGTAGAAATATGGGCTCGGTATTCTCAAAGCAGGTGGTGCTTATGTACCAATAGATATCAACTATCCCGCAGAACGTATTGCCCATATACTGAATGACAGTGCCTGTGTTGTTAACGCAAAGCCAATTGGTTAAACTTGGCGATACAGGTCACGGCCCTTATCCCCCGTGGTGGCGGGAGTTTGAAATGCACCCCGTAAAGCCAGTCTTCAAAACCGGACTTGAGATTTTCAAGCTCATCCGGCTCCTCGGATTAACATAATCTAATGTTAAGTAGAATTTCTATCAATAACTTCTCTCATTAATTGTGGGAGTTTCCCCCGATTAAATTTACTCCAAGAACTTTATAGTAAATCTCATAGCTACTTGAGTGATTTCAAATTATGTCCTTTGTCACCACCCGATGCAGGTGTTATTATTCCTGCCTCTTTTCCGGTTCTAAGTACAGTAGAGGTATCAAATTTTATACTGGGCACCATATTGGTGCTTTTCGACACTTTCGTGTCCTTTGTCAAATAGGCAGGAGCCATACCATTGTTCAAAAACCCCTCTAATTCTGGGCTGGTTTGGCTAATTGTTATGCCTTTGATACCTGGATTCTCTCGATGGATTTTGTCATGGCAATGTAGATGAACCAGCACAAGGTTCGAGTATGTATCCTCACCTCCTAAATGTCTTGGGTGTATATGATGTGCCTCTGGTAAATCTGTATTCGTAAATCTACATTTGCATACTGGACAAATCCCATCTTGTCTTCTTAGCATTTTTGCTTTAGCCGGTGTTATGTTGCCATAGCCTTTGGAGAGCCGTTCCGCCCAGTAGGCGGTGTCACCGTCGTAATATGACCTATCGTAGCCAACCCTAGCATAACTCCCCGTTCTTTCTTTGTGCTTGGAATATCCCTTGAGATATTTGACGATTTTTCTGTCTTTACCTTTGCCAACAATTTGTGCAAAGGTCCATTTCCTACCATTCACAATGCCAAAGTACTTATCTGCCACCCAGCGTTTACCCTTATTTGGGTGTCTGCGACAAGCCCATTGGTATAATCTTTTCCACAATAAGTGGTCAAGTTTACTGAATGCCTCATTTGAATGCACTGTCTTATAGTAGTTTGCCCATCCCGATATTTTGGGTTGTAGCGTTGCAATTAGCTGCATGGGAGTTGCTGCTTTTAACTTCCAGATAGTATCACTTATATCTCTATAATGACCTTTTATCTTTTCTTTGGTTGGTTCAACCCGTAATACATGCGTTGCTTTAGCCCGTCGTTGTTCCGTGGGGGTACCGTTCAACCGTTTTAGCTTGTACGTTCCCTTAATTTGATTTTCATAATGCCGGATGTGATGTCCTAGAAAATCAAAACCCTCAGTCGAATGAACAATCTTGGTTTTTTCTTCAGATAGAGTTAATCCTCTAACTTCAAGCCATTTGCCTATAAATCTTTTGGATTCCTCAATAACCTCTTTATCCTCATGGAGTACCACAAAGTCATCGGCGTATCTTACTAAGTCAGTCTTTAGGTGCTTTCTGACTCGGTATGATTTCTTATTCTTTTTGTCAACCTTTGTTGATACTGTGGTTATACCGATTTTAGACTTCCAACCTTTTAAGGAGCGCAAGTGTTCAATTAAGTCGGTTTCCATTTGGTCAAGGGCTATGTTAGCTAATAATGGCGATATAGTACCGCCTTGTGGCGTTCCCATATTGGTTTGATTATATTCATATTTTTCCATATAACCCGCCTTTAGCCACCTTTTTACTATTGGTCTCCAATGTGTATCAATTTGCGCTGCTAGAAATTTATGGTCAATGTTGTCAAAGCAGCCCTTTATGTCTGCGTCAAGAACCCATTTCTGTTTCTTTAACAAGGATGCTGCGATTTTCTCAATTGCATCGTGACATCCCATGGCTGGTCTAAATCCATAACTGCAAGATTCAAACTTTGCCTCATAAAATGGTTCAAGTGCCGTTTTAGTGACTGCTTGCATTGCCCTATCCTTAATGGTTGGTATGCCTAACGGCCTAAGCTTCCCATTTGCTTTCGGGATGTAAATTCGCTTAGCTGGCATAGGTCTGTATTTGTCCCACCCATTATGGATTGTGTCTAACATATCTTTGACTAAAGCCATCTTTTGTCTAGGTGTATTAGCTCTAACTCTATCTACTCCTGCGGTGCGTTTTCCTTTGTTTTCCGTTGTGACGGTACGCACTGCTAAAAGCGTTGCATAATACGAGTTTTGCAATAGGTACATCAAGTTTCGTGCTTTACTGTACCGACCTGATTTCGTAGCTTTATAAATTCTCTTTTGCAAATTGAACACCAGTCGGCGCACCTTCCCCCAGATGAGCTTGTCCCAATCCCACTTAGCCATGACAGATTCGATACTCTCGTATCGATGTCTGCCAAGGTGAGACACGGGAATCCACTCAGGATTCAGGTGTGGCCAAAGAATATTCATAATTGTAGGGAACTCCTAATCGTTTTTAGTCGGTTGCCCGACATTTGCTCAATTAAATTCATAACTCAATTATTCCGAGAGTGAATCGGCCTATCCAGTTTCCCCCATTGATGGTTTCAACTGGCGTTAGCTTCCCACTCTATCCTACCCGATGTTGTCGCTAAGTGTTTGCACACTCCTCTTGCGCTCCAGCAAGTGACATCCTAACATCGTTTTTACTCGTTTCTCTTATATGTTTACCTTTGGACTTAGGTTATGCTCACTAATCGGATGTGTATCGGACAACGCATATAGACCACTTACTATCTATATGCCTAAAAAACCTTTTAACCCCAAGGGATTTATAGTTTACCGACCTTAAAAACATATCCATATCCATAACGCTTGCCCTTTTGAGGCTTTGAACCCTTGCACTGGCGATGCTGCTACCGGAGTTCTACTTTCTAGCCGCTGCCTGGCTAGGCGAATCCATTCACACCATATAAGAAATTTTTCTTTAAGGCTTTGTTTTAACTAACTGAAATCGTTAGCGAATTAGGCCAAACGAGTCGCACAAAGCGCAACTACCAGTAACCCAAGCCAAAATAATCTGCTTATACAAAACGGACTTCATAGCCCAAGCTAGCCAA
>JSZA02000203.1 GCA_000785145.2 Candidatus Thiomargarita nelsonii
AATTCACTGGGCGTTGTTCTAAAAGTTCATTCAAACCAGCACAACAACAACATTTAGATACAACATTTTCTTGGCAGTAAAAAAGTCACTTTAACTGCTAAGGGAGAGATTAAAAAACATTTTCCTCTGAAGTCGTCTGGGATTACCAGAGACAATAACAGTACGTTTTGTCAGGGTTATGCTTAGTACTGGAGAGATAGAGGTTCTTGTTACATCACTGCTTGGAAGCGATAAATGCCATACAAGTGTTAAAAGAATTTTATTTTCATTGAAAAAGTGTTTAATATGTCATTTCATATCAGATTGTCACAGGAGGGTATCTAGTTGTACAAATCCCATAATATATAAGGCTGCTTAACTTAATGGCATTGAGGCTCAGACAACAGATAACGCACAACATGTATTAAAAACCTTAGCGCTTGCCTCCGACGGCTTAACTGTCGCAGAATTAGCCACACAATTATCATTCAGCGAATTAACAGAAGCTTTAAAAGAATTAGAACGCCATGATGTCATTAAAAAACAAGGAGAGAAATTTATTTATACGGTGGCATTAATGCAGCGTTGGGTGCGCGAAATTGTGATTGAGTCTGCCAACATAGAAATTGAGTGACAATTGAAAGGCATTGCTGGTGTAACACCATTTTGACGGGTGGAGTCCTACATGAGTTCAACATTATCAATTGTTTCGGGAAATCCGCTCCATTCCCGAAACAACTGAATTTTATCGTTCCCACGCGAGGCAAAGGAATGCCTGCCTGGACGCTCCGCGTCCTGCAACAAGTGAGAGGCAATTTAATCCTCACCCTCATACCTCTCAATCGTCGCACCAGCGATTAGATAGCCAGCTTCACCAATATCCGTTTTTTTTCCTTCAAGCGTGATCTGCCCGGAAACCCAGATTGGTTCATACACATCTTCTGTCCATATGCCATATCCGGCGGCGGTTTTTACCAACACGGTTTGATTGACAGGTGGTGGCGGTACATGGATACACGCACCAAAATAGGGAACCAGTAAAAATTCCGTAATACGTCCCTTTTGCTGGCTAAGTGGCGCGATGAAACCGGGGAGTTTAATGCGTTTATTATTGAGCTTCTCGTTTAAAGGCGCATTCGCCATTTCATCCATGATTTTTTGATACAGCACTTCCGCTTCCGGGGTGTCATCTTCCGTTTGTTCAATTTCGTCTTGATATTTCGCCATGAACGCCTCTGATGAGTACTCTTCAGGAACCAGAGCATCCCAGTCAATTTCTTCATGTGGTGTCTGCGGGTTGGGTTGCCCACAAGCAATCAGTAATACGCAAAGTAGGAGGATGCTTAAGCTTTTCATTGGGTTGTGCCTTTAAATTTTAACCATTAACCCATCTTGCAATGAGCGTTTGTAAGCAATCAAGCCGGGTATCAGGCTGAAGAGTATGCCGAGTAACACCGCTGCCCCCAGCACTAGGAGTTGTTCTCCGTCTAACAGGCAGAGGCTGATATGAATGCCATATAAATCAGCAACTAAGGGTTGTATCACGCTTTGAATCAAATACAACAACGCGACCCCCAGCACACAGCCACCCGCCACGACGAAAGTCGCTTCAAGGACAAATAACAGCATCACATGATAGGCATGTGCGCCTACGGCTCTCAGTACTGCCATTTCGCGGCGGCGTTCGTTCAAAGTGGTCAGCAAGGTGGTCAGCAATCCGATTAATCCAGCCATTAACACCAGCGCAGACACAACCAACAGCACTTTCTCAAAATTGCCAATGGTTTGCCATAAAGTGGCTAAGGTGGCACCGGGAATAATCGCCAACAATGGCTCAGCCCGGTATTCATTGATTTTACGCTGTAGTCGGAAAGTGTCGATTTTGTTTTCCAAGCCCAACATAAAAGCCGTAATCGCTTTCGGTTCTAAGCCCATTTTACGGGCTTGTTCGGCTGATATTTTTAAGCCAGAGCGCGTGCCGGATTGCCAGTCGATATGGATCGCTTCTATGCCTTGTAATGAGACTTGTATGGTGCGGTCAACTGGTGTACCGGTTTTTTTCAAAATGCCGACAATGCGGAAAGGCTTGTCATCATGTTCGGCGAATTTGCTAGAAACGATGCCGTGCGAAATGATAATGTTGTCGTTTAAGGAGTAGTTGAGTGCGCGAGCGACTTCGTAACCAATTACTGCGTCATAAACATCGACAAATGGTTTACCGTGCTGAAATTGCAAAGTACGAGCATTGGCATAGCGGTAGTAGCGAAAATAATCGCGACTGGTGCCCATGACGCGAAAACCACGATGGGAATCGCCTAATGAAATCGGCACTGTCCATTTTACTCTTTTCTTCGCGGCAATCTTTTGATAGGAGGCGTAAGAGATATTGTTGGTGGCGTTGCCGATGTGAAACACGCTGTACAATAGGAGATTAACCGGCCCACTCCGCGCTCCGACAATAAGGTCAGTTTGCGAAATGGTGTTGATAAAACTGTTTTTCGCTTCTTTGCGGATTTTGTCTACACCTAATAGTAATAGGATGCTGATAGCAATGGAAAACATCGCGAGCGATAAACTGATTTTTCGATTCCACGCGCTTTTTGCGGCTAGTTTTAACAATTTCATATAATGGTTTCTCCGGCGTGGTTGATGTCTGATAATTCAATGACGCGGGAAAATTTTTGTGCAATATGCGGATCGTGGCTGACAAATACTAAGGTGCTGCCTTGTTGGTTAGCCTCGCTGAAAAGCAATTCCAAAAAGCGGTTGCGGTTATTGGTATCCAGTGCCGAAGTCGGCTCATCAGCGATAATAATTTCAGGCCGACCAATGAGCGCACGCGCCACTGCTACCCGCTGTTGTTGCCCCACACTCAAGGCGTTGACCGGTTTATTGACCAAGTGCTTGGGAATCTGCAATTCATCTAATAAGCGCAAAGCGGCTTCGTCCCCTGCCTGGGCTTTGCGTTTGTGCGAAAACCAGCACGGCAGTTGCACATTTTCCAGCAAGGATAAATATGGCAATAAGTTGAATTGTTGAAAAATCACGCCTAGATGATCAACGCGAAATTGATCCCGCTGGATGGTGGATAAATTTGCTAAAGCGGTGTCCAGGACTTGTACTGTCCCCGCATTGGGGCAGTTAATCCCGCTTATGATATTAAGCAAGGTGGTTTTGCCGCTGCCACTGCTGCCTTGGATAAATAAATGCTCACCTTGATGAATCTGCATGTCAGGAATATGCAAAATATCTTCAGCTTGTCCCGGCCAGCGGAAACGTAGATTGTGTAATTTGATAACGTTTGGATTCATGAAAAGAAATTTTGGACTCCTAAATTTAAGCACAGGGATTGACGGAATAAGGGATTGGATTGTTGCTTGTATTAAGCCAATCCCACCCCACCCCTGATTCCGTTAATCCCTGTACTGTTTCATAAACGTTACGGAGCAGGTTGCAAACCTGCTCCGGCAGAAAATAGCCCTCAAGCCCCATTTTTATTGGCTTGTGTCATTTTACCCTCAATTTTAAAATAGCCCTCAAAATGCTCAAGCCTCATTTTGGTAAAAATACCTGAGCGATTACTCACTACTATATATAATAATAGATTAAATTATGAGGGTTTCGGGAAATCCGCGGAGCGAAATTCCCGAAACAACGAAACTAATTGATTTTTTTTATTTTATTCATTGAGCGTATATAAAAGGAGTCCAAGATTTATCTTGGACTAAAGTCAATATAGGTGTCGTTTTTGTTCAAACTTTTCGCCGATTGTTGCTTATCAGTGATCCACTGTGCATTGAGTATTTCAAAGCCGGGAAATTGCTTAAACAAGCCTTGGGTATCGATGCCTTTGAGATATTGCGGTTGTTGGCAATGATAATGGTAAGAGACTTCAATTTCTGTATGAGTTGGTTGTACCTCAAAAGGACTTTCACTGTCCACCGAGCGTAATGCACAACCAGCCTTGGCATCAAAGCTAAATAATTGCTCAGCATTTTTTAAGGCCGCCAAACGTTCTGCCACGTATTGTTTTTCTTTATCTGTTTTCGGTGAATGCTCAAAGCCCAACACATTTTGCGCGGGAGTATGCAAATCAAGCGCGATCTCCTGCTTTGACCAAGCAATGCTGAATTCCGCTACGCCATGCTGATGCACACCGTATTCACAGTATCCCGATTCTGCATAGCTTAAGGCTACACTAAGACTGATAATCAACAGATTTTTATACATGATGTGAATCCTTACTCAGTTAAAAAGTTATTGTTAGCAATGCACACATACGCATGGCTGCATGTGATGTGTGAACACACCAGGTATTGATTGGTGGTTACTAATTTATGGACAAACTTATGCTGGACGGGGTTTGCAACCCAATGCCATTAAGTTAAGACAAACCTGACAGGTGTCAAAAACCTGTCAGGTTAAATTTTCATTTAATTTACAACGACCTGCCATGTTTTGGATACCTGGCAGGTCTGATTTGGACAGGCTTAATGGCATTGGGTTGCAAACCCCGTCCAGCACAGATGATAACATTTATAGGAACTACAGGGATTAATTAGTGCGACTCGTTTGGCCTAATTAGACGTGTCACAGGTTGATACACTTACTTTAAAACGCCAAAACCACAAAATCCGGCCTTGGTTATGTTTAAGGAGCAAGTTCCCTGGGGTGATAAACCATCTATCACCTTTAATTATATATAATTAAGGCAACCACAAGGGATTGCCCCTACACAGATTTTGAGGCTAATCTATATAAGTTTCAACAAAGCAAAATCTACGACAAATAATTATTGTCTGTCAAGATTTAATTTTTTGACTGGCTTTATTATTGCGTGGTTTGGGTGTTTAATGCTAACAGTTTAACCAAAGACACCGAAGAAATAAAGCCTGAAGGTAAAACTCATATCATGGTGCTGATAACCACTGTTTATGGTTAAGTCAGCCATCCGTGACGTTTGGGATGAAAGCAGTACCCGGTTGGTAGGGGCAGCGTCCTGCTGGCCAGTGCAAGGGTGAAAAGCCATAAAGGGATGCTAGGCAAGCTTAGGTGGTAAAGGACTTCAGAGGAAAATGTTCAATCCATAAAGACATGATATGGGAACGAGGAAAAACGGCATAATATTGACACTAGCAGGCATGCATGATGGTATGTTCTGCTAACTAGCGTCAGTGTCGGGTAGGATACGATGGGAAGCCAACGCCGCTAGAAACCTGAAAAGGGGGAAAGCGGATATGCTGATTAATCGTCCGGGTGCCGCGTCTAGCACTTGATTTATTGGACACTAATACCCATATAGGGACACATGGACAAGAAATATAGAATACATGAATTCGGTGCGTTGGTTGGACGTTCTACAAAGACGTTAAGACGTTGGGATAAAGAAGGGCACCTTGTTGCAAAACGTACCTTCTCCAATCAAAGATACTACGATGACTCAGACGTTCGCAAAGTTTTACAATTGGAAGAAAAAATTGAGAGAAAAAATGTTGTTTATTGTCGTGTCTCATCAAGAAAACAACAAAAAGATTTAAAATCCCAATTGGATGCCATGCGTACTTTTTGTCTAGGTAGGGGGGTTGCTGTTGATCAGTGGATAACTGAAATTGCGGGCGGAATGAATTTTAAACGTCCTAAATTCTTAGCATTAGTCACTAATATTTTACAAGGTAAAATATCGCATCTTTATATTGCACATAAAATTGGTGCGTTTTGGGTTTGACTTTTTAGATTATTTAGCTAAACAAAACACGCTCAGATTTATTGTTGCAAATCAAGAACAACTATCACCTGAACAAGAGATGATAGAAGACTTAATGGCTATTATTCATACCTTTTCTTGTCGGATATATGGTTTGCGTAAATATAAGAAAATGATAAAAAGTGAGGTTAAAGATGAAAAAAGCTAAAAAAGTTACTAGAATCGCGTACAGCGACTCACTTAACCAAGCTAAATATAATGCACTACATAAAATCGCTAAACTGTGCGGTTCTATTCGTACAGAAGTGTGGCGCAATTATGGCTCAGTTGGTGGGTTTGGAGCCAAGTTCCGTCCAGTGCGTGATGGGTGGATAGCTGATAAACACGTATCGATATTACCACAAAGGATATGGCGAGCCACGTTATCCGATACTTTAGATGATGTCAAAGCCAATAGAGAAGCTGCTAAAGAAAAAGTTGTACGCCACATTTTTAGAAATCTTGATGACAAGGATAAGCGTAAAGACTTATTTAAAAAGCTAAAAAATGATTCCATTTGGATTAAGAATTCCTATTTGCGCCGATTAATGCGAAAATACTGGAAACATGGAAATAATCATACTTTTAATCAAATTGTCTTCGAACCTGACAGCTATAAGTGTTTTTCACATAATGGTAAAAATGACATTGAAGTCATTAGCTTAAAAAGAGGAAAGCGCATTGCTATTCCTATAGGAACCAGTTATTCCATAACCGGACAAATTAGATTAATTTTGCGTGATGGTCAAGTTGAAATTCATTACACAATAGACAACACTGATGACCGTGCTTGTGGCAATAAGGAAATTGGCATAGATAAGGGTTATACTGAAGTTTTTGTTGATTCTGAAGGTGAATTTTATGGTAAAGGTTTTGGCGAGGTTTTATCAAAAGAATCCGATTCTTTGAAGAAAAAATACCAAAGGCGCAACAAAATAAAAGCGATTTTGGACAAAGTTGAGCAAAAGAATCCAAAAAAAGCGAGAAGGATTAGAAAGCATAACCTAGGTAGAAAAAAGCTAAACCGGCGTAAAAAGAGACATCAAGCTCAAGTTGAAACAATCGTTTTCACTGCGGTCAATCGTGTCGCTGACAAGGCAAAAACTATTGTTTGTGAGGACTTAACTAAAACGTTTAAGTCAAAGAATTTAGGTAAAAATACCAATCGCAGATTAAGCGGTTGGCTCCGTTGTTTAATGGCTAAAGCCATTGAAATTGTAGCTTCCCGAAGAGGTTCTAGGGTAAAGCTGGTCAATGCGGCATACACCTCTCAAACGTGTTCAAAGTGCGGATGCCTCGGCAAACGCACTGGGGACAAGTTTTACTGTGCCTCCGGGTGTGGGGCGGTTATGCAAGCTGACCAGAATGCAGCGGTCAATGTTCTAGCAAGGTTACACGATAAAGAGCTACATCGGTGGCTTCCCTTTCAAAAGGTGAAGCAAATCTTGCTAGAACGTTGTCGCCAACCGGATGAGACAGCCCATCCAGAACTCTAGTTGCACCCCCATGGGGGTATCAACAGAGAGTGAATTATCATGGAAATTTTCCTCTCTCTCTGAGAGATGTCCAAGAATGGCCAAGAAAAAAGAAGCTGGATTGTGAGTTACCAAGTAAGAGGTATTCCCCTCGGGAATCACGTCTTGGGTACGACAAAAACAAAAAACAAAGCGTAAAGACATCGAGTGCGCCGTAGCCCGCAAGGGGCTTGAGTGTGGACTTAGAGCCAATGAAAGTTAAGTCACATAACCATAATGGAATCCACGGGGGCCTATACCTTCTGGATGCGGGAACGTAGCATTCACCTTCGGGCCGTGTGAGCCGGCTCAATATAATTCATTCAATTCGTTTATTTCATAATTAGTTGTACTAATGCTACATTAGCGGAGCAAAAGTGCAGGCATTCCTTTGCCCCGCGTGGGAACGAGAAAATGGCATTGGGTTGCAAACCCCGTCCGGCACAAAGTGTTGGTGTTGCTATGGGCGTGGTGGGTGAGATGGCGTGCAGAGGTGTAGGCGATTTATCGGAGTCCAAACTTTAGTTTGGGCGCGGAGACAATTATTAATGAATAAATTTTTTTCACCTGCTTAAAAATCAGATTTTTTCAAAAAATCGGATTTTTTTGACTTATAATTAAGAAATAAACGAATTTTAAAAAGCGGTTTTTAATTCGTTTATTTCTCAATTAGTTGTACTAAATAAAGATATTTCCCGTTCCCACGCTCCGGCGTGTATTCTGAAATTTTGACAACGGGTTCGTTGATGCAATGCCATTAAGTTAAGGAAAATTTGTTATACTTAGCCACTTTCAAACCAAAGGAAAAATCAAAACACGCTGGCTGATGAAAATGACAAAGCCACCCAATCTATTTCAATTATTCGTTTACTCTTAAATGATGACTCATTTAAGGATAAAGAGAGATCCCTCCTATCGTCGGGACACTGCTTCAAAATTTTTGAGTCGCAGATTTAAATTAGACTTTGTAACTGTTATTTTATTAATTTTACAAAATAGCATCAAGCCGATGCAACTAGTTTTAAACTCGTAGGGGCAATCCTTTATGGTTGCCCTCCTTTTTCAAAAAGCTAGACAATGGTGTTATGATGAGAAACCGTGCTTCCACTCAAGCCCGTAACCCTCTAAAAGCCACAGCGTTTGTAATGTTAAATAAAAAGCCGTGCTTGATGTTCGAGACAAGATGACAACTATGAAAATGCTTGGGGCTTTCGTCTATTAGCAATAGACGGCTCCAAAATTCATATTGCCACCCCTGGGGATGTGCAAGAATGGGGTACCATTAAATTTGAGACAACAGTTGGCAATAAGAAAATAACTGGTGAACATGGTTATGCTCTTGCATCAGTGATGTATGAGGAACGATATAAGGTTATTATTGACGCTTGCCTTGCGCCAGCTAAAGCGTCTTAGGTTGACTTGGCTTTGAAACATCTTAAACACACGCAAACCAACTCACTGATTTTATTTGATCGAAACGATACTAGTTATGTCTTTTTAGCCTCTCTGGTTAAACTCAATAGGCAATTCACTGGGCGTTGTTCTAAAAGTTCATTCAAACCAGCACAACAACAACATTTAGATACAACATTTTCTTGGCCGTAAAAAAGTCACTTTAACTGCTAAGGGAGAGATTAAAGACACTGAATTCATGGTTTATTACTGATCCCACTTATCGAAAACGACTGCGTGAGGTGACACGAAAAAAGAGTTCTGCTAGGGTTTCTTTAAATTATTATAAACGTGTTTTTAAGCCTTGCTTTTAATTAAACAGCTGTTTTTTCAATAAAAGCAACAGGAATTGATTTTCCCGTTCAATCATTTTGAATGGGTTGGGATTTCTTTGCCTAAAAAGAACATAAAAGCGTTTAATAACGACTTTTCTATTAAAAAAAATCCATAATATTCTGATATTAGAAATACAAATTTAAATTCCCTGTAAAAAATGGGCTTAATCAAGGTTTCGATGGGTTTATATGTTATAGTTTAATGAGAATTAAACTATTGATCTTTTAAGTTAAATATATAAATAAAGTTTAGTCTTACTCGATTATATCTTAAATTCACTATTATTTAATCATTATTTTCATTGAAAAAGTGTTTAATATGTCATTTCATATCAGATTGTCACAGGAGGGTATCTAGTTGTACAAATCCCATAATATATAAGGCTGCTTAACTTAATGGCATTGACGCGAGGCAAAGGAATGCCTGCCCGGACGCTCCGCGTCCTGTTACAAACGATAAAAAGAGGATATTTAAAAATGCCAAAACTCACCCATTTTATTTTTTTGAGCCAATTACTGATATTATTGCCCCTTATCGTCTGGGCTAAAACGCCCTGTCAGATAGCCAATCAATATGTTGTGCGAGCCCTTGCGACTGACATCCAACAAAAAAAATATTTCCAACGCGCCCTCTGTCCCACTCATCCCGAAGCCCATAATAATCTCGCCGTTGTCCTCGAACAGGAACAAAACTATTCTGAAGCGATTATGCATTACCAACAAGCACTCAAAAATCGTCCGAATTATGTCAAAGCGCACTTAGGATTAGGGGATGTCTATTACAAACAAGGACAATTACCATTAAGCCTAGTACATCGTCAAGGTTGTTTTTATGGGTAATGTAGGGTGCGTACTCCGCACAAATTAAGAGACAAAGGTGCGTAGGACGCACCCTACAACACCCATCAATTTTACATTGACAGAGTACTAGAAGCCTATTTACAAATTTGCACCCAACACGCAGGAGCGCGTCAGCGAGTCGCCGAACTATTACTCCTTGAACCGGTGGCCGTTTTCCGCAATATCCAGTTTAAGATGAGGCGATTTGATTTAAACAGCGTTTCTAAGCAGCAATTGACAGAAATTGTCAACACGCTAGCTCAAATGGATGCGAGAAACATCAAAATTCGGGGACACTCAGATAGTCAACCTTGGAAAGGTCAAACACCTACACGAAGCCGACAACTTAATCTCTCACAAGATCGCGCCGATTCTGTCAAAAGCTATCTAGTCAACCAAGGTATTTCTCAGGATCGGATAAAAACGGAGGGTTATGGCGAAAATAGTCCCTTGGTTAAAGCTAATAACAAAAGCGCGTGGGCTCAAAATAGACGAGTGGAAATTGAAGTGAAGTATTAGAACGACGCGGAGTGAGTGCCTGCCCGGACGCTCCGCGTCCTGTTGCAACGAGAAGAAAATGCGGTCCGTTGTAGGGGCAATCCCTTGTGGTTGCCCTTAACGGCGATGGCATTCCTTCAAAAACCGCCCCGTATAGGACTATTTTTGCCTAGCAAGTGTAGGGTCAATGCCATTAAGTTAAGGTATTCAGGAGTCCAAACTTTAGTTTGGGAGAGCCGACGCCCAAGATAAATCTTGGACTCCTAATACCA
>JSZA02000207.1 GCA_000785145.2 Candidatus Thiomargarita nelsonii
AGTCTCATTAACATAATCAAATAATTGTTGCATGTGTCCCTTTTCTTCATTAGAGTGTTGGCGTAAAAAAAACGCACAACCTTCGAGACTTTGAGATAGGCACCATGAACTCATTTGAAGGTACAAGTTAGCCGAATAATACTCAAGATTTATTTGAGTATTGAGTTTATCGAGTATGGTTTTACTTAACATGTTTACTCACATTGTTGGTTAGTTTAGTTTGAACAGCACCGCATTATACAGATATTATAATAAAATGCAAATAGTAATTATTATCATTAATTATATTGTATAATGTTATAAATTATTTAAAGAGGGTTTTAAATGCAACGAGCCTCCCCCTTTTCGCTTTGGCAAACCGCGATTATTCTCATCACTTTGCTGTTTGCCTTGCCTTTGTTCACCGTTTTCAGTTTCGTTTTTCAGCCTGCGGGTGAAGTTTGGCAACATTTATTGGATACCGTATTAAAGGATTACATCATCAATTCAGTTCTGCTCATGCTAGGGGTGACAGTGGGTAGTCTATTAATGGGTGTCAGTACGGCATGGCTGACGAGTTTGTGCGATTTTCCCGGACGACGGCTATTTGAATGGGCATTATTGTTGCCTCTCGCAATGCCCGCCTATATTATCGCTTATACTTATACTGGCTTATTTGATTTTGCTGGTCCGGTACAAACGACTTTGCGGGAATGGTTTAATTGGGGCTACCGAGATTATTGGTTTCCTCAAATTCGTTCGCGGGGTGGGGCGATCTTTATGTTTTCATTTGTGCTGTATCCCTATATTTATCTGTTAGCACGCGCCGCTTTTTTGGAGCAATCGGTTGCCATGCTAGAAGTCAGCCGCAGTCTGGGTAATGGTGCTTGGCGAACTTTTTTTCAGGTCTCCCTACCATTGGCACGGCCAGCGATAATCGCCGGTTTATCATTGGTATTGATGGAAACTTTGGCGGATTATGGGACAGTGCAATATTTTGGCATCAGCACTTTTACGACGGGCATTTTTCGCACTTGGTTTGGTTTAGATGATGTCAGCGCAGCCGATACATTTTTATTAACAAATGTTACCATTCATTAACAACGCACACAGGACAATGTCCTGGAGGGGGCATCTCCCAAAGATCTAAGAATTCTTAGATCGCTTTAGACAACCAGAATTGACTTGGTTCTCGCCAATCAGTTGTTGTCAGTCTCAGGTTTTACCAGCCTAACTTTACAGACTGAACCAAATACCTGCCACTTGAACTAAAGTCCTTTGACTCTAGCTGCGTGGCATCATACTAAACCAATTAGAATTTGTCAAGAAAATATATTTAACTAACTTAACGATTTTTCAGTCTCGTAAAAATACGGTTTTTTTGTGAAATTATTAATATTTGTTAGTAAAATATTTACTAAAAGCATAAACCGCACAATTATCAGTTTTGTTAATGTGCTTTGTATTTGCTTTGATTTTGCTAGAGCAGTGGTCACGTCGTCAAGCACGCTATCACCATAGCCGTCATGGCGAATTGCCCCGTTATATTTTGCGCGGTAAACATGCGGTCGCCGCTTTTTTGGCTTGCCTAATGCCTTTATTGCTGGGATTTTTGCTACCGGCGGGACAATTATTCGTCTGGGCAGTGCAAACGGGTGCTGAGATGCTGGATGGTGAGTTTTTTAGGCTCGCATTCAATAGTGTTATGTTGGCAATGGTAACGGCAATATTGGCTACAATGTTGGCATTATTGATGGCTTATGGCAAACGTCTGCGAGCCACGTTTTTTATACGGTCTGCTGTGCGATGGGTGGGTATGGGTTATGCTATACCCGGCACGGTGATTGCTGTCGGCGTAATGATTCCTTTTGGTTGGTTAGATAATAGTTTAGATGCTTGGCTTCGACTCCATTTTAATTTTTCTTCTGGGCTATTATTGAGTGGTAGTTTGTTTGTGCTGATATTTGCTTATTTGGTGCGCTTTCTCGCGGTTTCCTTGCAAACGGTTGATGCTGGATTATTAAAAATAAAACCTTCTTTGGAAGAAGCCGCCCGTTGCTTGGGTTCATCGCCCACTGGCGTGTTGGCTCGCATCCATATTCCGATGTTACGCGGCAGCTTATTGACGGCGATTCTACTGGTTTTTGTCGATGTGATGAAGGAGTTGCCTGCCACTTTGATTTTACGTCCCTTTAATTTTAATACTTTGGCTGTGAGAGCCTTTGAGTTGGCTTCTGATGAGCGTTTGGCGGATTCGGCGAGTGCCGCGCTTGTTATTGTGGGAGTGGGCATTATTCCGGTTATTTTGTTAAGTTTTGCTATTAGTCGATCACGGAAGCGTTATGTACAAACAACTTGAATTGAAACTATATTCCTATGAAAACAAGAAAGATCGTTGCTATTTTTGTACTCGTCATTGTAGGTACATTTTTTGTTTTAATACTAAGTAGCCCGTTATGGATGGGTTGGCTTATTTCAAGTTCACAGAATCGAACATATAAGGCGGTTAAAGATATTGACTTAGAGTGTAAGGAAGGCTCAATTCAAAAGATTCAAGGATGGAGTAAGGCAGGCCTTTCCGTGTCATGTCGCTGGGGAGAGATAATTCATGGTCCTTGGCAGGCATGGGAGAATGGATACATAGCTATTAACTTTACCGTATTATTGAATATAAAAACGGCGTAGAGGTATCAAATGTGTTTAAGATTGAGTAATTTGCCTAATCATGCAAGAGATCGAATGAGCTAATAATTTACGGCTTCATAATATTTTCTAGCAAAAAATACAAAATCCGTCCATATCCAAATATCTGAAAATTTATGAGTACTTACAAATGATTATTGGTCATTTACCAGCAGGATACGTTTTCTCCAAATTGATAGCTAACAAGTTGGTTAGCAGGAAAAGCCAACGTTTATTTGTTTTTGTTGGTGTAATTGGAGCCATCGCTCCAGATTTCGATATGTTTTATTTTCATCTGATAGATAACCGGCAGCACCACCATCACACATATTGGTCCCACTATCCCATACTCTGGCTAGGATTGTTGCTATTTTGTTCCGTTTGGCTGCCTTCAAAAAAGTCAGCGGCATTACTTGGACTAATTTTCTCAGTCAACGGATTGATACATATGTTTCTGGATAGTATTGTAGGTGATATTTGGTGGTTTGCTCCATTTGTCGATAAGCCGTTTGCATTATTTACGGTACCGGCACTTTATAGTCCGTGGTGGTTAAACTTTATATTACATTGGTCATTTGCGCTGGAACTGTTTATTTTAATGTGGGCAGTATTTATATGGCATCGAAATTCTGGATTGCGCTAACAAGGCAAATGAACTTAGTACTTAAGCATTAAGAGACAAGCTGATGGACTCGCTAACCTCATTATGTTTCGTGTGGGATTGGAACACAATCTCTTGGTTTGTCTGCTATTGGATATAAGGAATATCTATGGAAATAATAATGTACATTTTAATATTTCAAGGCATCCTTGGTGGTTTTGATGTGATTTGGAATCACGAATATAAAGAGTCGCTCCCAAGCAAGCCATCTGCTGCCCTAGAGCAAAAAATTCATGGAATTCGTGAACTATTTTATGCCATCATTTTTCTTGGGCTCGCTTGGTATTCATGGCATGGTTTTTGGGCGTGGGTTATGGCGGGTATCCTTTTAATAGAAATAATCCTGACTGCTTGGGATTTTGTGACTGAAGATCAAACACGACAATTATCTCCTACTGAACGCATTACTCACCTCATTCTTAGTATGACTGGAGGAGCTTATGTTGCCTTACTTATCCCCATTTTGTGGCAATGGTCAAATGAGGTGTCTAGCCTTCAAAGTGCGAACTATGGATTTCTCTCTATCGTTGTCAGTGTTTTTGGTATTGGAGTGTTTGGCTGGGCAGTAAGGGATTTAAAATCAGGTTTTCAACTCAGTCAGGTTCATTTAGGTGATGTTTAAGACAAAACGGAAGCGTTATGAGCCAACAAGTTGAATTAAAACAAGTTTCAGTAGCCTATCAGGATAAGCAAGTTGTCAAAAACGTCAGTTTCGTGCTGGAAAACGGAGAAATTGGTTGCTTATTAGGGCCGAGTGGTTGCGGTAAGACAACCTTGTTACGTGCGATTGCTGGTTTTGAACCGGTGCGTAGTGGCGAGATTATTTTTAATAATAGTCAGCTTGTCAGCAGTCCTTTGCGCCAATTGCCGACTGAAAAACGTCGGGTAGGCATGGTATTTCAGGATTTGGCGTTGTTTCCACATCTCACGGTCACAGATAATATCGCTTTTGGCTTGCGCGGCTGGCCCGCTTCACAGCGTCGGGAACGCATTAAGCGTCTGCTACAGTTAGTGGATTTAGTCGCTGTGGCTAAAAGTTATCCACATCAATTGTCTGGTGGACAACAACAGCGCATTGCTTTGATTCGCGCTCTAGCCCCTAAACCAGCATTGTTATTGTTGGATGAACCTTTTTCTAGCTTGGATAGCGATTTGCGCGAACAGCTTGCTATTGAGGTGCGAGCGCTTTTAAAGCAAGAAGCGGTCACTGCAATTTTGGTCAGCCACTCACAATCAGAGGCTTTTGCTATGGCTGATAAAATAGGCGTTATGCAGGATGGACATTTGCGGCAATGGGATACGGGTTATAATCTTTATCATTCTCCGATTGACCATTTTGTAGCGGATTTTATCGGAGAGGGTGTATTTTTGGCGGGTACGGTGATTGATGAGGCGGGGCTTATGAAAACGCCATTAGGCATTTTGCCGAGTCAATCCGTGATTCATAAGGGGAGTGCGGTTAAAGTGTTAGTGCGTCCTGATGATATTAGTTTTGATCCACAAAGCCCGATACGTGCTCAAATCATTGAAAAACGCTTTCGGGGTGCTTTTTATCTTTATCGGCTTAAATTAGCAGAAGGTGCTGAGGTATTGATTTTGCGAGAAAGCCATTTGGATTGTGCATTATATGATACGATTGGGATACGATTGAATGAACGGAAATGGGTGGCTTGGCGAACCTAAATTTTCATTTTTTTATTTTATAGTTGACATTGATTATCATTTGTATTAATATCCACGCTGGTCTGAACCGACTGGCGCCAGTGTCGGTTCATAACTGATAACAAACAGGAGTTTAAAAAAAATGTATCGAATATTCGCACTGGTGATTTTTTTATCTGTCACGATGCCGGTTAATGCTGAGACAGAATTACCAGAAATAACTGTCACCGCAAAAGGTTATGAATCAGAAACCTTAGAAACTCCCCATGCCATCACCGTACTTAAAACGGAGGAAATCCAACGCAGTGGAAAAACGACTGTTGGAGATTTACTGCGAGGACAACCCGGGATTGCTGTCAATTCAGATGGTGCTTGGGGTATGAATCCAGTAATTCGCGGCATGAAAAAAGAACAAATTGTGATTTTAGTTGATGGAATTCGTATGAATTCAGCCCAGCCTCAAGGCGCTATCGCTTCTTATGTTGATTTAAGTCAAATTGCCAGAGTGGAAGTTGTTAAAGGGCCAGCATCGGTATTATACGGTAGTGGTGCGATGGGTGGCGTGATAAATTTTATTACCAAAGGAGCTGATTTTAGTGATAAACCCTCTATGAGTGGCACACTATCAGCCTTTAGTTCAACCGCTAATGAAGGCTTTAAGGCGGCTACCAGTGTTGCATTGAGCAATCCAAACCATGCGTTGAGCTTAAATGTATCAGGGTTGGATTATAATGACTATGAGGCATCTGATGGCACTGTTGAGCATTCTGGCTATAAGCAATCTGCCTTTTCGGGTCAATATAAATATCGTCTGAGTTCGCAGCAAACCATAAAAATTATGGCACAACATCAAAATACCGATGATGTATGGTATCCGGGATCAGTGAAGTTTCAAAATAAGAAATTAGGTCAAGTGATTGTGCATTCACCAGAACAAGATCGTGATCTGTTCAATTTAGCGTATGAACAGGATTTTAAGGGGGACTCGTCTCTCAAATTACGTACCGAATTATATTACCACAATGTTCATCGCACAATAAGGGCTTTTAGTAAAAATTTACAACGGGATTATGTAACAAATGATGTTGATTTTGAAACTGTAGGCGGGGCTGTCAAATTAGAAATGTTTCCCAATGATGAACATTATGTCCTTGCTGGCATTGATGCTTGGCGAATGCAAGGCAATCCAAATCGTTATATGTTTCAACCACCTACATTTAATACCAAACTTCTCAGTAACCCGTTTGAAAATGGAGAACTGGTTTCAACTGGGTTATTTTTACAAGATGAAATTTTGTTAGAGCAATGGACTATCAAACTAGGCGCACGCTATGATCGTGTGACTGGTAATGCTGATAAAATGGGCAATGGTGCAAATATGCAAACAACCGGCTTAGAATCTACCGATAATACATTTTCATGGTCAACTGGGGCAATTTATAATTATTCAGCAGCGTTAAATCCCTACTTGAGTTTAGCACAAGGTTATCGGGCAGCGGATATGCGGGAACGTTTTGAGACTAGCCCTAGAGGTGATGGTTATATCCATTTAGGTAATCCTCACCTTGAACCAGAGCGTAATCTTACTTTGGAGCTTGGTATGAAAGGCCAATGGGAACGTACCAATTACACTACTGCTGTCTATTTCTCTCGTATTGATGGTGCGATTGCGGGACGGATAACTGAACGCATTGATCCTAAAACCGGTTTCCCAATTAAACAGACCGAAAATCTTTCCAGAGTTGATTTAATTGGTTTGGAGCTTTCGCTAAAACATGCACTTGACAATCACTTATGGTTATTCGCTTCTAGCAGTTATCAACGTGGTGAAAATAAGGAAGATGATGAGCCGTTTTTTCAAGTACCACCGCTAGAAGCAACAATAGGTGTACAATATCTTCCCGAACAAGGCTTTAATTTGGATACCCGTTTTCGTGCTGTTAGTCATCAAAATCGGATAGCCACTCAATTTAGTAATGGCACTGAAGATGCGACAGCGGGCTTTGCCACCGTTGAGCTTGGTTTTGGTTATCGCTTTGGTAAAACAGGTGTAAAAAATGATTTGCGATTTACCATCACAAATCTATTTGATCGCGCTTATCATGAACATTTAACTGAAGGTATTAGTGGGCAAGAGCCACAAGCTGTCGGTCGTAGTTTTAATTTAATGTGGTCGATGGATTATTGATGACGCAAAACTTTAGTATCAATATTAAATATTATTTGCGATAAATCTGCAATGCTGTATAATAATTTTTGGTAAATTTTAACAATGAGGATAGAAAAAAGATGAAGAAAATAGTTTTAGCAATGGTAATTGCATTGTCACCAGTGATAGCAGAAGCGGATGCACACAATCCATTTCTGCACAATGAGCATTTCCCGGACGGGTATTTTTTGATGCCAGACTCATTCCCTCACTTTATGGGAATTTATATGAAGCATGGGGGCATGCAGAAGTTAAAGCCGACAAAAGAGCAAAAGCTGGTTATAGAGAAACAGTTTGTGAAGATGGTACCAATCATCATGAAAACTGCCACAGAGATTAAAACTCTTGAGACGATGATTGTCTCGCAAGTTATCAATGATGGGAAAACTGCCAAAGATGTTAGTGATGCTCTGGATAAAGTTGCCAACAAGAGAAGAGAGTTGGCGGATTTGCAGATTGAATGTCTGAATGTCTTCAAAAAGACACTAACAGAAGAGCAGTATCAATTAATGATTAAATTGGCGATAGAGCAGTCTAAAAAGAGATAGGTTTGCTTTTAGCTCGTTCCCACGCAGGAGCGTCACTGCCATTAAGTTAATACCGGCGATAGGTCATTTTTCAATCACTAAGTCACTGTCCATAAATAACTCATCGGTTTGAGTTATTTTAAAGTGACCCGCCTAAGTTCTTTGAGAACGACGTTAGGGGCGAAAATATAGGCACCTTGGGATGCTTCGGAAGTCTCAAGCTCTGCGGGGAGTCATTAAACCGGTCTGATGGAAAGGCCCGTGTGGCTTTCAGTCAAAACCGTCCTATAACATTGGCTAGGAGACCATTACCCGCGCAAGCGGAGCTAGGTAACGAATTATGCAAAGAGTATTTGTTTTAGTGAGTAACAAACAACCGTTGATGCCATGCCACCCGGCAAGAGCACGTAAGTTATTAAAGAAGGGAGAGGCGGCGGTTTATCGACGCTACCCTTTCACAATTATCCTGACACGTCGTGTTGGTGGTGATTTACAGCCTATTGAGATCAAATTTGATCCAGGCAGCCGTACAACCGGCATCGCTTTGGTTGGACATTTTAACCGTGGTAAAGAGGTTATCTGGGCTGGCAACCTAAACCATCGCGGACTTCAGATAAAATGCAATCTTGAATCAAGACGGGCGATACGTAGTTCACGGCGAAATAGAAAGACTCGTTATCGGCCACCACGTTTCTTAAACCGACGGCGGCCAAAAGGTTGGCTCCCCCCGTCATTGCGGTCACGAGTTGATAACGTTAAGAATTGGATGATTAAGTTGTCGCGGTTGGCACCGCTTACTCAAATAGCTGTAGAAACGGTCAGGTTTGATACTCAGAAAATGCAAAAGCCTGAAATATCTGGTATCGAATATCAACAAGGTGAACTAGCCGGCTATGAGTTGCGGGAAACGAAGTAACGGAGCTTGCGACGTTCATATTTGCTAGAAAAATGGGGACGCCAATGTGCTTATTGTGGTGCTAAAAATGTACCACTTGAAGTTGAACATATCCAAGCTCGCAGCAAGGGTGGTTCCTCACGAGTGTCCAACCTAACCTTGGCTTGTACGGAGTGCAACCAAGATAAGGGCAACAAGGACATTAAAGAGTTTCTGAAGCGTAAACCTAAGCGTTTGAAGAAAATTAAAGCGCAAGCGAAGGCGCCCTTAAAAGACGCAGCGGCAGTTAATGCTACTCGTTATGCTACCGGCAATGCCTTAAAAGGCTTTGGTTTACCGATTACTTTCTCAAGTGGTGGGCGAACCAAATTTAACCGTCTCAAGCTAGGTTATAAGAAAGACCATTGGATAGACGCGGCTTGTGTTTCATGGCGATTGTGCTCATTTGTTATTCCCCAAGCGATAACTCCTTTGATTCTCACTGCCAAGGGACGTGGTTCAAGACAGAAGTGCAGTCTTCTGTCAATACGGCTTTCCGAGAACGGGGCCCAAAAAGCATAAGCGAGTTAAAGGTTTTCAAACGGGTGACATTGTAAAAGCTGTCGTCACGAAAGGTAAAAAGATAGGCACTTATGTTGGGCGTGTTGTGGTACGAGCCCGTGGTAGCTTTGACATTGGAATTGGCAAGGAAAATGTTTCTGGGATTGGTTATAAATATTGTCAATTAATTCAAAGCTCAGATGGTTATGAATATTCAACTTCAACCGATTTATGCCCTCAAGAAAAAGGCTAGAAGCAAATGCTTCAATTCAGATTGTCAGAAACAGATGAGTTATTTATTTCCAATTACTAAAGGAGAAATAAAGAGACACCTATGAAATCACGATATTTCCTAATACTTTTAATCATAGCTTCTACGGTAGGGATAAGTTTTTCAATTGCACAACCTACAGAAAGAAATAAGCCAAGCAAACACTGGTTGCTTGATGTTGAAAATGACACCGAGAGGTTTGCTCGTTTAGAAACCTATCTACGAGGATTTGATCAGCCTATGTGGGAGGTGGGGCATCGTTATGAAATGGTTTATGATGCCATTGTCAATAACAATTACGAACTAGCGTCTTACCATTGGAGGAAAATCAAAACCACTATAAAGAATGGTTATCTAAAGCGGCCTGCACGCAAATTCAGTGCCGATTCGATGTTTCTGCAAAGCAATGTATGGGCATCACTTGAGGCAGCATTACAGAGCAATGACCCGAAAAAAATAAAAAAAGCATTTTCTGTTGCCAGAAAAACTTGCATGGGATGCCATGTAGTAGAAAAAGTGCCATTTATGAATAACCAGAAGATGTTCCATCGCACAGAGTCATTCCCAGAATCAAATGAGAGTAAATTACGAAACTGACAGCAAGCGTAGGGTGCGTCCCACGCACCAATGCCATTAAGATAACGCCCCCCAAATCAGACCTACGAGGAGACCCAAAAAAGGATTCTGCCATTTTTCATTCTCAGATTCAACAACATTTACCGCTAGTCAATGCCATATCGTGGCGGGCAACCACAAGGGATTAAGGGCAACCACTAGGGTGTTGCCCCTACGTCAGATGATGTTACGTGCGATAGCTAACCGATACATTTTTATTAACAAACGTTTCCATTCATTAACATGCCCCGAAGGGGAGGTATCTCTCAAAGCCCGATACATCTAGGCGCGAATAAAAATATATATATTTAATAACGACATAATCT
>JSZA02000202.1 GCA_000785145.2 Candidatus Thiomargarita nelsonii
AATCACTTTAGAAATACCGAGATAGTCGCGCAATTGTGCCTCCATCTCGTTGCGGCTGATCTGGGGATTGCGATTGAGTAAACATTGAGCACTGGTTAAAACAGTACCTTCGCCGTCTACATGGATAGCCCCACCTTCTAAAATAAAGGGAGCGGCATAGCGATGTATTTGAGTATATTCCAATATCCGTTGAGCTAAAAGTGCATCCTCTTGATAATCAATAATATTTTCTCTACTTTCTCCCCAGGCATTAAATTGCCAATCAATGCCAGCAATGCCGCCGCGCCCGTCAATGATAAAGCTTGGACCAGTATCACGTACCCAACTATCATCTATCGGCAAAGAGATAAAGTCAATCCCGGCACCACACAATCGCGCCGCTTCTTCGATCTGCGCTGGCTGGACAATCATTTTCACGGGCTCAAAACGAGCAATGGCATTTGCCACTGTTGCAAAAGTAGCACAGACACGACTCAATTCAAAAGGCCAACTTTGGGGACGACAAGGCCATGCCATCCAACAGTGCTGATGGGGATGCCATTCTGCTGGCATGTAAAATGCATTATTTGACAAAGTATAATTTTTCTCAGTTTAATATGTTATTCAGCTCTTTAGTAGAGGAATAGAAAAGGATGAAATATATAAAGCGTTGTATTTCAATAGTTTTATTAACGAGCGCTGTTTCGACAAGCTGGGCAACAGGGCTGTCATTGAATAAGTCCCGGTTTTTGCCTGGCGACACTTTGGCAGTGACACTGGATGAAAATTGGTCTGGTCAAGCGGATGTTTATGTCGCTGTCTCTCTGCCTGGTGATGATAGGCTCTACTTTTTAACTTCATCAGGATTTGTCGCTGACTTGACACCGTATGCACAGGGGCAAGGGGCAAATGGTTCAAAAGAGGTTTTTCGGATTGACTTTCCCAATGGACTTCCCAATGGGAAATATACCTTTTATGCGGCGGCTACACAGCCCGGTACGGTAGAGATTATCGGTGAGATCGTCCAAAGTTCATTGAGTTATTTTACTCCCAATGGTGAACGCTTGCCTGGTGATGAAATTGGACATCGGCATGCTAATAAGTAAACTTTCGCATCAATAATTAGACAGACTCAGGCGTGCAAGGTACGCCTTGCATTCCTGAATGATAGTTTTTGTTGACATTGGCTATATTTGTCAAACAATCAATTCGCCATCACACAATTGCAAGATTCTGTTTAAAAATGCTTTTAATTCAGGACAGGCTTTTGCCGAAATTAACAAATCTTTATCCTTTAAAATTCGGTGTGCATCCCGAGTATTTAATAATATTCGGAAAGCCATGCCTCTAAATCAAGCGTATCTGCCCACCTCACCTGCGCTAATCCCTCTTCTTGATCAACCACAAGCACTTGTTCAGGCTCTAAAAACAGAATCAATCGTTCAGAATGTGTCGCTACAATCAATTGAGTGTGTTCTGAGGCTTCGCTCATAACATCTGTCAAGATACTCAATAATTGGGGATGTAAACTGACTTCCGGTTCATCAATCAGCGTCACTGCACTCAAATCAGGACTGTGCAACAATGTGATTAACCACAAAAATCGCAATATTCCTTCAGATAGTTGGTTCATATACAGCGGCTTAGAAAAATTTTTTTCTTTCCATGTCATCGCCAGTGTGCCGGCAGCAACGGGTGGAAAATCCAGCCGCTCAAAACTGGGAAAAGCGACAGCAAGGGTATCTTCTATGATCTCAAAACGTGTTCTATCTGTTTCACGCAGATAAAAAAGACATGCTACAAGTTCTTCCCCATAACGCCCAGGATGTGTGGTAGGCTGCATTTTTTGAGGTAAACGAATGGGGGCGTGATAGCCGACATTTAAAGCATAAGCACTGTAATAGGTGATGGATGCGAGTTGTTGACGCAAAATTTCGGGCGTTTGTGACAGTTTAGGCATCTGAAAGAGTGAAGTTTCAAAAGGCGAAGGCTCCCAAGTGGGACGTACCAATTTATTATCTTCGGGACGAAAATATCTAATGTCAGTGCGATTCGCCTCAATCAATGGCTTAGCATCATCACCAGTGCTTAAGCTTTCTGAGCCTATTTCATAAGACATTCCTTTGAGATTCAGCGTCAATGAATAAGAAAGTGGAGTCTCTGTTGGGCGTTCCATAGAAATCTGGAAACGGACAGCCTCGGCTTTATCGTAGGTTAAAATATCTTGAATTCCCCCAAACTGAGAAAGGATAACTTTCAATTGACCCTGTGCCGAAGCGGAGAGTAAAGAAAAAACTTCTAAGATAGAAGTTTTACCCACCCCATTGGCACCAATCATGACTGTTAGGGGGCGCATTTCCATCTCGACTGAAAATAAACGCCTAAATCCTGCAATACTCATTTGTGTTAATTGATAGCGGGTGCTCATGTTAATTTTTTTAAATTTCCTTTAATTTCCAGACCGCGTCGACTGCTCTAGAAGTGTACAAATCACTTGAGTTATAATATCCAAACCAATGACAACACAAAATACAACCCATTCAAAAAAACGCCACACAGCGCAGCCCGGCCCCATTGTGCTCAAAAGGCGAACTATTTACATTTTGCCAAGCAAAGCAGGCTTGGGATTGGCGCTCGTCTTATTCATCATGTTGCTCGGCTCCATGAATTATAACAACAGCATGGGCTATGCCTTAAGCTTTTTATTGGGCAGTATGGCAATGGTTTCTATGCTACACACTCATCGCACTTTGTTGGGTTTACGCATAGAAGCCGGAAAAGTCTTGCCCGTCTTTGCTGGTGAATCGGCGACATTTCAATTATGGATAGATAATCGCGGACAGGTTGCCCGTCATGCCCTCGTTTGGCAGCATGATACCATAGATATTCCCGCCGATCAGCGCGTAAGCATTGATATATCTGTTCCCACTTCGCAACGTGGTCGAGTTTTTTTAGGGCGACTCAAAGTGTACACTCGTTTTCCACTGGGACTCTTTCACGCTTGGTCTTATATACATTTAGACACCTCTACCTTGGTTTATCCACAACCGCTGGGACATAGAAATTTGCCATTAGGTGAACAATCACAAAATACCGGTGAAGGCAGTCCGCACGAGACGGGGGGGGATGATTTTATCGGTTATCGTGATTATAATGTGGGAGACTCGCCACGACATATTGATTGGAAAGCTGTGGCGCGTGGGCGAAATTGGATGATTAAAGAATTTGGCGGTCTGAGTGCCGCACAAGTATGGCTCACTTGGGACGATGTCAGTATGCTCAATAATCTTGAAGTGGCATTGTCACAACTCAGTCTTTGGATATTAGTTGCCGAAAGTCAGGGGGCACAATATGGTTTGAAAATCCCAACTTGTTCCTTTGAACCCAATAGCGGGGAACAGCACCGTGAACTTTGTTTACAAGCCTTAGCCTTATACGCTCTCCCAAAGGAAATATCATAATGGCAACAACACAAACTCAGCCTCAGCCTCTATTTCCCCGTTTAGATACCTTATTGTGGCTGATGGCGACATTAATATTAGTTGTCTTGCCACTTATGTCTCGCATGGTGATTTGGAGCCCACCACTCTTTTTGGCATTGCTCTTATGGCGTTATCAGATAACACAAAAAAAGTGGCATTTACCCCCTTTTTGGTTATTATTTATTATAATGTTGGTCGTGCTACTGGGGCTTTTTCTCACTTATGGCATTCGTTTTGGACGCGATGCCAGTATTACTTTCTTAGTGCTTTTGTGTGGATTAAAATTGTTGGAAATGAAAAACAGACGAGAATTTTTAATTGTTTGTTTTTTAAGCTATTTTCTTATCATTACCAATTTTTTATATTCTCAATCCATTCCCACTGCGTTATATATGAGCCTCGTCATGCTGGTAGCAACGGCGACACTTATCAGCTTAAACGATGAAAAAAAGAGCTTGTCAACACGCCAACGTCTGCGCCTATCAAGCATATTATTAATGCAAGCTTTGCCAGTGATGTTAGTCTTATTTTTTTTATTTCCCCGTGTCGCAGGACCATTTTGGAAATTGCCCATAGATAGCCGCACTGGTATCACCGGTTTAAGTGATAGAATGTCAATAGGCGATGTCAATCAATTAACTCTCTCCGATGAAGTCGCTTTTCGTGTCAAAGGAAAACTACCGCCCCCAGAGCTACGCTATTGGCGGGGACCGGTGTTATGGTGGACCAATGGGCGCGAGTGGAAAAGTGGGTTTCAACAAGATCAGATCGTTAATCAATTAAATATCCACCCCAGCGGTGAACATTTTGATTATACAATTACTTTAGAACCACATTATGAACAGTGGTTATTTGCCCTCGATTTACCTGTCCAAGCACCCACTGAGGGCGCGATGACAGCAGATTATCAGATATTGGCAAAACGCCCGGTACGAGAACGAATGCGTTATCAGGTGCGATCTTATACTCATTATCGTGCCGATTTCATCACAAAGCGACAATACCGCTTGGCTTTACAATTGCCGCAGGGAAAACATCCTCGTGCCCGCGCTTTGGCAGCACAATGGCGGCAAGAAGAGTCTCATCCAGAAGCGGTTGTCAAACGCGCTTTGCAATATTTTAATGAGCAGGCTTTTGTATATACCTATACACCAGATTTATTGTTAAATGATCCCATTGATGAATTTTTATTTGAAACCCGCAACGGTTTTTGCGAACATTATGCGGCTGCCTTTACCGTTCTAATGCGAGCCGCTGGCATTCCCGCACGGATAGTCACAGGCTATTTGGGCGGCAATTTCAATCCGATTGGAAATTACCTGATTGTGCGGCAGCGCGATGCCCACGCTTGGAGTGAAATTTGGTTGCCAGATAAAGGCTGGATACGGATTGATCCAACGAATGCAGTCGCACCCATACGGGTAGAGCAAGGGATTGAATCGGCATTACCAATGACATTTAATTCCCCCCTTGATTTGAATATTTTGCAACAATTGGCAAATCGTTGGGATGCGATCAATAATGGTTGGAATCAATGGATACTGGGTTATGGTCCGGCACAACAACGGGAATTTTTAAGCCGCTTAGGATTAAAAAACATTGATTGGGCTGGTATGACGATAGCATTGATTATCATCATAACAACTTTATTATTAGGCTACGCTGCTTGGATGTTTTTTCCACAGAAGCTTGTGCGTGATCCAGCGCAAAAAATTTATTTGCGCTTTTGCCAAAAATTGGCACGGCAGGGTTTGCATCGCCATCCGAGTGAGGGGCCAATTACCTATGCCACCCGTGTCAGCGCAGCACGGCCTGATTTAGCCGTTCCCGTTCAAAAGATTATTGAACTCTACGTGCAAAGCCGTTATCGTAGTCAGTTTGAAACCGTAGGAGAATTACGCAAGGCTGTCTTGTATTTTCGTTAAACTGGTAGTTATCTTGGACTAGGAGAAAAATGAATGTCAGAAAAACATCCCATTATTGCCATTACAGGCTCATCCGGTGCAGGGACAAGCACAGTCAAAAAAGCCTTTGAGGAGATTTTGCGCCGGGGTGAATACAAGCCGGCGATTATTGAAGGTGATAGTTTCCATCGCTACGATCGTCAGGCGATGAAAAAAGCGGTTGAGGAGGCTGACAAAGAAGGTATAAATATCAGTCACTTTGGCCCAGAAGCTAATATTTTTGATAAACTTGAAGCTTTATTTCACCAATACGGTGAAACCGGCTCTGGACAAGTCCGTAAATATTTGCACAATGAAGAAGAGGCACTGCCCTATAATCAAAAGCCGGGTACTTTTACGCCATGGGAGGACATTGATCCTGACACTGATTTGCTGTTTTATGAAGGCTTACATGGTGGGGTTGTCACTCCAGAGGTAAATGTGGCGCAATGGGTAGATTTGTTAATTGGCGTGGTGCCGAGTGTTAATCTGGAGTGGATACAGAAAATCAGTCGTGATGTTGGAGAGCGTGGCTATTCCGCTGAAGCGGTCACTCATACCATTTTGCGGCGTATGCCTGATTATGTGGAATACATCACGCCACAATTTACGCATAGCCATATTAACTTTCAACGGGTGCCCTTGGTAGATACCTCTAACCCCTTTATTGCGCGGGATATTCCCACGCTTGATGAAAGTTTGGTGGTCATTCGCTTTAACAAATACCGTGATCAGGTAGATTACAACCACCTGTTAACGATGATTCACGATTCATTTATGTCGCGGCCTAATACCATAGTTGTCCCTGGCGGTAAAATGGGATTTGCCATGCAAATCATCCTTAGACCCATCATTAAGGAAATGATGGAAAAACGTAAGAAACTTTTGGGATTATAGTTGTCCAGAAAAGTTGTTTCGGGAATTTCGCTGCGCGGATTTCCCGCAACGAAGTAAGCGAAGCTAAACCCTCTACCTCGACTGAGTTTCGGGAAATCCGCTGCGCGCAATGAGCGAAACAACGAAAAACATCTTTAGGACAAAACTTTTCTGGACAACTATATAAGTTATAAAAGGAGTCCAAGATTTATCTTGGACTCAACACCACTTTAAGTGAGCCTTCGTCCCGCCTATTAGGAAAAAAGGAATATTGATATTCAAATCGATCGATTGTCCACTTTTCTTGCTGTTTGATAAGCGTGATGGTGGCGGAAAATTGTCCATTCTGAAAACTTGCCTGTACCTTGTAACGGACACTGATATCCCAGTAGTTATTTCTGGATACGCCACCCTGTGCGCCGTGATAATTTAATAAATTCCCCAAACGTTGAAAGACTAAGTTAATCTTAGATAATTCTTCATTTGTCAATTTTTCTCGAAACTCATTGCTGGTGTAAGTTAAAAACTCACTATTATTCCAGTCTACAAACAAGCCTAACATCGTTGTATTGATAAATTCCCGCGTTTCCTTGTCCATCTGCCGCAGGTTGATAGCCCCTAGACTGATAGAGATGATGACTAAACCGATCAAAGTGATGAAAAAAATATTTAAGCGCATAATAGTAGGTAACTCAAATGGAAAAAAAAATCTGTCAGCACTGTTTTATCAGTGGACATGTTCAAGGCGTATCATTTCGTTATTATACTCGTAAACAAGCGCAAGGTTTAGGCGTATCAGGTTGGGCGCGTAATTTGGCAGATGGGCGTGTTGAGGTTTTAGCTTGTGGTACGCCCAATGCAGTCGATAAGCTACGCGCTTGGTTACACGATGGCCCTTCTTTGGCATCCGTAACGGATGTTCAATGTCAAACAGTCGATTATCCCGATTGTCCCACTGGCTTTGGAATTGGGTAATGTGATATTTATGAGCGAAAATGAGAATCCTAGAGAAATAGCCGAACTCGTTGAAAGCAGCCTGCGTGAGTTCAATTTGGCAATGCAACGTCGAGAAACGTTGATCTTTGAAATCAGCGCACAGACAGCCCAACTTATCCGATTTAGTATGATTAGTTTAACGGTTTGGGCTGCTGCCATGTTTGCTCTTATCATCATACTATTATCAGATATGGGCAACATCACTCAACGCCTAGATGAGGTGGCTGGTTATATGAAAAATATCAGTCAAAATCTTACGGTGGTTGCTGGAAATGTCTATGAAGTGAAACACTCATTAGATAATTTAGATGAACATGTCAAAGTCATCACAATGATGAATGATTCTGTCACTAATATAAACACCAATATCAATGATATAAATACGAGTATCAATCAGATAAACAGCAGTGTTATAACATTGAGCGATAATATCGCTCTGATGAGAGTTGACTTGGCAAAAATGAATCACCAATTTAGTGGTTTAAATAGTCAATTGGGTGTCATGGGCACTAATGTGAATAGAATGACTGCCCCTATGAAATTTTTTCCTTTTCCTTGATGTCCAAGATCCCTCCTGTCGTCGGGACAAGCCTTGGACTCCTAAATTTAACTAACAGGAGATTTTATTTGTTATGCCTACTTTTAACGTCAAATTGAAAGATGACTTCGATACTGCCGTCAAACGAGTAACAGAAGCTTTGCAAAAAGAGAAATTTGGTATTTTGAATGAGATTCATGTTAATAGCGTTCTTAAAAAGAAGTTAGGCATAGATATGCCTCACTATCTGATTTTGAGTGCCTGTAGTCCTTCTCTCGCTCATCGCTTGATTAGTCAACACCCTGATATAGGCGCATTATTTCCATGCAATGTCTTACTTCGTGAAGAAGCCGATGGCTCAACAACTGTGACTTTCATGGATCCTGCCAAAGTTTTTGGTTTAACCAATAATCCCGAAATCACTCCGATAGCAGAGGAGGCTAAGGCGCAAATGTTGCGTGTGCGTGATGCCTTACAATAAATCCTAGTCCCCGCAATTGTGCCGCGAGTGCCGATTTTTCAGCCGGCAGTTCAATTTCAACACAACTGAATTCTCGCCGCCTTGGATAGTTTTTTCTTAAATTATCAAAATAGGCACTTGCATCAAGAGCAGAGCGGCGGAGTGCGGCATCATCGCGGCGCACGTCATAACAAGCCATAACAGCAGACTGTATGGCAACTTGATCATCAATTGTGTGGGAAAAAGTTAATCGTCTCAGTGGCGGTGCGGGCAGAGTGATTTGTGCTTGCGGTGTTTGCTGAAAATAGTCACACACGGCAGCATATAACATCTCTGTTCCTCGCACTTTACCATCAAAACTATAGCCCGCAATATGCGGAGTCCCTAAAGTAGCGCGTTGTAACAATAATTGATTAATATTGGGTTCATTTTTCCACACATCCAATATAGTGGTCATTGTTGGGCGCTGCCTTTCTAATAAAGCCCTTTCATCCACCACCCCCCCGCGTGATGTATTCACTAAAATCACATCATCTTGTAACTTGCTGAGAAAGTCGGCATTGATTAAATGCTCAGTGGGATAACGCCCACCTTTGGTGAGCGGCACATGCAGGGTAATAATGTCTGCACATAGCACAGCGTTTAAATCGACATAATCCCGATTATCCCGATTATCCCGATTATCTGTTTTTTCTTGCAATGGCGGATCATGGATAATACATTCCACGCCCAAGGCTTTTAATTTTTTCAACACACGAGAGCCAACATTGCCACAACCAATAATGCCTACCGTTTTCTCGTGTAGTTGAAATCCTTGACGTTCCGCGATAATCAATAAAGCACTGATGACATATTCTGCTGCCGAAGTCGCATTACTACCCTGGGCACTGGCAAAAGCGATGTTTTTTTTGGAGAGATAATCCAAGTCAATATGATCTAATCCGATGGTTGCTGTACCGACAAAGCGCACAGCACTACCCGCTAGTAAATTTTCATCAACTTGGGTGACAGATCGCACTAATAAGACTTCAGCATCGCCTAAATCGGCGCGATTGATTTGCCGCCCAATAAGAGTACGGACTTCGCCTAAATTGGCAAAGACTGTACTTACAAAAGGGATATTTTCGTCTGCGACTATTTCCATAGATAGTTTTCTATTCGCCTTTAGTCAGAGCATCCAGCTTTAGCAATTTTTGCGTGAGGATATGCGATATTTTGTACATATCCGTTATGCCGTTTTGAGCGGTGCCCTCATCACCAACTTGTTTTTTTTCCAGTGCTTGTTTGCTGATAGTGTGAAACTGTTCATGCGGCTCAAATAAGCTCTCAAAAATTTCCTGAACTTTGCTGTTCTGTAGAGCAGCCACTTGATTAGGACCATCACCATAAAGCCATTGTCCTAATTGGCAATCATGGTGATCAGTGCCTTGAAAATCCCCTGTCCCTGCCAGGGTAGCCTCAATATTTCTTAAATATTGAATGTTAAACTTGGCGATGCGTGTCACCCCTTGCGGGAACACCACACAAAGCCAGTCTTCAAAACCGGACTTGAGACTTTCAAGCTCATCCGGCTCCTCGGATTAACATAAACTAATGTTAAGTAGAGTATCTATCAATAACTTCTCTCATTAATTGGAGGGTTTCCCCCCGAGTCGATTTACTCCGAGAACTTTATAGTAAATCGCCTAGCTGCTTAATGACTTCAAGTTTCCTTGTTGCCATCCGGTACAGGTGTTATTATGCCTGCACCTTTTCCGGTTCTAAGTACAGTAGAGGTACCAACAGGTGGTTTCATACCTTCCGCTTGAAAGGCAGGAGCCATACCATTGTTTAAAAACCCTTGTAATTCTGGGCTAGTCTGGCTGATCCGTTTGCCTTTGATACCTGGATTCTCCCGATGAATTTTGTCGTGGCAATGTAGATGAACCAGCACTAGGTGTTAAACTTGGCCCTGAACATCACTCACCCCGAAGGGTGGAACACTGCCCAAGGCCAGTCTTCAAAACTGTACG
>JSZA02000377.1 GCA_000785145.2 Candidatus Thiomargarita nelsonii
GGGCAATCCCTTGTGGTTGCCCGCGCAACATCGTTATGGGACGCCCAACCCACCAAACATTTGAAACGAAGATCCGGGCGTAAATTTATAACAATGGTGGGTGCAGCGAAGCTCTACCCACCCTACAAAAAAAGCTTAACTTAATGGCATTGACCAACGGAGACAGTCATCAGATTCTTGCCAAAGCCAGCAATTTATGGTTGTCATATTTGTTTGTTCCAAAGAATCCTTAGTACAACGGATTAGGGGAGTAAACGGATTTTTTTAAGGAATATTAACATATTGGGGTTATAATCATCATGAGACAATCCGTTTATTCCCCTAATCCGTTGTACTAAATTTTTGGGTTAAGATAGCTTTAAATATTATTATACTAACGACAAAACAAACCCATTTTTAAAACTTGGAGTCCAAAGCTTTAGCTTTGGACGAATTTCGCAAACTCTGCTAAACTAGCCCACCAACCAACATAAAAAAAAATAATCGAGTAGAGCAAAATCAGGTTTCAACAACGCCCCCCCTGTGACACCGTTTACCATGCCTGAATGGGCGGACGGTTTTTGTTATTTAGCAAAACAATCATATTTAATGTTAGGACGAGATCGTAAAGAGCCCGTAGCAGCGCGATTTGTCATCTCTTGGACAAAACACAATGACAGAATCATCGTATTGCCCGCTACCACCCAAGTCAGGGAGGGTTTTTTTCACTTACTGGCAGAACAATGTCATCAAAAAAGTCAAATAATCCCTCGTGATAGTTATTTATGCCCCCGCTATGAAAACGTGCCGCAGAATATTTTGAAAAAAATTGGAGTATTACCGCATCCCATTCGCATACAAATTGTTCAATGGCTACACACAACAATAGGTTAAATTTATGGCACAAGACAATGACTTGACTTTAATAGCACTCTGGCAAAAGCGTGATCAATTAGATGAGGCAAACCAATGGACACAACTTTATCACTTGATCACTCAAGTCATTAAACGGGGTCGTTATCCGCAACTCGCCAGTTTGCCCGACTCAATTGATGATTATATTCAAGCCTTTATTGTCCGTAAAGTCTTTGAAACGGCACAAGGCGAAACAATGGGCGGTGGGCAATTATATTTTGCTAACGCCCTGATAACTTATTTTCGTAATTTTCTCATAGACTTGCTCAGAATGGCAGAGCGAAAAAATACCGAGCCACTAGACGACAATCAAGAAGACACAAATGAGAATGCCAGTCAATTCGCATGGCAAAAAGAGGTGGCAAAATCGGCACAGGATTTTTTGCAAAACAGTGAACACTGGGTACGATTATATTTAGCTTTACATACTTGTTCTGAGGGACGGCAAAGATTACCTTTAAGCAAATTAGCAACACGTTATCAAATAGCCTCACATCATTATAAGGCGCATGGTTAAAACGTAAAGGCAAGATATTGCAGGGCAAATTATTGGAACAAGTGGGACAAGAAGCGACATTCTGGATAGAAGTGAAACAGCCTTATACATTGGTATTAGAAGAAAAAATAGCGGCAGGAAAAATCTTAGAAATACCGTTTGATAACTAACAGCTCAGGAGTCCAAAATTTATTTTGGACGAGGCGGCTAATTCAACTATTTTTATAAGGTTTATGTTGCAAGAGGAGGTGGCACTAACCGACCAAGTAACCGACCAAGTAAAACGCTTGTTGGGGCTACTAAACGCTGGGCAAGCACTCAAGGTAACGGAAATGATGGCTCGCTTGAATTTGAATCATCGCCAGACATTCAGGACTAATTATCTTAAACCGGCTCTGGCAGCTAAATTGGTCGAGATGACCCAACCGGACTCGCCTCGCAGTCCCCAGCAAAAATACCGGCTCACTCCCAAAGGTGAAACAGAAAATCAAATAAAAAAAGATGAACAATACAATACACGCGCCTCTCTCCATAGTTCGCCTTGAAATTGAGCGATTATTTGGGAGATATTCTTATGTTTTACCAGCGTCAGAATTCGGTATCTATTCGCCTTTTATCCTATATGGTGATAATGGCACTGGTAAAACGACTCTCCTAAAGCTTTTATTCCATATTCTCTCACCAAAGCAAAAACATGGACATCGTCGCTTTATAGCCCAAACGCCTTTTGCCAGTTTTTCAGTTTTTCTGGCTGATGGAAAACGTCTCCTAGTTAAACGTTGCTTGGTGCTTTTAAACTTCAATTGTTCCAAGGAACTGAAGCCATTGCTGAAGCGACAGTTGAAACAGATAATCAAAAACTAGGTGACTTTTATCAAAAATTCTCAGAAATCCAATTAAATGTATTTTTTATTGGAGATAACCGAATTATTGAGACTGATCTCTTTGATGAGGAGGTTTCAGAAAAAAATGATTTATTGGAAGAAAATGCTAAGCTCATTTTTCAAAAATTACTACAAACACCTAATACGGATAGTTCCCTAAAAAGGACTCTGCAACGATTTGAAGAATGGGTGCGACAACAAGTCATCAATGACACTCATCAGGGGGCAGCCAGTGTTAACAGTATTTACGAAGACATTGCCGCGCAAATTATCAGTGCCGACGTTGATTCGACTGATAATTTGATTGATGAACTTAAACACCTAGAGACTCGAAGTCAAGAATTTTCTCAGTTTGGATTGATAGAACCATTGGATATTCAAAAGCTTATCAATACTTTGCAAAGCCGCGGAGCCACTCAATCCATTACTTTCCAAGTTTTAAAACCTTATGTTGATAGTGTAGCCGCGCGATTGGATGCCCTCCAAAACCTCAATAAATACAATTACAGGTTCGAGATGGATTAAAAATCACTACAACAGACAAGAAGGCGCAAGCACTTTCTCCCCAAATGCTATCTTCAGGAGAAAAGCAACTCTTATTGCTGTTTTGTAATACATTAATTGCCCGTGATAAAGCGACTATTTTTATTATTGATGAACCGGAAATCTCACTCAATATCAAATGGCAACGCCAACTTATTCGTACTTTACTCAATTTTACCAAAGACAGTCAAGTTCAATTTCTGTTTGCGACTCATTCAATCGAATTGCTTTCTCAATATCGAAGCAATGTTGTCAAGTTATCAAACATAGTAGATGGTGAAAACAATGGAAGACGATATCAAACGCCAGCTTGATGAGTTAGTCGCTCGATATGAACTTGAACCGGAGTTGTGTTGTGATATCAGTCATCAAGAAATTTCTCCATTTAGTTGTTGGTGTCTCTAAAATTAAAGCTCATGAGATTCTCAGTCATTTATCCCCTGTGCTTGAAAATTTGTTTTTGACTAGAGGCACTAACGAAGCGCTTCAATTGGGCATGACTTGGCTATCATTTGAACGTTGCTGCAAATTGAAGAAAAAGGCAATTGAATTTCAGACGAAAACATTTATTGACAGATATTTAAATAAGAATAATCAACTCACTCAAAAAACGCTTTTCATCAAGAAACGTGAAGAAATACGGTTACAATCACGTTCTATTTCGGAAATACGATGTAAAATACGTGGACATGATTTTATTGAAGTACTGGTACATAAAGCATTTTTTACCTAAATCCAGAAAAAACGCTTATGATAGTGAGGCGATTAGAGGCCGTTTATTGGCTTGTGTTGAAGTTGAAGACTTAAGGCAAGAAGGACTATTTAAGCATTTGCTTGCTCGTATGGGTGGAACAAACTCGCCATAACTAATTAGAACAACTAATGCCAGACAATAAACCAATGCCATTAAGCTAAGCTCATGTATGGATTTTTCGCGATACTTAATGGCATTGAGACAAAAAATCTGTTTAAGAGCAAAAAGTTTGTTTTGACAAATCACTGCTAAAAAGAAATCCCTGTAGTTAATGTTTTGATGGGTTTAAAGTCTCGCAGGTTTTTAAGGTGATTTGAAAATCGTCTTAAAAAAACGGCAAGTCATCAATGTATTATAAATACAATGGGAATAATAAAATTAATGTTATGCCACGAAAGAAACACCCTAAACAAGAAATCGAACAGGCTCTAAAATATGCCGAAAAACAAGGCTGGCGAATAAAAGTTGGTGGCAGTCATGCTTGGGGAAAAATGTCTTGCCCATACAATGATAAAGCTTGTCGTTGTGGTGAGTTTTGTATTTCCAGTATCTGGAGTACTCCTAAGAACCCAGCTAACCACGCGAAACAAATTAGAAGAATCGTGGATAACTGTATCCGAAAATGAAGATAATGAGGATAAAACTATGAGAGAGTTTGAATTCACACTGAAATTTGCTCTCACTGACACTTCTAAAGACGCAAGCTGCTATGTCGAATTACTCGGCGAAGCGGGCTGCAATGATGCTCTAGTCGGAATAGGTCAAAAAGGTCGAATTGCTTTCGCGTTTTGTCGGGAAGCTGAAAGTGCTTACCAAGCTGTCTTGAGTGCGATCAAAAATATCAAAAGTGTTATCCCTGATGCGGAGCTGATTGAAGCAACCCCTGATATGGTTGGCATCTCTGATATTGCTGATTTATTGGGTTTGACTCGCCAGAACCTGAGAGAACTGGTGCTCAATCATAGCACGACTTTTCCGACCGCCATTCATGATGGGAACTCTGCAATATGGCATTTAGCCAATGTTCTCACTTGGTTCAAGCAAGGAAAACGTAAGATTATTGAACCCTCACTAATGGAAATTGCTAACGCAAATATGCAGTTGAACATTGCGAAAGAAACTAAAAATTTAGATCCATTAGTACAGTCTGAATTTTTTTCAGTATTAACATAAATAATCCCCCCCCTCCAGACAAATTCGCTTATTCTGGTTTATTCGTTGTCTCACATTAGCTGTACTCAGTCGATAGTACAACGAATAAACCGTATCAAGCGATAAAGTCGCTCTTAAAAAATATTTTAACATTTATAGAAATCCGATTTTTTTAAAAAATCGGATTTCTTTGAAAGTTGAAAACCATCAAGGCAAAACAATAACGACAAGGATTACATTTAAGAATGGATAATTCAAAATCTATTTAAGAGCAAAAAGTTGGTTTTGACTTATCCTTTATTAAATATAATCCTTGTCGTTAAGGTTTTTGATTTATTAGCAGGGATAAATTCTGACTTGGCGAAGGTATTAATTTATGGATAAGGCAATAATTTGAGTTCTTCAATAAAGCGATAGTCACGCTGATTTTTTGAAATTAAGTGGTAATTCCAATTTATTGCCGTCGCCGCAATTAAAGCGTCAGCAATGAGTAATCCGTGACTTAAACGATATTGGCACAGCAATTTATCCGCATGAGTTGAAATACTTTCATTGAGATTGAGTATTTGAAAACGACGGATAAATTGCTCTGTCTTACGCAGTTCATTTTTATCACGACATCCAACTACAAGTTCCATTTTTGTAATAATGCTGATGGCAAGTTTCGCTTTTTGTTCATATTGCGTAAGACAATTCAAAGCTGCCTTAATACTATGCCCTGCATCAATTAAAATATCTGTATCAACAATGATGACATTAAACAAAGCTTCAACTCCATTCATTCTGACGTAAATTTCGTACCCAATTCCTACTATCATGCATATCATCTCGATTACGCCACATACCAATAAATGGTTCATTTTCTAGTACGGGTAAATTTTCATTGCTTGTTTCATATACTTTACCGTGACGTTCTTTCATAAATGCAATAAAATCTATCACTTCTTGTTGAGCAAACTGCGGCAAAGAAATGACATCATCTAGCAATTTTTCTGGATTCATAATAATACACCTTTTAGCAAATACCAAGATTAATCTATTGTACACTACCCATTAATTTTTACCAACTCAGGATGACAAGGAATAAAACTCGATAGGAACTACAGGGATTGAAGATTTTAACATTTATAGAAATCCTATTTAAAAAAATAGGATTTCTTTAAATAAAACAAAACAATAACTACAAGGATTACATTTAAGAATGGATAAATCAAAATCTATTTAAGAGCAAAAAGTTGGTTTTGACAAATCACTGCTAAAAAGAAATACCTGTAGTTAATGTTTTGATTTATTAGCAGAAATTAACTAAACGACAGGGATTATATATTAGCAGTGATTTGTCAAAATTGGCTCGATTTGACACCTGTACTAAACTTTAAGAGAATAATTGTATTCTCTCGATTTAGGCTCTTCAAAAAGCAAAAAAAAAACATTGAATCACTGATTTGACTGATTACTCGGATGACACGGATTAAAAACCTAAAAAAAAAGGCTCAATATCTGAGCTTTTGACTTTGGGTTTAAATCCGTGAAACAACGAAGTAAATCCGCGTCATCCGTAAAATCAGTGATTCAAGGTTTTTTTTTCGTCCAATTTTAAAAAATGTCACAATCGCCTACATCGGCGAGGTCCAGCGTAACCCTAGACCCAAAAATTTCAATCAAAACTAAAAATAGTTTAGCAAAAAACGAACTAGCAAAAAAACTCTCAAATCATTATAATAAAAACACACGATGCACTGTAAAATTGGAGACAAAAAAATATCTTGGACGAAAATTTCAAAAAAACCATCCTCGCATCGTTTACTCACTAAGAGACACTAAAAAAAAGGAACAAACATGACAGTATTAGAAAATTTAAAGGTGCCAGAATCCCTCACAATGCACCTAAAAACCTTGACACCGCTCTACACCGGCGGCATCGGACAATACGGAGAACAAATACATCCATCAGGGCTATTGGGCAGTATTCGGCATTTTTCATCACTATTAGCGGCAGCTATTGGAGATAGCGACTTTGAAACTCGTGTCTGGGGCACAACCACACAAGAAAACCATCAAAATGTACATGCCAAAAAAGTCGCATTGCGCTGGGATGTCAGCGGCTTAGAGACAGTGGAATTGGACAAAAAGATTACTTGGCAAGACGAGCAGCATCAACATCGGGGATGGTATTATAATGTCGCTCAAAAAGGCTCAATCACGCTCACATTGACTCAGCGCGGAATCAGTGAAACCGATTGGCAACTACTAAAATTAGCCTTGCGAATTCAAATTATCCATGCCACATTAGGCGCAAAAGATCAATTTGGATTAGGCGTAGTGACAACTGACAAACTACCAGAAGTTCAGCCCTTGAGCGACCAAATGCTAAGAGAAACCCTGACAGACAGACCCAGTTTGCACAACGCCTTTTTTGCAGAGATACAATTTCCATGTACCGCACCCAAAACATTACATCAGCGTATAGAAGCCGGATTACGCCACTATCTCTTTGGCGATTTAAAGGATAAATGGGGAAGTGCAATCAACGTCTCAGCCATCTATCCCCTAGCAAATAACCAATCGGCCTTACGAATCTGGGGCGTATTGCCACATACCCGTCAAATCAAAAAATCATTTAGAATATTTAATCAAATAGTTAGCCAGCGTGAAGAAATACTAACACGCATAAAAACGGCATTAAACAATGGCCCGCTATCTACCCAAAAAGACATCAAATGGACAGAATGTTCACAAGAAAATATAGTCGCTTGGATTAATCAACTTAACTTATTATCAAATCCGACGACAGTACAACAACCCAAACGAAAAGTGATAAAAAGGAGAATTTCATAATGAGAAATCCATATAGGTAGGGTCAATGCTATTAAATTAAGGGCAACCACAAGGGATTGCCCCTACGAAACGTCTCCTGTAGGGGCAATCCTTTATGGTTGCCCTGGGGCGTTGGTGGCATTGACATGTAGGGTGGATTAAGCTGTGCGTATCCACCTAAATCCATACATGTAGGGTGGATTAAGCTGTGCGTATCCACCTAATTAAAAAGTTGTAACAACGAGTTTCGGGAAACGAAGTCAAACAACAAAATAGAAGGGTGCCAAAAAAAAAAACCAAATCGTTTTTAAAAATCAACTTGAGTGATCGTTATTATAAGTAAAGACAAAAAAAAAAGGAGAAAATCACAATGACTTGTTTTGATCTATTAGCTGACAAAGACTTCAAATTTACGCCGACAGAACGTGGCTGGTTATTAGCGGCATCTCGTGCGCGTAAAGACGTTAAGAGCCAAACAGACTTAACCGAAGCCCGAAATCGTTTTTTACAAACACATGGCATAGTCAATCCGGTAAATAAACGGGGAAAAGCCAAACATTTACCATGTCGGCTCATACCACAAGACTTAGACACCGCTCGTCGCGGCAAAGAAGTCTTAGAATCTTTCCCTCGCTATAGTGCGAGATTATTGTTAGAATTTACACTACTGACACCCTTATTAACCAAAGATGATGACCCGTTTTACCTATTTGACAACCCCACCCGTAAAGATCATAATTTCGGGGTGCCACACATAGCGGCGGCGAGTCTCAAAGGACTATCGCTAGACGCATATCAACGGGCCTTTCCCTCGTCCAGTGGCATAGAAATAGAACAAAAAAAACAACTACTTGAGCGTCGTCATGGCTATCGTCTCCAAGATGCTCATGCCAAGCGCCTATTTGGCATTGAAGATGATGGCAATCAGCAAGAAGTTAGCCGTATTGGGAGACTGCATTATTCAGCCGTGTGGTTTAAACAAGTGCAATTTTTGGTCATGAATCCAAGAGAGCCAGAAACGGGAATAGGGACAATACCGATACAATTTGAAGCGATAGCGCCGAACCCCAAAGAAAAAGCCATATTAGAGGTGGTTTATTTTAATCCTTACGGCGTCAAAGAGAGCGATGAGCAAACAGTCCGTGAAGATTTAGCGCGATGGTTAGCGGCAGTAGGGACATGGTGGCCAGTATTAGGACTAGGCGCCAAACGACTAGCGGGATATGGTGCCATCAAAATAGAAAAAGCCACCTTACAAGCGGTGGAATGGTCGGGCATGGAAAATACACAAACGCCACAAAGAAATCCTGTGGCTCAAGAACAGCCGCCAAGTCCACAGAAACAGAGCTACTATAAAGATTATCTTGATAATGAAGATAAACCACTCAGTGAAGAGGCTTTTAAAGCTAAGCTTGATGGTAAATTAGCTGATAAGGATAAAGAGATTGCCAAGTTAAAAAATCCCTCCAAGAAAGAGATAAAAATATTGGTAAGTCAACGGAAAAACTTAGGCAAGAATGAACGCAAAAAATACAAGGAAGTAGTCGAATATTTTAAAGCACACACTACCACAACACCACAAACGACTGAAGAAGTAGTGGTAATAGAAGAATTACAGATTTATGAGCGTCAAGAACAAGGCGAAGATAGCTGGATAAAGCTTGCTAAATGGATAAGTTAAAACACTTAACTACAGGGATTACATTATCGATCGGATAAGTCAAAACATTACAGGGAAGGTTTTGACTTGTTTTGTTTCGGGAATGGAGCTAAACAACGACAACTATATCAATCAGGTTTTGATTTCTGAGATGTTTTTATTACTTTTTGAGGGAGAAATCTCATGGCAACATTACACATCCATAAGGTGAGTGATAAAGTCGCTCAAGCATACCTCAATACACCATTGAAGCAACAACAAAGATTAAAACGGATAATAGAAGAATCCATCCTTCTTTGGACAGATGCTTCCGGTTATCAGGTAACACCAACATTTGTGTACGAAACTGTCATTCAACATACTACTGGAGTGTGTGGTGGAAATGCTTGTATTCGTAATACTCGTATCCCAGTGTGGACGCTTGTATCTCTTCATTCCCAAGGAGCAACCGACAATGAATTACTTGAGGATTATCCGAGTCTCATTCAAAGGGATTTAGACGCAGCATGGGCTTATTATCAACACCATAAAGACGAAATTGATCAAGCGATTGCCGCACAAGATGATGATGACTAGATTATATGCTGATGAAAATTTTCCTAAATCGATCATAGAAGAATTAAGAAAATTAGGCCATGATGTGTTAACCGCTAGCGAAGCTGGACAAGCTAATCAACGGATACCTGATACCCAAGTATTAGCTTATGCAACACAGCAAAAGCGGGTTGTTATTACTCAAAATCGTAGTGATTTTATTAGGCTACATAAGATTGTCAAAATACATGCGGGCATCATTGTTTGTAGAGAAGATCGCAAATATCCACTTCAACTAGCTCAAAGAATTCATGCTCAATTGCTGACACATACATTATTAGATAACATACTTATTCGTGTGAACAAACTATCTTAATTAACGAAATAAAGGAAAGGATAAGTCAAAACCAATAAAATAACGACGTGCGACTCGTTTTGGCCTAATTCTTGCATTCGGATGTACGGGAAGGTAAGTTAAATAAAGCCTACTTACACAAT
>JSZA02000204.1 GCA_000785145.2 Candidatus Thiomargarita nelsonii
CTAAAATACAATCCCTGTAGTTAGGTTTTTGTTTTGACATATCCCTGCTAAAATACAATCCCTGTAGTTAGGTTTTTGTTTTGACATATCCCTGCTAAAATCAATGCCATTAAGTTAAGCATAAATACGTTTTTTTTGTAGGGTGGGTAGAGCGGAACGAAACCCACCAAATCGTTGAAATTTATAACAATGGTGGGTTTCGCTCTCGCTCTACCCACCCTACAAAAAAACCTTAACTTAATGGCATTGATCTTCTAGCTGGGATACCGAAGTTTCAGTCAGTGTTGATGCAATATCTGATGAAGGCTCGGTATTGTCATCCGGCTCATCTTCATCGCTCGGAGCCAGTGCCTTATCCGCCTCTGCCTCTTTGACTTTAGCCTGTGCATACAGTTGCCCAATCTTATCCTCGCTAGGCACTTCATTGAGATGGATTTTTGCATTGAGCAAATCAATTTGAGCTTTTTTGTTACTCAGACTAGCATATCGTTCAATTTTAGCGAGTGCTTGTTGACGTTTGGCTAATTGTTGTTGTAATTGGGCTTGCTTTTTGGACTGATTTTGGGTTAAACTACTCATGTCAATTTATCCTGTGAATTTTTATGGCAATTGGCATGATGGCTATCGGTAAATGATTTAGCGTCCTTCACGGTAGCCATCACTATCTCCTGAAAGTCAGCGTAAAATACGCCTTTCACGTATTATACAACTAATTATTAGTATGTCAATACTTTACTTTTTTTTTGTTGGAGGTGGTGATAATTATGGAAAGTAATCAATGGTTTAAAAAGGGTGACCGAGAGTGGTTTAGAAAATTTGCGGATGATCACGGTATCACTTTCCAACAATTAAAAACCGAAATATTTGCAACAACAAACGTGAGGACATTGGAAAGTTTATGGGCAGGTAGGCATTCTGCGGGTGGCACCTATGCTGATGTTTTTATTTGGTATGCAAGGGCTAAGGCTAAGGAATGGCAAGCAATGGTTAATTAATTGCCATTTTCTGAAAGGCTCGCAATCATTTAATTATCTGTCAATAATTTTTTAAAATTTTTGTCGACTTTATAAATAAAATATTGATTATGGAAGTAAATCTTTCTATCTTTGTCAGCACAGCTTTTTTAGAATAGGAAGAATTGTTTATGACTTCATGGTCAATAACAATAGCAATCTTATGAATTAGTTGCTTTGATATTTTCGGGACATTAATAGTTGTTATTTTGCCAACCCCACCATGTTTCCACACTGTCGGCTTGGCTCCCGCACCTTTTGGATTTTTCTCATTCATAATCAGTCTCCATTTTGATTCATTTTCTATTTATAAATAATACGGGTTCCAAGATAAATCTTGGACTCCGCTCCAAAATATTTATCATCTACCCAGCACTCGCCAAACTTCTTCCACTTTATCTTCAAACACTAAGGCTGCCCATTTTCCACAAGTCCATAAAACGCCTCTCGCCAATTGCCGTTGGCGCAAGGGATGGCCACAATAATCTGGTAAGTTTTTGACTGTGCCTAAGTCGCCCCCTTTGAGTACTTGCATTTGCATGAAGTCATCCAGTTCTAAAACTTCGGCATCAGAGCGTTGATAAATATGCCCGTGTAATTTTTCTCGGTACCAATCAAATCGGGTTTTTTTCCATTGATTCAGTTTGATTCTGACAAGAATTTGTGTCGATAGTGCTTGCCATGTAAATGGAATGGGCCATTCCCAAGGTGGTGCTGCTTTGGGCGATGTTTGTTGCGCCTGACTCCTGAAAAAACAGTTTTCTACCACGCTTTGTTGTTGGCAGACGTGCATACGAATAGGAGTTGGTAAGCTATCAGCCATGCGAGCGAGGCGATTCCAATATTGACGTGCTTGCCCAGGGCGGGGGCGAATTTCCAATAGTCGCGCTAGGTTATAAAGCAGCGCCGGGGGTGCCTGGGTTTTGATCGCCATTTTTTCTAGTCGCGCTACGGTCCGAGGCCACAGATCAAGGTCCACTTCACTTTGTTCATACAGTGTTAAGGCTTGCAAAGCTTGAATTTCCAGATTATCTGGCTGCTGTGCTTCTTCGAGCACGCTGCGAGCTTTGTACGGTTTTCCAAGATATAAATATGTCACCGCCAGATTGAGTTTTGCTGGGAGATAGCTTTGATCGGCTTCAACTGCTTTTTTGAAATAGTGAGTCGCTTCTTTCAGAAAGCCCTCTCCTTGTCCTGAGGCTGCGGCTTGTTTTAAGCTTTTAAAGTTGATTGAAAAATAGGAGGGTGTCTTGTCGAGGCTTGCCGCTAAAGTTTCGACATCAAGCACTAGGGGCATCCAATAAAAATAAGCTCGCTCGCTTTTCATTTTTTGTCGCGCCCGTTGCAAGTAGCAAAATCCCATATTATTCAACACTTCTCGTGCGGGAAAGATGTGTTGAAATTCCCGCAAAAAATATTCTCCATCGTCACAACGCTCAAAATGACTGAGCCGAACGCCAAAGTCAAAAAAGGTGAGTTTTTTTTGAATGTTTTGTAGATATTTTTGCAAAACAGCCACCCGTTCTTTAATGGGTGGATAGGGAGAATTTTTCGGCGGTTTAATTTGCTTGAGCCAATAGCTTAAAAAGGGCTTTTTGCCAAGCAATAAATCAACTCGATAACCGGCTAATGCCGCATAAGCATAACCTTCTCCATCCGCTCTCAATTCTTTTATCATACGTTCCTTCGTAAAAAAACGATTGGTTTTGCATTTTGTCGTAGAAAACATGCAAGCGATATCAAGATGCCAGTAGTCATCTTTGGCTAAATGTCCCAGTTCATGTCCTAGCACAAAAGCAAGACGTGCCTCAATTTCCTCTTTTGAGCGGGCGCCTTGGTAACAAGCTTCTATGGCGGATTTCCAAAGTACGATATTGCCGTCACGTAAAGCTCTCGCCCAAGGCGTTCTACCTTTATTTTTGAGGACTCTCAGTTTGGGGTTAAGAAACTTGGGATTTTTATTAGCAAGCTTTTTTAAACGCTCAAAAATTTGATGCGCGGTGGCTACTTGAGTATTTTCTGATGCTTTGATGCTACCATACCAGTCAACGTAGTAGTCAACGTAGTCCCGATAATGGGTGGCATTACTGGTTAGGCTATAAATCAGTAAGAGGCTGCTTACAAGATATTGAATTGTTTTCATAATTCTGAAATCCCATTCATTGCCATTTCTATATCTCTACTCACTAGGTAGATCAGACGATGATTATTTGGCTGAATTTTTAATTCTATTAATAAGGGCTGGAGATTGCTTAAAACCTCAAGCACGGTTTGTGTCGTTTCATCTGCTGGGCGTTTGTTAAAACGCGCTTCTAATTCTGCTCCAATCGCGGCTTGCTGAGTCCAAAAATCTCTCGGCATTGCCTGTGGTGTTTGTGCCACCGTCCAAAGTAAAACAAACCAACGCCCAAGGTTGTATTCATCTGTGTCAGCATAAGTTGTCAGTTCAGGTGATGGCGTGGAGTTAGTCAATACCGCTTGCCCGTTTTCTATCCCAGCAGAAAATGCTTGGGCAGCGGGAGAGCTTTCTACTTCATCAAAACCTAATGTCATTGTTTCAATGGGTAAATTTTCAAATATTTGATTAAAGCCATCTGGATTATGTGTGTTTACTGCAATATAGCTGGCATCAATTTGAGTTTTAGTGGGGGGAATAATAACTAGCAATACGGCTACCACTAAGACGGCTGTCACTGTGACAGAAACAAGGGGTTTCCAGTTGTCCAATGCGAAAGCCTTTGTCAAGAAATTTTCCAGTTTTTTTAAGAGACTGATTTTTTCAGGTTGAGACGATTGAACATAAGATGCCGTCTCCAGCCAGTGATGATAGCACTTTGGGCAACTGTTTAGGTGTGCTAACAGGGTTTGGCGTTGTTTGCTTGTGTTGCTGATAAAAGCAGCGAGTTGTTCATCAGATGGGCAAGCGCTGGCTTTTGAACTGTGAACGGCAATGCCAAGTAGGGCAATGATACGTTCTTTAATTTGAGTCTCCATTTTTTTCTCCTATACTGTATGATAATTTTGCTTGTTTGGGCAATGTTTTGCCTAAACGGGTTAATGTCTTTTTGATACGCTTGTCAACTTGACTGGCAGTTAAGTTGACCAGTGTGCCAATTTTATTGGCTGTCAATCCACTTTGATAACGCAAGCGTAAAAGTAGGCATTCTTCCTCTGTTAGACGGACAGATCGTCCTAAAACCGCCAATAATTTGTTGAGCGGGTTATTGACTTCATTTATGTCATTGTTGAGAAATTGTACTAAAGTTTCCAGTAAAGCTTGTTCATTCCAGTCTTCAATCTGTTCATCTAAGGAGGGGTAAGTCTCAAGATGGCTTTCGTCATTTTCATCGAATGGGACTTCTTGATATTCTTCTTTGAGAGGACAGTTTGCCAACACCGCCTCAACAATCTCTTGAATAAACCATCGTTCCCGCTTGGGTTCTGTGGTTAAGAGTATTTCAATCGTTTCTCGTTTTGAGTATTTATCTTTGATCAGCAAACGGTAGGCGGATTGATAAATCGGATCGGTTTGTCGAGTCAACCATGCGTTAGGGCGTTTTTTACCGAATTTTTTGTGCCAAAAATCGCTTAATAGGTTTGAAGTCACGGTGCTAATAAAAGCGATAAAACTTTTGCCTTTGAAAGCGCGTACTTTTTTCCATCCGTCAGCCTCAAGTGCATCCAAGACGTATTGTGAAGCTTCAAGTTGTAGGTTTTTGTCGTTAGGGAAACGTCGCTCGCTGATGGCTTCTATATGTTTCCAGTGCTCAAAAATTTCTTTTTTAGGCTCTGTTTTTATTTCTGTTGTGACGTTTATTGTCGGATGAAGTGTATTTTCTAATACAGACATTTGGGCAAGTGGCTCAATTTCTTCGATATAAAGTGGGTGATTTACCGCAAATTCTTTGAGTTTATATAGCAATTTGATGAGGTACATAGTGGCTCCGATGGCGCAAAGTCAAATGAAATGTCTTTTTGATAGACGGACAATGTATGCGATTTTACAAAAAATACTTAAAAAATTCAAAGGATTGCCTGTGTTCAGACATTGGGGTTGGAGTACAAAGCTTTAGCTTTGTACTGTCTGACAAAGCTAAAGCTTTGTACTCCAACACATTAGGATTTTTGGCTGGCCATTTTTTGACGACTTATTTCAACCATCGCTCCCCCTCATCGAGACTTTCCCGTTTCCAAAACGGCGCCTTAGACTTAAGTTCCTCAATTAAAAATCGACAAGCCTCAAAAGCGGGCGCACGATGAGCCGCCCAAGCCGCCACTAATACAATGGTATCCCCCGGCAACATATTTCCAACACGATGAATAATCAGCGTATCTAAAATATCCCAGCGTTGCAAAGCCGTATCACTGATACTAAGCAAATAATTCTCTGTCATGCCCGGATAATGTTCTAAAAACATCCCTTGTACTGTCTCGCCTTCATCGCGCATAGTACCGACAAAAGTGGCAACCGCACCGCATTTTCCAGCAACAAGAGAATCCTCATAAACTTGTAAACTTGTCCAAGGGTTGAACTCATTTGGCGTGACTTCAACTTTCATATTAACCTCCAGTGACGGGTGGAAAAAATGCCACCTCGTCGCCTGCATCTACCAAGCGATTTTGATCTGAATACTCCATATTCACTGCCATCAAAATATGGCTAGGAAGGGGCGCATTATCACAAGCCTGCGCCCAGACTTGGGCAACCGATAATGGCTCGGCAACATCAAGTTGGATTTCACCTTTTCCAACTTGTTCACGTAAACTGGCAAAAAATTTAACAGTGATCATATCAGTTATCAGTTATCAGTTATCAATTTGAACAAATAGGACAAGTCGGATCTTTATGTAATTTTAGTGTGCGCCATTGCATGGATAAAGCATCAAAAAGTAGCAATCGACCAGAAAGAGGATTTCCAATCCCACATAAGACTTTTATCACTTCTACGGCTTGAATGCTACCGATGACACCCACCAAAGGCGCCAAAATACCAGCATCACTACAAGCCTCCCCCTCATCTTCATTGTCACTATATAAACAACGATAGCATGGACTTTGCGGGCTACTAGAAAAAACCGCAACTTGTCCACCCCAACGCAATGCCGCCCCCGATACTAAAGGCGTGCCAGCGTGTACACAAGCCGCGTTAATAATAAAACGAGTGGCAAAATTATCACTACAATCAACCACAACATCAATATCATCCTCTATCAAAAAATCTTCGGAAATCATATCTTTGATAAAAGAAATTTCTATATCAGGATTAAGAGCTTGTAGCTTAGTCTGTGCAGAGATAGTCTTATATTGCCCTATTTGCGTTGTATCATGCACAATTTGCCGTTGGAGATTTGACAAGTCAACGCGATCAAAATCAGCCAAGACTAAATGCCCTACGCCCGCCGCCGCTAAATACATAGCGACTGGCGAGCCTAAGCCACCGAGCCCAATGATTAACACTTTTTTCTCGTCCAAAATAAATTTTGGACTCCTATGGTTGTTGTTCATGGTTGCCAAGGGTGAGGACTTGAGCCCCAGTATCTGTTACCAAAATAGTATGCTCCCATTGTGCCGAAATATTATGATCTTTAGTCACCACAGTCCACTTATCTGGTAACTGCTTGACATGTCGCTTACCTGCATTGATCATTGGCTCAATAGTAAATGTCATACCGGGTTGCAATAAAATCTCCTCCGACTTTGGATTATAATAATGTAAAACCTGGGGATCCTCATGAAATTCACGGCCTATGCCATGTCCACAATACTCCTGGACGACAGAACACTTTTTGGAGACCGCATAACGTTGAATCGCCTTACCTACCTCACTTAAATAGCCACCCGCTCTGACTTGACGGATACCTATCCATAAACAATCATAAGCGATCTCTACCAAGCGTTTAGCACGGATACTGGGTTTGCCAATCATAAACATTCGACTGGTATCACCATGATAGCCATTTTTCATAACCGTAATATCAAGATTAACAATATCACCGTTTTTCAATTTTCTTTTTCCAGGCACACCATGACAAACTTGATGATTGACTGAAGTGCAAATAGACTTAGGAAATCCCTTATAATTTAAAGGGGATGGGATAGCTTGTTGTGCATTAACAATATAATCATGGCATAAGCGATCCAACTCATCAGTTGTCACACCCGCTTGTACATAAGGCGTGATCATATCCAACACATCAACAGCTAAGCGTCCAGCAACGCGCATTTTTTCAATTTCTTCAGGGGTTTTTAGAGAGATTTTCATGACCGTAGATTGTTTTGATAAGCATTTTGTGGTATAAAATTTGCGTTTACAATCGTCCAAGATAAATCTTGGACTCCAAAATAATTGGGATGCTCGCAGTATTGTTCAATTTGAACTTAAATCAGATTAGCCTCAAAATCGGTTTAAGGTAAATTCAGAAGGTGATAGATGTTTTATCACCCCAGGGAGCTTGCCCCTTAAACATAACCAATAACCAAAGCCAGATTTTGTGGTTTTGGCGTTTTAAAGTAAGAGAATAACCCAATTGGCTCAACAAACAAACATATAACTATGCTCAACATATCAATGCGTCAAATGCTGGAAGCAGGGGTACATTTTGGTCACCAGACACGTTACTGGAATCCCCAAATGGCCCCGTATATTTTTGGGGAACGCAATAAAATTCACATCATTAACCTTGAAGAAACGTTGCCTATGTTTACTGAGGCGACGAATTTTTTAGGACAACTGGCTGCCAAAAAAGGCACCATTTTATTTGTTGCAACAAAACGTGCAGCACAAGAGCCCATTAAAGAGGCCGCTATTCGCTGTGGAATGCCTTACGTGAATCGCCGTTGGCTAGGGGGTATGCTGACCAATTTTAAAACGGTCAAAGGCTCTATCAAGCGTCTCAAAGATTTAGAGATGCTCACACAAGATGGCACCCTCGATCGCTTAACAAAAAAAGAGGCCTTGTCACTGAATCGTGAATTAGAAAAACTGGAGCGTAGCTTGGGCGGGATTAAGGATATGAATGGCCTGCCTGATGCCCTATTTATCATTGATGTGGGCAATGAAAAAATTGCGGTCAAAGAAGCGACCAAATTGAGTATTCCCGTTACTGGCGTTGTAGATACTAACAATAGCCCCACGAATATTGATTATGTCATCCCCGGTAATGATGATGCCATTCGTGCTATCACCTTATATGCTAATGGCGTAGCAGATGCCATTCTTGATGCTCGCCAAGCGACTTCACAAATGCCTGAAGAAGAAAGCGACGATTTCGTGGAAGTGACTGAGCCGACGGCTGGTTAATTGTCCAAGATAAATCTTGGACTCCTATTTTATTTAAAGAGGAAATTATGAAAATTTCAGCAGCATTGGTTAAAGAGCTGCGTGAACGCACCGGTGCGGGCATGATGGAATGCAAAAAAGCACTGGTGGAAAGTGGGGGTGATATTGAAGCCGCCATTTCCGCGATGCGTAAATCCGGTCAAGCCAAAGCCGCCAAAAAAGCGGGACGAATCGCAGCCGAAGGTTTGATTGTCATACAGCAAGATAGCAAGCATGCTGCAATGGTCGAAGTCAATTCCGAGACAGATTTTGTCTCTAAAGGCGATGACTTCAAAGATTTTTGTGACGCTGTAGCGGCGACTGTTTTACGCGATACTCCTAACAACTTGGAAAGCCTGATGGCGGCGAACTTGGTTGGTGGCGAAAAAAGCATTGAAGATGCACGTAAAGATTTAATTGGCAAAATCGGTGAAAATGTCAATGTGCGGCGGTTTGCTCTCATGGAAACCGGCAATTTGGCAGTCTATTTACATGGAACACGGATTGGTGTTTTAGTAGATATGCGCGCTGGTAATGCAGAATTAGCCAAAGATATTGCTATGCACATTGCAGCGAGTCGTCCAGTGTGTGTCTCTGGCGATCAAGTGCCTGCCGAGACAATTGCGAAAGAAAAAGAAATTTTTGCAGCACAAGCGGCTAATAGTGGTAAACCGGCTAATATCATTGAAAAAATGGTTGAGGGGCGCCTTAGAAAGTTTTTAGGCGAAATCACGCTGCTGGGTCAGCCATTTGTCAAAGACCCTGATCAAAGTGTAGAAAAATTGCTCAAAGCCAATCAAGCCAGCGTTGCACATTTTGAGCGTTTTGAAGTCGGTGAAGGGATTGATAAAAAAAGCGAAAACTTTGCTGATGAAGTGATGCAGCAAGTGCAAGGTACTTAATTTCCAAGATAAATCTTGGACTCCTACAATTTAGGAGTCCAAAATTTATTTTGGACGTCCATCAAAACAAAAAAAAACCATGTCTGAAGTTTCTATAGCCTATCATCGAGTGCTGCTGAAATTCAGCGGCGAAGCCTTGATGGGTCAAGCTCAATTTGGTATTGAACCAGAAATCATGTCCCGTATGGCGCAAGAAGTCCATGAACTTGTGCGCCTTGGTGTACAATTAGGTATCGTCATCGGTGGAGGCAATATTTTTCGCGGAGTGGGATTGACTGCCAGTGGCATTGATAGAGTCTCGGCAGATTATATGGGCATGTTGGCAACCGTGATGAATGGATTAGCCATGCAAGATGCCCTACAAAAAGCCGGAATTGATACCCGCCTCATGTCCGCCATTCCCATGTCAAGCGTTTGTGAAGATTACACCCAACGAAATGCTATCAGCCACTTAGAAAAGGGGCGAGTAGTGATTTTTGCAGCAGGAACGGGCAATCCTTATTTTACCACCGATTCGGCTGCCAGTTTACGCGCCATTGAAATCGGTGCCGATTTAATGATAAAAGCCACGAAAGTTGATGGCGTTTATAGTGCTGATCCGGTTACAGATCCAACCGCCAAGCGTTTTTCACGCTTAACCTATAATGAAGTCATACAACGTGGCTTAGGCGTGATGGATACCACCGCCGTCGTTTTGTGTCGAGATAATAATATGCCGTTACGGGTGCTTGATATGAATAAAACGGGAGTACTTGTCCGTGCCATTAGTGGTTTTGATGAAGGAACGCTGGTTAAAGGAGAAGCCTAATGAACGAAATGATTGATGTGTGCGACTCGTTTTGGCCTAATTATTGCATTCGGATGGACGGGAAGGCAATCTTAAATAAAGCCTAGATACACAA
>JSZA02000208.1 GCA_000785145.2 Candidatus Thiomargarita nelsonii
TGAAATTTATAACAATGGTGGGTTTCGCTCCGCTCTACCCACCCTACAAAAAAACTTGTGTATAAGTGAGTGCGCTTCGCTAAGGGAATGCATGCTTGGACGCTCCGCGTCCTGCAAAAAAAAAAAATTGTTAATCGTTTCCAGTCTCCACTCAAAATTTGTCATGCTCCATCATATTGCCCCGGATGAAAACCAAGGGCATTCTTAAATCAATGCCATTAAGTTAAGCTTTTTTGTAGGGTGGGTAGAGCAGAGCGCAACCCACCAAACCTTTGAAACGAAGATCCGTGCGTAAATTTTTAACAATGGTGGGTTTCGCTCTACCCACCCTACAAAAAATCCTTAACTTAATGGCATTGCTTCTTAAATGCAATCCGTGTAGTTAACGGTTTTTTCTCGTTCCCACGCGAGGCAAAGGAATGCCTGTTTGCTTTTAGTCCAAAATTTATTTTGGACTATTTTGTGTTATTATTTTCAAACAAGACATTAACACAAGTATTTAAATCATGAGTATTAAATTATTTATTCTAGCGAGCATTGGAGTGATAACAGGAGGTAGCCTGTTCACGGAAATGTTTAAGAAACATAAAATTTTAGGCATGATAAGCTTGATAAGGCTTATGCACTCTATAAAGAAATCCCGCCCTCTCATGAAAAAGGCTTATCACAGAAAATCATTGAAGGTTATTATGATCTGGCATTGAATCGTTCCGACAAGGGACATTTTGATGAGGCGAAAAAATGGATTGAAAGGGGTTTAGGCTTAGATGCTAGGAATGAAAAATTAGGGGCGTTAAAAATAAAAATCGCTCAGCAAGAGGAAATCAGAAAGCTGGTGGAAAATTATTATCAGCAGGCTAGTCGCAAAAATAATAGGGGCGAGTATGAAGAAAGTAGGGCTTTGTCTGAGAAAGTTGATCTAGCGTTAAAGAAAAGACAGCAGATTGAAAATTATTATCAATTGGCTTTAAGCAAGGTGAATAAAAAAGCTTATGAGGCGGCGAAGGTTTGGATTGACAAAGGCTTGAGTTTAGCGCCCTCTCATAAAAAAATTACAGGCTTTGAAAAGGCAAATAAGCCAAACTCCAGATATATATAGCACAACTCAGGATATAGTTACCAACTCCATCGGGATGAAATTTAAGCTGATAAAGGCAGGCAAGTTTAAGATGGGGAGTGAAAAGGGGTCAGATCGTGAAAAACCCGTCCATTGGGTAGAGATAACCAAGGATTTTTATATGGGGGTTTATGAGGTGACAGTTGGGCAGTATAAGAAATATGTGGATGAAAAGGGAGGGTATTTTAAAGAGTGGTGTAACAAGCAGGGAGATAATGCAGCAGTAACAGGGGTGTCATGGGAAGATGCACAGGGCTTTATCTCGTGGTTGAATGAGAAAGAGGGGGGCTCGCATTATAAGTTGCCTACAGAGGCTCAATGGGAATATAGCGCAAGAGCAGGCACGACGACTGAATATTCCTTTGGGGATGATAGCTCTTTATTAGGAGATTATGCTTGGTATGGCGGTAATGCTTATAATGAAGGAGAACAATATGCACATATCGTCGGACAGAAAAAGCCAAATCCTTGGGGACTGTATGATATGCATGGGAATGTATGGGAGTGGGTTGCGGATATATATAGTAGTTATAGTAGCAGCCTCTTTAGTGATCCGACAGGCCCCTCTACAGGCTCGGGCCGTGTGTATCGCGGCGGCGGCTGGCTCTTCGCCACCGCCTCGAAGTGCCGGGCGGCGTTTCGCCTCATCGGCTCGCCGGGCCTCCGCGGCAGCAACCTTGGTTTTCGTCTGTTGAAATTAAGTACCCCGTAGCACTTGGCAGTTTTACGCTTTTACTCTTGTCGGTTTTTGTTTTGACTTTTGTTTTTTAGGGGTGATATGTGGGGACTCTGTAGATTTCTGGTTTCGCAGGGATAAGTCAAAATCGTTAACTACACTATTGGCTGTCGTTCAAGGACGTGTTTATAAAATTTTCAGGAGTACAACCTGACAACGAATTTTATATTTATTGACAAAAGAGCCCTAGCATCAACTTTCGTGAATTATTATGAATCATTTTATTCTCAATAATCGTATCTTATTAACGCAAAAAGAATATGTTGAACAAACGCAACATTTTAATATCATAAGTTACATAGAAAACGGCTTTCATCTCGTTGAAACGCCAATAAAACTTTATACTAACTCTGGAAATATAGCACTTTTTACAGAAACGCCCAATAAGCTCTATCGTGCTGGTAACGCCACCGTTCCTAGACTTGATAATGCCAGAGTTCCAAAAGATATTGAAGTGTTTTATGCACACGAAATAGACAAGACGTATCAGATAGAACAAATTATATCAAGCCTGAGCATCACTTATTTTCTGAAAGAGCAAACAGAATGGGTGCCTAAATCAATGCCATTAAGTTAAGGATAAATGCCCGCAATCGTGGTATTCGGAGTCCAAGATTTATCTTGGATGAGCCGACGCCCAAACTAAAGTTTGGACTCCTAAATACCTTAACTTAATGGCATTGGTGCCTAAATACGGACGCAAAAATTGGGTAGAAGAAGGCCCTGGCGGAATATCAACTTTTGACAGTTTGAAAACTCAGAAAAATGGGTATGCTTGTAAAGCCAATCAGCCAATTTTCGATGAACTGGTCATCATAAATGATCGCTCCGGTCATTATTTATGGTCGCCTAAAATAGATATGCCTTTGAAGCATTATTTAAAATGCCTCAAAGAATCCGAAAGTCTTTTTTCCAAAATAAATTAATCAGGCGGAGGACATTTCAAATGAAATTCTCAACAAGAGAAATCTACTTTTTAATAGAAGCGGTAGAATATCGTATTCAATCTTATGAGAAACGCTTAAAAAGCGATGAGCTAAGCGAGGATGAATATTCCGATATTGTTAATGACAAAGGCGTGTTGGAAATATTGCTAGAAACTCTGAGGGAGGCGCACCCCAAGAAAACGGTTGGTGCAAAAGGCAGTATGATTGTGCGGCTACAAAACACCACTGAATATTTGTTATCAACCGTGGCTAACCGCAAATATCTCTCATCTGCCCTAAAAGATTTAAAAAAGCCGGAAATTTATATCTACCTGACGGAGCTATGATATGAAACGAATAGCCTTTTTGCCAAATAGTTTTAAAGACTTCAAGTGCTGGGCAACTGAAGATAAACATATCTACCAAAAAATAGTTGCAATCCTCGGGGAAATGGAGCGCGAACCCTTGAAAGGAGTGGGAGAACCCGAATCCTTGAAACACGAGTTAAAGGGATTATGGTCAAGACGTATCACCGATGAACATCGTTTGGTTTATAAAGTGGACAAAGAAGAGATTGTCATCGTTTCCTGTCGCTTCCACTATGTCTAGCTAAATACAACTAACTTCTGTCTGACAAATCGTAGAAATCCGATTTTTTCAAAAAATCGGATTTCTTTAGGCGATTTTAACGACAGGGATAAATCAATCCGAATTGATTGAGCCTAGTATTTGCTGACTTATGATATATTGAGATCGAGCCTAGCGATATCTACGTTTGAACTGTGATTTTTATTCTGCGCTCCGAATATTTTGACTTATCCTTTATTAAATGCAATCCGTGTCGTTAACGGTTTTGACTTATCCTTCGCGATCCTACGATCTATGTAGTTAAGGTTATATTATGATAAAAAAAGCGAATGATTTATTTGGAAAAATTAATGTATATCACGTTGAGCAAGGCAAAAAACGAGTAGAAATATACATTCGTCTTGATCAACGAGTAGAAAACATGCGCGTTGGCATTGCCATTGACGGCTCCGCCTCTATGATGTCATTGTTTGCTGCCAACATACCTAAATTGTTTCGACAACCCGGTGCTAACGTCATGGAGCCTGTTGTACGGCATCTCAGTCGTTACATTTGTGACTACAGTGGAGATGGTACCGTCTCCTTATTGTACTGGGCAGTCGGTACGGGCGGGAGAGAAATTGAGCCAATCAGCACATTTAATAGTACACAAACTAGCCAAATTCCAGTTGATGGTCCTAATCAACAAGTTTGGGGAACCGGTACCAAATTGCTCCCAGCACTCAATCACTTTCTCTCCCAATTCAAAGACGCTGACTGGACCATCTTATTGTTTATTAGCGATGGCGTCCTTGAAGATTTTGAGGAGATCAAAAAACGCGCCATGGAGGTAGGCAATGAAATTGTCGCAGGCACTCGCAAACACTGTAAATTTATCATGATTGGCATTGGCGAGGCGGATGAAAAGCAATTGCAAGAACTGGATGACATGTTTGATGGCACACAATTAGGTACTAATCATGGCATTGATTTATGGGATTGCAAACTAGCCAGTAATATGGACCAACTCAGTGATATTTGGAATGAAGTTGATTTTGGCATTACCCTACCAGGCACCGCACGTATCCTCGACTCAAAGCATCAGCTTTTACAAAATTATGTTGATGGTATTCCACAACGAATGGAATTTTACGTGAATGAACATGAATCGGCGGTGACTATCGAAATTGCTGGACAGGTGATTGTACAATCGCTTGCAGGAGAATATGATGACAAATGATAGAATAACGTTGCCCAGTTCAGCCTTAAATCCAGTTTTTGGAAAAATATCCTATCGTCCAGTTGATGATAAAGATATAGAAGTGATGTTCACCATTTTAATGCCAACCGTGGGAGAAGGATGGCAAACGGGGATTGCACTTGATGCCAGTACATCTATGGAAGCCGCCTATGGCAAAGCCATGACAGGTGAACCGCCAGCACACATATTAACAGAATATCAACAACGGGGTTGGACGGAAGAAGTCAATCGAGATGGCATGAAAAATCTCATGTTATCTAGCCAAGCCGTTCAAGATAGTCTTGCCAAAGGCTATTTGCATTATACTGAAAACGTCGTACAAACAGAAGCTCGTCATTTTATTCAATATTTGGCACAAAACCTTGATGCCGATGGTGGCACAACTGTCATTTATTGGGCATGTGGTGAAGGAGATAAAATTGAAATCTTGGGTGATGTACGTGCAGAGGAGTGTCCATCATTAAGCATTACAGGCCCTAAAAAGACAACATTTGGCAATGGCACCCACTTATTACCTGCCTTAAAATATTTTGTCGAACGATTTGTCAATGCCCCCAATGCCATGTATATTTTTGTCACAGATGGTCGCTTTGATGATCTTAATGCTGTTAAACGCTATTGTATTGACTTGGCTAAAGACATAGAAAGTGGCGGGATAAATCCCATGAAAGCGGTTTTAATAGGCATCGGCAATCAGATTGATGAAAACCAAATGATTGAATTGGATGATCTGGAAACCGGCACCCATGTCGATATTTGGGATCATAAAATCGCCGCTGATATGCGTGAAGTCACCGAAATTTTTGCTGAGCTGGTTGACGAATCCATGATCGTTGCCCCTCAAGGGACTATTTATGACGAAACGGGTCAGCGCGTTGCCCGTTTTACCGATGGATTACCAGCGCGAGTTTCTTTTCGTATGCCCAAAACATCGAACTATTTTGAACTTGAAGTGGCTGGACAAGAACGTATTCGCCAGTCCATAAATTAAACTATGCGTGCTATCACTATGATTTCGTTGTTTCGGGAATGGAGCTACGCGGATTTCCCGAAACATCTCGCTTGAGAAATTATTTTTTCGTTGTTTCGGGAATGGAGCTGCGCGGATTTCCCGAAACATCTCGCTTGAGAAATTATTTTGTCCCCCAAAAGCGTTATAATCAGATAAATTAAACTATGCGTGCTATCACTATGATTATTAGTTTTGGCTTGCGCCAAGTGATGGAGCCCGATTCTGCCCAAACGATAGAAAATTATTTCAGCGATGCGAGCCAACTATTGCCGAACGCCCTAAAAATGGCTAATCAGCGATCTTGGCAAGCATTAGAATTCGCTATCATCGGACCATCCCTTCAGAGTAAGTTAAAACAATGGATAACCAGCGAACAAGTCAAAGCCTTTAGCCGTCAAATTGACGAAGTGTTAATGCAACAAAGTCAAAAATTCCGGCAAACCTGTTTGCTTGATTTACGTCGATTACAAAGCCAAAATGATTGGCAAGCAAGTGGTACTGAAATTGCCACACATTGCAATAGTTTTCACCGTTTTACTGATCAGCAAAGCTTAATTGATAACGCATGGCAAGTAGTAAAAGAGAGTGCCAAACAATTAGATAAGGAGGGATTTCTTGCATTAAGCGAACTATTACAATATCGCCCACCAAATGGTCCCCCTTTATTAATTGCGGCATTTGCATATTTTCTACGCCATGAAATAGCGAATGATAAACAACTGAGTCAGACATTGAGTTTTACCCTGTTGGAGCGTATCAGTCAAGAACAAACACAAGGTTTCAATGCACTACAAAATGCCATTCAAACCTTGGGCAATGAATTTCAGCGAACCATGCAAGAAATCTCTTGCCAACTGACTCAAGTTGAAGAAACGGTGAGTGATACTCATAAAAGCGTTATCGAGATGCACAAAATGCTTGCAGCCATGCAAACTCAACTGGCTCATCTTCAAGCGGAAAAACAGTCGGCGAATCAGCAAGATTTGAAAAAACAAGCTATTCAAGAGACTTTGCCGCATTTTGAGCGATTACCGCCTAAACAACAAGCTAAGTTAGCCGATTTTTGGCTTAATGAGTTGGACAAAACGCCGACAGTGGTTAAGCCACCCAAATTAGCCGATTTTTGGTTGGCAGATTATCCAGTCTCAAATGCTCAAGAACCCTCTGAAAAAAAAGCTATCCAGCAGCAGAACGTAAAATTAGGTAAGGCTTTTCAAGATTAAGTATTTAAATTCTCTTTATAACGCTTTTGGAGTCCAAGATTTATCTTGGACAACCTGAATTTTCCACGCATCGCGTCTCAATTGGCTTTGAGTGAAGGACACAGAAAGAAACATCTGAATCACTTGCATATTAGTCAAAGTATGGCGACTGGGCGCGAGAGTAATAAATTCGCCTTCGCCAGCCAAAGCCAAGGGTAACAATAATTGATCAGCTAAATATTCGCCGACGGGCACTTCACTGGCGAGATAGCTTTTAGCCATTTTAATTGCCCCATCTGCCACCGCCTCAGCCCGTACACCGCGCTGAGCAAAGCCAGTGAAAATTTCCGTTATATGCTCGCTTTGCACCTCCAACAACAAAACATTACCCTGCCCTTGATCGCGTGACAGTGGACAATGATGTAAACAGTCTTCTGACCATTTCAACTTTTTGGCGACACGTTCCAATTCACGTAAAGCCACATGCTCAGGAATGCGCGTGATCAGAGCCCTCGCTTGATGCGCTATTATTTTGCCACGTTCCATCAGACTGATACCGCTCAATTTAGGCGTTGGCGTGATATGAACCGTCAATTGTCCGCCGCCGGTGGGATAAAAACCATAACGATCAAGGCTTACCGTGACTTGTGGTCCCATACGATTCAGGATAGGCAAAAAAACTTGAACTAAAAAATCATAAGGGGGCGCGTGGATATTGTGCGTACCGCCCGTTAAAGTGACACGAGACTCTCCCTCTGCCAGCAAAAGCGGATATAATACCGTTTGTAATACTAAAGTCGTGCTGCCAGCCGTGCCGATGGCAAAATGATAATTTCCCGACCAAAGTCCACTGGGAACAAAAGTCAAAGTAGTAGAGCCAATTTCATCCCCTTCAAGCTCTGCGCCGGAAATGTCGCGGGCGGCACGGACTGCGGTGAGATGTTGGCGTTGTAATCCCGGCTTTTTGCGCCCCGCCCGAATTTGGCTGATGCGAAAAGCTTTGCCAGTGCAGATGGATAAGGCTAGGGCTGTCCGTAGAACCTGCCCACCGCCTTCACCCATCGCGCCGTCGATTTCTAGGTAGGATTGTTGCATTTTTAGATAGGTACAAAAGATTAATAGAGTATCACAAAATTATATTAAAGGAAAACAACATGAGAGCAATCGAAACGAGTCTCCTGATTTCTGAGGACAGAATCCTTAGCTTACAATTACCACGAGAAATTCTTCCCGGAAATCATCAGATTTTTGTGATTATTGATGAGCAACCTCAACAATCCAATGGCACAATTGCCAAACAAAGCTTCAAAAACTTTGGATGGCAAATAGACAGCCCCACTCAAGGATTGTCTAAAAAAACAGAAATTCATGCCGCAGTGCTAACTTATGCTAGGCAAAACGCTGGGACAGAAATGGATATAGATTATCAACTTGAAGAAGCTGGCATTGAATGCTTAAATAACCTAGATGAAGAGGAAAAAACCAAATGAAGCGTGGAGACATTTATACCGCCAATTTACAGCCGCGTTCTGGTGCTGAAATCAGAAGCGATAAAAAACCACGCCCTGTTATTGTTATTTCGCATGATGGCTTTAATCAAATCCCAACATGGCAATCTATCATAGTTATTCCGATTTCTACTTCAACCGCACAAGCCAAACGAGGCCCTAGTGTGGTATTTTTACCCCAAGGTTCTGGCGGATTAAACTATGATAGCATCGCCGTGTGTCACCAAATTACCACATTGGATAGAAATAAATTAGTCCATAAATTAGGGAAACTTTCAGCCGATAGTTTGCAACAGGTAGAGGAAGGTATCAAAATAGCGTTGGATATGCTTTAACTGTAGCGAGCTGCACGGACAGCGGTGTTGGCGTTTTAATCCCGGCTTTTTGCGCCCCGCCCGAATTTGGGTGATGCGAAAAGCTTTACCGGTACAGATGGAAAGGGCAGTCCGTAATACCTGCCCACCGCCTTCCCCCATCGCGCCGTCGATTTCTAGGTAGGATTGTTGCATTTTTTTTTAGATTGAAAAGATGTACAAAAGTTTGATAGAATATCACAAAACACAACGACTCAACATATGAAAATAGAACAATCAGCCCGTCATCATCAAACCCAATATTCTGAACAACAACGTAAATTATTGGGTATTCACTATACGCCAGATAGTGTGATTGATTATATTGTCCGTCACACGATCTTATCTTATTTGGAAAAAAATAAATTTGTGGCGTTGCGTCAAATCAAAATACTTGATCCGGCTTGTGGATCAGGGCTATTTCTGCTCAAAGCTTTTGACTTACTTTGTTCATTGTGGCAACAGCAGTTTGGCAAATTAAACGCTAACGATATTCGCTATATTTTGGAAAATAATTTGTATGGCGTTGATATTGAACCTAACGCAATACATGAAGCCAAACAACAATTGGAAAAAAAGGCGAATTTAATCGGTGTTAAAGGGGTGAGACTTTCTATTCAACAAGGCGATGCTTTACTTCACTCCTTTGCTCAAATTAACTTGCTATCTGATAACACATTCAATTGGCCAGAAAATTTTGCCACTGTTTTTGCCCAAGGCGGATTTGATTGTGTTATCGGAAATCCGCCTTATATTCGGATTCAACATGTACAACGCCGTATTCAATACGTTGAACGATATCAGACAGCGCGTGGACGGTTTGATTTAGCGGGACTATTTATTGAATTAGGGCATTATTTGCTAAAGCCAGAAGGGCAATTAGGCTATATCACCTCTAATAAACTCTTAACGACTCAAGGCGCAAAAGCATTAAGAGCTTACATTTTAGAACATTATAATCTCATTGAAATTCTTAATCTGACTGATACAAAATTATTTGAAGCCGCGATTTTGCCTATGATATTAATCATGGAAAAACAAGTCAGTGCTTCAAACTCATTTCTTTACACTTCCATTCAAGAAATGAGAACTCCACCCAATACATACCTTAAAGTGGATGATTTATTTGATTTGTTGAAACAACAAACCCGTTGCGACTGTATAAAATGGCAACAACGTTATTTTCAGATTGAACAATTTGAAACCGCTTTACCAAGCATGAAACAATCAGTGTGGACATTTCACGCACCTAAAGAACATCAACTCATTGAAAAACTGAAAAAGAATGCACTTTGCACTTTAGGCGATATCAGTCAAAAAATCAGTGTTGGACTCAAAACGACGGCTGATAAAGTTTTCATTAAGCCTATGACACTTTATTTTATTAATCATCTCCATTTAGAATCAACGGTGGTTTTTCCGCTTTTGGAAAGCCATAATGTTTTTAAATGGC
>JSZA02000210.1 GCA_000785145.2 Candidatus Thiomargarita nelsonii
CTTTGTCAAGCAACGCACAAAGCTAAAGCTTTGTACTCCAATAACCCATTAATATAAGCTTGACAAAGTACTAGTATAGAGTTGATTTGCGATGATAATCGAAAGCGTTATCTAGCAACTTGGGTTGGATGGAAGCAAGATAAACGGATTCACCAATGTATTTAATTGAAATGGGCATTCCAAAGGAGCGGATTGATTTGGGAATGATTCCGGCTTATTTTTCCTCCTAATGTCCAAAATAAATTTTGGACTCCTATCTTCAAAATAAACTTGTGTCGGCTCGATGAGCGCCGGCGCGTAGGAACTCGAAAACAAATCACATCAATTAGGTTTTTCATGGCACAACTCTTACTTAAAAACGCAAAAACCACAAAATCGGCTTTGGTTATGTTTCAGGAGTAAGCTTCCTTGGGCGATAAAACTTCTATCGCTTTGGTTAAAAACCGAATCAAAATATTTCTCGCGCCATGTATATCTCGGTTTACTCTTTTTCCTTGGAAAAGAATTGAAGCTTTCCCTTTCAAGTTGGTAAGCATAGAACCATCCCACAAGGTTTTAGAAGTATAATATTCATTAACATCCCTCACTGATTTGCCATATTTCTTACCTCAAACAAAAAGGAAAAATAGGCCAAGTTTGCTACTAGATTAAAACCAATTTTTGGTCTAGGAGCAAGCCTCTGATGGCTATCAGTTATCAGAACGCCCTCCATATAATATTTTGCCCACTCACAGAGTTTCACGCAGTACTTTAACATAAAATTGAATATTTATACTGAACCGATAATACCTGCCTTCTTGAACTTCCCTAAGTTAGGAAGTGGAATCCTACTACAAATCATTTTTGTTTGTCAAGAACTTTTTTAATTGGTTTTCATTTTGTGGTTTTGGTGTTTAATGCTAACTGTCCATTTAAAAATTTGACATGACTATTTTTTAGATGAGATAATGACATTTCATTTACACATACCAACAAGGAAAAAAAAATCAAAATACTCATGAAATATTTTAAACTCACTTTAGTTTCCACACTAATCCTTACTTTTAGTTTAGCAACTTACGCTGCTACTAAACATGAAATGGGGATAATCATCAACTTATCGGGCAAGCAACGGATGCTCACGCAAAAAATTACTAAGGAAATCTTGCTCATCGCTAATGGCATTGACGTTAAAGCGAACCTCGCCAATGTCAAAAAGTCCGCCGCTTTGTTTGATAAGACACTAAAAGGATTGCTCAACGGCGATAAAGAGTTGGGTTTAGTCAAAACAGAGAGTGTCCTGATTATACAACAACTTCATGTCGTTAATCGTTTGTGGCAGCTATTCTATTACAATGTGAATAAGGTACTTGAGAATAGAGATACCTCCAAAGCTGTGTTGCAAAAGATCGCTCGGCTAAATATGCCATTGCTACGACACATGAACAAAGCAGTGAACATGTACGAAAAGCGGAGCGGTTATACTACCCTAGCGCCGAAAATGGCGGAGATTATAAACAAGGCTGGCAGGCAACGGATGTTGACGCAGAAAATGACTAAGGAGTTTCTCTTGCTGGCAAAACGTTTTGCTGTCAAATGGCACAAAGTCAAGTTGGCAAAAACCGTCGCCTTGTTTGATGAAACACTGAATTGGCTTATTAGAAATACCAGTGAGAGAGCTATTCTGGTACAGTTAAATGTTGTTAAGAATTTGTGGGGGGAATACAAGCCCATTTTGGATCAGGTTAATGTTAGTAGAGAAGCTTTGCAGAAGGCGGCTAGACTTAATTTACCTCTGCTCATTCAAATGAACAAGGCAGTGGAAATGTACACTGCCTCAGCCAAGTAAATTTGCTAATTGTAGGGGCAATCCTTTATGGTTGCCCTTAATAAATATCTTTCCTAGTATTATAAAAATTAAATTTACCCGTTGGCGTAATTAACCGTGGATCTTTGATAACATGTTTCAGCTGACGAGTCTTATCATCTACAATCACAATAGCAGACTGGCTATTTACGTTATTCCAAACTGAAAACCAAACTTCATCACCCCTAGCATTGTACTCTGGTTGTACAACCCGCTGTTCCCCACCTTCAAGTCCAGCCCATTCCGCAATCGGTAATACTTCATAGCCATCGTCTAGATTATTAATATCAAAAACAACAGCAGTACGTCTGAATTTTTCCTTTGGATTTAAGACGGTATCCACATAGAGATTTTTAGAACGCGGGTGAGTCTTAATAAACAAAGAACCTTTCGCTTTATTAAACAGCGTCCGTACTACCTTCCAAGCCGATCTCGGATGATTTTCGGGATCAGTACCGATAAGCGTTATATTGGCATCACCCAAATGGCTAGTCGCCCACACAGGACCAAACTCTGGATCAACAAAATTCGCACCTCGCCCAGAATGAGGTTTTAAACCCACGTTAATTATCTTACTCAACTTACCTAGCTTAGCATCTATGACAACAATCTTGTTAAACTTATCAGTGGTAGTGGTTAGAAAATACCGCTTTGTTGAATCCCAACCCCCAGTATGCAAAAAAGGTGCAGCAGCCACCTTATTGACCTTTAAATTAGTCAAATTCTGATAATTGACCAACAAAACATAACCAGTCTCCTTCACATTAACAAGGAATTCAGGCCGCTGATAAGAGCCTATAACCTTGGCAACACGCGCTTCTCTACGATATTCATGAGTGTTGACAGCTATGTCACGAGTACTTTCCACCCGCAAAGGCTCCAACGTCTTGCCATCCAGAATGACGTATTGAGATGGCCAATAACAACCGACAATGACATATTTGTCTTGCCAACCTGGGTATTTGGAGCTATCCACAGAGCGTGCATCTACGCACGTTTTAGTCTCAGCAACTGTGTCTGGAATTTCCGACCATAAATCTACGAGATTTAGCTGACCATCTCGCGCAATGATATACATATAGCGCCCAGATGCAGAAAGACGGGAAATGTGTACGGCGTTACCGGCATCAATAATATAGATGATTTTTTTGGTAGCACCATCAATCAAAGCCACTTTAGACACATCACGTAGATGAACGGCAAACAGGTTATCAAGATCGTAATTGTTCATCTTTTGAGTCGGACGCAATTCAGGGGGAATAATAACCTCCCAACTGGCATTAATTTTTTCCATGCCATATTCCGGTGGCTCGCTGGGTTCATGTTGTATGTAACGAGCAACTATATCAAGGTCTTGCTCGTTCAAATCATCCCCAAAATTCAGCGCATGTGAAAATTGAATACTTCCCTTGAGATTTTCAGTGCCTTTTTTTCTAGTAATAGAAGGGATAAGCGCACTTCCCACTCCGCCTTTACGCAAGACGCCGTGGCAACTTGCACAACGATCAAAGTAAATTTGTTTACCACGCTCAATTTTTGAAGGCAGCAAGTCATATCCACCCTGTACTTTTACTTGAAATACCTGATTAGGATATAGACGCTGTTTGAAGTAAAGTAAATCGGAGGAATTCGGGTTCACTTTCTCTAAGCGAGCTAAAAATTTTTCTGCCCGACTTTTGATTCCTCTGCGTATTGCATTTTCAACCAGCATCACATAACTTTTTTCTATGGCTTTTAAACCCGTTTTAGCATCGGGATTGTTTGGATATAAACTCAAAACTTCTTGATAACAATCAAATGCCGTCCCTCCAATACCGGTAGTAAAACGCAGCGCATCAAAATGTGTTTGGCATTGTGGCAGTAAGCCCGCTATTTTAGCTTGTGCGGCTATACGCATACGTTCCGCTTCTTGTTCAGCTATCTGCCTCGCTTGCTCTATTTCTGCTTTCTTTCTAGCATCTTCCTCTTGTTTAAGACGTTTGTATTCGGTTAAATGCGGTGCTTCTAGGAAAACTTCTTTCGCTTGCTCTTTAGGAGTTGGTACATATGTCCATTTCCAAGTAATGCCCCCAAGGATAGCAAGCAGCAGCAAAACAATGGCACTCACGCCAACAATTAAACCAGTGGACTTCTTTTTCTCTGGGAAAAGCCCAGCCAAAAATTGATCAACCGTTGGTGTTCTCTTTTTCCGATAAAAAGTTAAAGCACGTAATAGTGCCTTATTTTGTTTTTTACTCAACCCGTGAATTGGTTTTGGAGACAACTTCTCTAATTCAGCCTTGAGGGCGGTTTTCTTGTCAAAGGGATGTTTTCCGGACAATAACTCATAAGTTACGCAAGCTAAAGCATAAATATCATCAGTAGAGGTAGGCTGTTCGGAACCCAATAACATTTCACGACTGGCATAAGCTTCAGTATGTGCCTTTAAGTCACCCGGATCAAATTTAGTTTCCATCCGCTCAGTTTCTTTTATCAGCCGAGCAATCCCAAAATCAATAATCTTAACAAGCTTTTGCTCTGGCTCATAAAAGACATTGTCCGGTTTAAAGTCTAAATGGGCAATTCCCTCTTTATGAGCGAATGACAGTGCTTTGCCCATTCCCAGAATGATCGGTTTTGCCTCCTCAATGGGCATACCATTTGGGTGACTTCTAATAAACGGTTTTAATGAAATACCGCTCAGAAATTCCATTGCCATGAAAACGGTACCGCTCATATGATTTAATTCATAAGCACGGACAATATTAGGATGACTTAACTTTTCATAGCGAGCAAATTCACGTACCAATGCTTTAAGCGCATCTGGATGTTGCTTGAATTCTTTACTTAAAAACTTGATTGCAACATAAGGCTTACGTGAGTCTCCTGCCTCCTGAACCAAGCTAATGGCTTTCCATACAACACTCATGCCACCTCTACCAATCTGTTTTATCAAACGATAAGTATTTCGGACAACCATACCTGACTCGATAACGGCTTCTTCACCATTCACCTCTTGGAAAATCGACCAAGTAGATTGACTGGTGAACGTCGAATGATTAGTAGGGTTGCTAGGCAGAATGGTTCGCGGCTTACCCATTAAAGTAATTTTTGTTTGATTTATTTCGTCAAACTGCTCAATCTGGAATTTGAGTGCTATATAAATCTCTTGAGGTAGGTTTCCTGCTTTATGCCAGTTTGTCAGATCAGAAAGTAATTGAGTAGAACTCTCAGGATTTTGTTCTAACAACTGTTCAAGTTGCACAGTTAACTCTTTATGCTTTATCTCTTTATTAAGAAAAGCTTCAAGTGTGGTTTTGAATTTATCCATTATCTCTTCGTTGATGAAAAAAAATGTAAAAAAAATGCCAAAAAGCCAAAATATTTGTAGAATATCATAATCGATGGTTCAATGTAGGGTGCGTCCTACGCACCTATTTTTTCTTTAATACATTAATTTATATATATTTTTTTATCAATCATTTTTCAACTCGTCTGAGTACAATTAATGGCAAACAACGAATAAAACCTTCAAATGGACTCCTTAGCTCAATGCCACCTTCGTTAAGGCAATGCCATTAAGTTAAGCCTAAAACCATACATGTAGGGTGGATTAAACGGAGTGTATCCACATGATTAATATATAAATTAAGGTGGATACGCTACCGCTTAATCCACCCTACATGAGCTTAACTTAATGGCATTGCTTCGTTAAGGGCAACCATAAAGGATTGCCTTCCGAGGCAAAAGTTTTCGCTGCGCGAAAACTTTTGCCTCGGAAACATAAAATGCGGTCCTTTGTAGGGGCGGGCAACCACAAGGGATTGCCCCTACGCCAATGGCATTGACTCCTTAGCTCCGGAGTCCAAGATTTATCTTGGGCGGCTCGATGAGCACATCAGTTAGGTTTTTCATGGCACAAATCACAACTGACTTTTTGTCCTTTTTCCAAAGTCACGGTGCCATCTTCTACAGTGAAGGTTCGCGCCGCTGCCACTTTAGATAAAGCCGTTCCTTCTAAATTTTCGCCATGACAGGCTTTACAACCATTAGGGTCCAGCATGTAAAAGTTTCTATGCTTGTCCTCTGTCCATTCCGGATCGTTGACATTATGCAAGCCATGTGGACCTTCAATTGTCATCTGTAAACTGCCCGGCGTATGGCAAGTATCACATTCGATAACCGTACCAACATGCCCCTGCAACTGGAGTGCCGCCAAATTATCGTTGGCGTTAATATCAGCATTAGGCCAGATCGCATGGGGGCTACCATGACAACCTTCACAAGCTACTCCGCTATGTCCTTTACTATTACGGTACAAGGTATTTTCATTTTCAGCAAAACGTTTGTTTTTAGCAAGTAATGGTGAAGCTGATTTGTCACCGGTTTTGTAAGCTTGCACGAGACGGATGCCGTCTTCATAAAATTCCAAGCCTTCTCCGGTCAAATGACGCCTCGCATCACCCGTATGACAGGATTGGCAACGTGGCATATCAATCCAAGGACGACGTGTCTTACCATCATGGGTGCCATCAATACTGCCATCTTTTTGCAATGGAAATTTTCCTCCCACTGCCAGCATATCGCCATGACAAGAATTACATTCTAAGCCTACCGTTTTCATTGCGCCACGTTGGCATTGAGTAATTTTACCCGGGTGGCATTGATAACAAGTTTGTTCCACTGGTGCATCACTTGGAAAGACGGGTTTTCCATTGGCATCAAGCTGTTTACCATGATGTTCGTGCATCACTTTGGAAGAAGTGGCTGAGTTCTTTTGTTCTCCTTGAGGACCGTCCCCAGTTAGGTCCAGTGCGGCTGAATAATGGCAAGCGGCACAGAGTACTGGTGTGCTGTTTTGTAAATTGGTACCATGTTTTTCATCATGCGACACTAAAACATTTTTTTGAGCTTGCACTTCTAACTTCACCAAATCGTCTGTTTGAGCTTGTACATCTGGATCATCATTACTTGTCCAAGTAATGGCGGGATTATTAGCCGCTAGTTCTCCGGTGGCATGACAAGAGTTGCAATTAGCTTCCGTACTAACGGGTAATACGACATCAGTTGCACCTAATAATCCTCCCGTTTTTTTATCATAAGCATTTACCCGTAACATGGGATAAGGATTGGTTTGTCCGACATCATCTCTTACTTTAAAACGCCAAAACCACAAAATCCAGCTTTAGTTATGTTTAAGGGGTAAGCTCCCTTGGGTGATAAAGCATCTATCACCTTTGTCAAAAACCGAATCAAAATATTTCGAGCACCATGTATATCTCGGTTTACTCTTTTTCCTCGGTAAAGAATTGAAGCTTTCCCGCCCAAGTTTTTAAGCATAGAACCATCCCACAAGGTTTTAGAAGTATAAGATTCATTAACATCTATCACAGATTTGCCATATTTTTTAGCCATCCACTTCAAAGTTTGTTTAAACTTGTAGTGAGCTAATCCAAGCATTCCTCTGACAGTTTTGCGTCTTAGAAATCGTTTTCGTGTCTCATTACTTTTCTTCACCATTTGCTTGGTTTCAAAAGTTGGTAATAAAATCACATCATGACTTGAAACCAAATCATAAGCAACACGTCTATGCAAATCGGCTACTAGGTTTTGTTGTTTACCTCTCACCCTATGAATTCTTCGGTTAATATTTTTTAATCTATTCTTAACCCATTGTTTAGACTTATCTTCGCAGTGAAGCTTATCGCGTTTAGATAGAAGGTGATCGAGTTCCAACATAAGTGGTGCTAGCCGGTTATTTACAAAACCATCACCATAACTTACAGCGTCTTCTCCACTAAAGGAGGTTTGAAACGTTCTGACACCAGGATCAAGGGCAACAACGGACAAAGCCTCACTTTTGGTTGGCTCTATTGACTGATTGAAATTCACACTGGCAAACCATTGACCATTCGTGTAAGTCACGACAACCGTTTTGCCTTTAGCTTCTGATGGCACCGGCTCTGTCCATTTACAACCCTTTAATATTCTCGGGAAAATTTGCTTATTTGCTGAGAGTCTAGGAACCACAAAATATTGCGGAGGCGCATTTCTTGACATAAAAGACATCTCTGCCTTTTCACCCTTGATCCTTTTTTTAATTACAGCTGTGCATGTGTCACACGCTTTGCGATAGGCAGCCTGGATAAGGTTGCTGTTGTAAGTTATGTAATGTTCTTCACACTCTAATTTGCACCAATCACAAATCTGGGTTCTGAATTCACTGGTGGGCTTACGACCTTTTCTCAGGAATTCAATCGACAAGTTGTATGCTCGACGATAAAGATTCAAAGAAGCAAACCACAAGGTTTCATTTTCAGGATAAATTCTAATCTTTTTAGCTGTTGTTACGTCGATTTGCGCTTCGTTTGAGCTTCGCTGACCTTCTGTTGCCGTAGTGGGAGTTGATGAAGCTGGTAATGAAAGCGATAAGTGTTTTGGTATCGAAACGAAGTAACGTAACTTCGTTGCGTAATTGTTCGGAATGATCTGATTCTTCCAAAAGTTCGACTCGCCCACCCGATAGTTCGATGATCCATTTAATAAGGGCAAAACCAGTTCTGGTGATTCTATCTGATGTGGTTGCCACAAGGTGCAATGAATTGCCGTTGATAGCGAGTTCCAAAAAGGTTTTATATCCGCGTCTATTTTGGTTAAATCCGCTGGCAACATCAGAGAGCTTTTTGACATCGTTAAATTTACCATCCTTGATCCAATTTTGGATCGTTTCATTTGTTACGGAATATTTGTTAGCTAAAAAACCGGTTGATTTCCACATCACATATTAATCAGTTTTATTTTGTAGTTTTTTAGCTATTTTAGTTATTTTGGTGTATAAAGTCAACTGTTGGTGTGATAGGAATTCCGTCAGCATTAAACCAATCATTTTTGGTGTTGTAGTGTAGCTGTTGTGCGTCTGGTTTATCCGCCTGCATAAAAAAGCCTGTTAATCCTTCTCCGGATGATAAATCCATTCCAAACAAACCTTGGGAATATTCCCAAAAATCGGTTTTGGATATGCTGTTGGAATTGATAGAACCTCTACGATCTGTCACGGCTGAGTAACGCAGTTCGATTTGTTCACCATCAAGTAGTTTTGGCTTGCCATCGCTATCCTGTCCCACTACTTTTCTGCATGCCGGCCGATGTACCATTGGTAATAATAGACACGAGATAATCTAGGTCTAGCCTCAAAGTAATATCGGGTGTTATCGCTTTACCGGTAGCGCCCTTACGCAGCACTCCGTGACAACCAGCGCAACGCTCAAAGTAAATCTGTTTACCTTGTTCAAACTCGGCTTGCGTCAAAGAGGCAGGTGTTATGAGAGTCGTTTGTGCATAAGCTAAATTAGAACGTGCATTAGCTGCGTCTAATAACTGGTCAATTGTTGTGTAGGGTTCAGCACTTGGTATCACATAGAGGGCATAAAACGTATAACCGCCACCACCTAGTCTGTCGGTGGCTATTTCAAATGTGATGTCTGTCGATGTGAAGCCTTTAACAACCGGTTGCATCGTTGTACCAAAGGAGGGATTAGTGGGCGAACCGGTTATGTATTGTAGTTCGCCAGAGGGGGTGAACATCGCAAGCCATAAATCAATCGTTTCACCCGGCAGGGACGTTTCCACTTTGAAGGATATGCTCTCACCACTGAGATACTCAGCCTTCAAGTCGGTGAGGGTTAAATCAGCCGATAGGCAAAATGCAGGCAACCATAGAACAACCAATACAGGAAAGAAACCAAGCAATTTATATTTCATTAATTAACTCCTAGTTAAAAAAGTGACGTTCAACAAAGAGCACTCAGCTTTGCTACTACATCGCAACAAACCCAGTGATTTTGTCAAGGCAAATTGAATCATATTCAAAGATAAATTGCAAAATATTTTTCTATTTTTGTCACTTTATAATTTAAAAGAAGTGTCATTCATAAGTCTATGAAGAATAAATAATTATTAATTTTTTCAAAAATATCTCATGGCTCACAACGCCTCTATAAATTGTTGATTTAAATTAATTAATTTTTATTATCATTCCTATAAATGTTTTTTGTTATTATATCATTAATTTTATGAATGATAACGGATAAAAATGACTTAAATCAATTAAAGCACGAATAGTTGATTTATATAATGGAGTACAAAGCTTTAGCTTTGTACTGTCTGACAAAGCTAAAGCTTTGTACTCCAACCCCAATAACTTATGTGA
>JSZA02000219.1 GCA_000785145.2 Candidatus Thiomargarita nelsonii
CAAACCGTGATTTCTCGTAGGGGCGGGTGTAGGGGCAATCCCTTGTGGTTGCCCGCCCCTACGCCAATGGCATTGTTGTGCGTAGGACGCACCCTACATTACTCATAAAAACAACCTTGACGTTGTACTAGCTGTATTTTTTTTTAATACACTTCATCATGTGTCCCAATTTCAAGCAAGAGAATATCATCAAATATTCTCCTCATATCATATCCAACACGACATGCCCATAAATCGGATAATTTTTCCTTGATTTTCTGGGTAAGTAACGAGGGTGCAAAAGGTTCTTCAGCCAGTTGCCATAAAGTTTCTTCAATCTCATTGCGTAGCGTCAATGCCATTAAGTTAAGGGGCAACCATAAAGGATTGCCCCTACAAAAACGGCATTTTCCGTAGGGGCAATCCCTTGTGGTTGCCCTTAACTTAATGGCATTGTTGCGTAGCGTCGGATGCCTTTTGGTAATCCGTTTGAAAGCCTTTACAAAGCTTTTTCCCCAAATAAGTGTCCTCATTCAGAAAGCTCCTTCATAAGTTCAGCCACGCTACCTTTTCTAACTTCGCCTCTGGCATATTCTTGTCTGCCTTCTTTAATGCGTTTGGTGAGCAATTGTTGTTTACGTGCTATTAACCGGCGTCGAATAATATCCAGCAGGTTCTCTTGTTGAAATTCGGGTAATAATTCAACTATTTCTAAAGCTTCTTGGAATGTAAGAATTTGCTTGGACATAAAATCACTCCTGATTGTGGAATACTTTATCTGGACGAGACGTCCAAAAATTTAACCGTGGTTGCATCTCCCTGTCCTATTTTAACAAACAATTCAACAGAATCGGCTGCCACGTCGGTTGGCATCGAGAATCGAACCGTCAATGCGCTGGGTGTCAATAATTTCCAACTACTGATTTCTCCGTCTTCCGTTTTGAGGGTAGAGACTTCCGTTGCTTGAACGGCATCAGCATAGCCTATCACATTTTGTTGCGCTTTCAGCACGGTACCATAGGCATAAATGATTATAAAATCATAAGCTTGGTTTATTATAAATTGACAAGCAATATGCTGAGGCTCTGCCTTTTCACAGTTTGATAGGATAATCTTTCTCGTTCCCACGCTCTGCGTGGGAATGCCTGCCTCGACGCTCTGCGTCGTCAATGTCGATATTTGTTGTTCTAATTGCTCATTTGTTTCTTTTAATACTTTATTTTCAACCGCATACAGTGATTTGTTGAAGGTTTCCATGACATAAGGCTGTGCCAAAAATCCGACGACTATGCCGACGACTATGCCGATAATAAACGCTAGCCAAGCGGATGCTTTTTCAAATTTTATGCTAATCATGATATATTAATGTTGTAGATAACTAATGAGGCGCATTATGTTTAAATTATTCCAAATAATAGCTTTATGCGTAGGCATAAACCATTTATCTTTCGCGGCGCCCATCCAAGTCGATATTAAGTATTTATATTATCGTAACGGTTGGGATAATTACAAGACGCTTAAAAATGGTGCCGTTTTATATCGGCAAAAAGATTTTTTAAAGATTGTCTTTACTCCGTCAGAACGCGCTTATGTTTATATCTTTGCCAAGGGCTCATCGGGTAATATTTATCGGATTTTTCCGATGCAAGCTTTTAAGGGCAAGGTGGTGAACAATTTTAATCCGGTTTTACCCGGTGTGGATTATTATGTCCCGAAAAAAGGCAAGGCGTTTAGTCTGGGTGGCTCGGCTGGCAAAGAGACGCTTTATTTTATAGTGTCCAAAGTGCCAGATGCCTCACTAGAAAGTCGATACAGCGAAATTTTACAGGCTCGCTCCATCAAAACGCCGGCGAGTGAAATGGTGGCTTCTCGTGCCTTTGAGGATGAGGTGTTAAGCCGAGACATCTCTGACATCGTTTATGATCCGGTGTCTGAACAGAAAGCAACCGCTGTTTATGAGATCAACGAAGCTGGCAAGCAATTTATTGTGATACGTGATCGTTTGTTAAGTTGCGACGGGTGTGTGAGTCGGGTGAGTTATTATTTGAGGTGATCCTAAACAAAACGACAAGGATTATTTTTCGTTGTTTCGGGAATGGAGCGGAGCGGATTTCCCGAAACCACTGAATAAAGGATAAGTCAAAATCAAAACTACAAGGATTATATTTAATAAAGGATAAGTCAAAATCAAGGAAACTCGATTTTAGGAACATTTTAACTTGGAATTATCCCTGCTTACATAAGATATATGTAGTTATTTATGGTTTTTTTATTTCGCAACAATTCTAATAGATATCCCCCAATGGAAAAGAAAACAATTGAGCTTATGCCTACCATGAATTCTGATGCTACGCCAAGGCTTATGCTACAAGACCTTGCAGCGGGATTACCTGCTATTACACCAGCTTTTGGGGCATGTTTGGCTGAGGCAGGTGCCATTTGCTTGGAAAACAGTGGGCAAAAGTGTGGCGTTGAATTATCTGTAACTGGTGATTTAACGGGATGTTTTAAGTTGTATTGGCCTGAAGTGACTGAGCAAATGCGCCGCTGCTGGAATGATTATGAAGTCACGACCGAACATGGTGCTTATGCCATTGCATTTTTACTCATTCGTGAACTCACCAATTTCACTATAATAGAAAGATCATTTAAAGGCACCGGGATCGATTATTGGTTAGGCGATAAAAATGCTCTTTTTTTCCGCAAGAAAGCACGTTTAGAAGTTTCTGGAATACGCGAAGGGAATCAATCAAGGATTAAAAGTAGATTAAACATCAAGTTAAAGCAAACGACACGCTCTCATGGCATATTGCCAGCTTATATTGTTATTGTAGAATTTAGTCAACCAACGGCACAGGTAGTTTTAAAATGATTAGAATTCAAGAATTACACCGACAAGCCATGGATATGGCCGAGAATGCGCTGATGGCAAAGTACAAAGGTGAGTTGGAAACCGCTCACCATTTATTTCGACAAGCGTTTGAAAAAGAAAAAAAAACGGCTAGTTTTTTTAAAAAAAATATTAAGGACGAACCGACTCGCTCCGTATTCTATCGTAGTGCGGCCTCTTTAGCCTTACAGTGTGAAGAATATCGAGAGGCAGAACGTCTCATAGCCATTGCACTGTCAGGCAATCCGCCTTTTGAAATCGCGGAAGAACTGAGAAGTTTGCTTGAACAAATCTATTCCAAATGGGAAAGGATGCCGCTTTATAAAATGGGCTAAGCTTAAGATTTAAGCCGCAAAATCAAAACAATAACGACAGCCAATTTTTTAGCAGGGATAAGTCAAAACCAAATCAAAACAAAACGACAAGGATTAGATTTAATAAAGGATAAGTCAAAATCAAAACCTTAACGATGATTTTCCTCGTTCCCACGCAGAGCGCACTCTCTTATACATAAATATTTAAGTATTTGAAATAAATGTATATTTGTAGGGTGCGTCCTACGCACCGCATTGAGCGTCAGGGTGCGTAGGACGCACCCTACAAAATATCGTAAATGGACTTGTGTCGGCTCGATAAGCGCTTCGCTAAGGGAACGAGGAACTGAGTAGTTACGTTAATTAATATCAAAGGAGCCACCAACATGAAATCAAAAATCTGGGGAGTGCTACTATCACTCCTACTACTCTCCCTAATCGCCTGTGAGTCCAACTCACCACTCAGCAGAGGACCATCAGACAACGATGCTCCATATCGTGCGACTAACACCCACACAGGCAAAAAAATTGCCCTAGTGATAGGCAATTGGGCATACCGCTTTAAACCCCTGAATAATCCTCAAAACGATGCGCGGGAGATGGCGCAATTGCTGAGACAATTAGGCTTTGAGGTGATCCACAAGGAAAATCTGGGCTTTGAAGATATGCAAGATGAGGTGATCAAATTTAAAGTTAAGCTCATGGAGGAAAAAGGGCAAGTGGGTTTATTTTACTTTGCTGGACATGGTTTAGAGGTGCAAAAAGAAAACTATTTATTACCAACCGATCTGCGTGTGCCGGAGACCGAATTAGTTAAAGAAAACCCCATCCGAGCCCAATGGGTGGTTAATGTGATGGAGCACTCGGGCAGCGAAGTCAATATTGTGATATTGGATGCCTGTCGCAAATTTCCGCGACCATATTTCCGCTCACCCAGTGAAGAAAACGGTTTAGCCGCCATGAGTGCCGCCAAGGGTACTATTATTGGTTTTGCCACTGGCTCTAATAAAACAGCTTCAGATGGGAAAAAGGGTAGTAATGGTTTATACACAGGCCATTTATTAAAGTTTATGCGACAAACGGGATTAAGCATAGAAGAGGTGTTTAAAAAGACTCGACAACAAGTGGCTTGGGATACTCGTAATAAAAAGGAACAACAAGTACCTTGGGTCTCTAATTCTCTGATTGGTGATTTTTGTTTGGTGTCTTGTGCCAAACCTAAGTCGGAGCAAGTAAAAATTTTACAGGCTCAACTTGATAAAGAACAGCGAAAATTTGAGCAAGAACGGCGAAAATTTGAAAAAGAACGGCGAGAAAAAGCAGATTTACAAGCTCAATTGGAAGCCTTAAAAAATCAACCTTCACAATCATTTAGGGATGGCAAAGATTTTCGTGATCGTTTAGCGGATGGCGGTTTTGGCCCGAAAATGGTGTGGATTCCTGCGGGCTCATTTCGTATGGGTGATATTCAGGGTGGTGGATATGGTGATGAGCAACCGGTGCATGAGGTGTCGGTGGGGCGGTTTGCTATGGGTCAATATGAGGTGACGGTGAGTGAATTTAAGCGGTTTGTGAAAGCGACGGGGTATAAGACGGATGCTGAGAAAAAGGGAAGTTGTTGGACTTGGGATGATAATAATTGGGGACAGGTGAAAGGTGCCAACTGGCGTAATCCTAATTTTTCTCAATCAGATAAGCATCCGGTGGCATGTGTGAGTTGGAATGATGGGGTTGCTTATGCCGAATGGCTCAGTGAGCAAACTGGTCAAACCTATCGTTTACCAACCGAAGCCGAGTGGGAATATGCGGCGCGGGCGGGGACTGAAACGGCTCGTTATTGGGGCAATGATCCAGATAAGGCGTGTGGTTATGCTAATGTCCATGATAATACCTCAAAAAAAGAAAACGGATTTAGTTGGGCGCATCATAATTGCACCGATGGTTATGCTCAAACAGCACCAGTGGGTCAATTTAAGCAAAATAAATTTGGCTTATATGACATGTTGGGAAATTTATGGGAATGGACATGCTCTCAATATGAAAATAAATATGGTGGTAAAGAGCAGCGTTGTGCAAAAAATGTTAATGAAAACAACCGTTTTTCCTTGCGCGGCGGCTCGTGGTACAGCGGCCCGTCGTGGATGCGATCGGCTAACCGCTACGACGGGTGGCCGCCTTACCGCTACGACGATGTGGGCTTTCGGCTCGCCAGGCTATAAGGCTTTGTTATTTATCTCTTTTACACTTTAGTTTTTTTGATTTTTGTTTTTTGATTTTTTATTTTTTTGTGTTTTTTTTGTGTTTTTTTATTTTTTTTTAAGGAAATATTATCTTCTGGGCCACACAACACCCATTAGTACAACGGATTTGCGGAATAAACGGATTTTTTTAAGGAAATTTTTGGGTTAAAATTTTTGTTGTTTAATCCGTTGATTCCCCATCCTCGGGTAACGAAGTAAATCCGTTGTACTAAGGTTTTTTAATCCGTTGATTCCGCAAATCCGTTGTACTAAGGTTTTTTTTATCCTTTACATTAACGACAGGGATTTTTTTACGGGATAAGTCAAAACAAAACTACAAGGATTATATTTAAGAAAGGATAAGTCAAAATCAAGGAAACTCGATTTTTTAACTTTGATTTAAATTCGTTTATTTTAAAGGAGCCACTAACATGAAAATGTCTAAATATTCTCAATCGGCTGGCAGCTTGCCTAGCCATGAATCTTTCTGGCAATCGAAAACGTTTGAAGAAATTGCCTTAATGCAAGGTGTGCAGCCCATTAAAAATTTTGATGCATTACTCGGCGGATGGCCTGAAGATGAGGTCAATGATAATTTTGAAGAAACCGTAATACGTTGGCGACATGAAAACACTCTTCAGCATGACGAATAAACTGGTTGTCGATACCTGCGTGGTTTCGTATATACTGAAAAACCATTCTCTCGCCCAACAATATCGCCCCTAAATGCAGCTACTCGAAAATATGCTTAAAAATTATGTCATCTTGTCATGTGATGATGAAACGTGCTGGTACTGGGCGAAAATATCTTCCACTAAAGGACGTCCGATGCCATCTAATGATGCTTGGATTGCAGCGACAGCCCTACGCCATGATACACCACTTGTCACACATAATGTCAAAGATTTTGAGCATCTTCAAGCTGCTGGATTAAATTTGATTACTGTACCCGTTAGTCCAATGCCATTAAGTTAAGGATTTTTTGTAGGGTGGGTAGAGCTTCGCTGCACCCACCAACTCGTTGAAATTTATAACAATGGTGGGTTTCGCTATCGCTCTACCCACCCTACAATATCTCTTAACTTAATGGCATTGACCCGTTAGTCACGATCCTAAGCTAAAATTGAATAAAGGATAAGTCAAAACAAAAACCAAAACGACAAGGATTATATTTAATAGACTTGTCCATATTATAAGCATCATGTAGGGTGGATATCGCTCCAGCGTATCCACCTTAAATTATTTAGAAATCCTTGCCGTATCGATTTTGACTTATCCCTAATATTAAAGGAGCCACCAACATGAAAACAAAAATCTGGGGAGTGCTACTACCACTCCTACTACTTTCTCTAACTGCCTGTGAGGCCGACTCTCCACCGAGCCGATCATCCGATAACAATTCTGCGCCTGCTAAAGTTTTTCGTGATCGTTTAGCTGATGGCGGTTTTGGCCCTGAGATGGTGTGGATTCCGGCGGGCTCATTTCGTATGGGTGGTGCTTATGGTAATGAGCAACCGGTGCATCAGGTGTCGGTGGGGCGGTTTGCTATGGGTAAATATGAGGTGACGGTGGGTGAATTTAAGCGGTTTGTGAAGGCGACGGGGTATAGGACGGATGCGGAAAAACAAGGGAGTTGTTATAGTTATTCTCAGGGTTGGAGTTTGGTTAAAGGTGTTAATTGGCGTGATCCGAAATTTTCCCAGTCAGATAAGCATCCAGTGACATGTGTGAGTTGGAATGATGGGGTAGCTTATGCCGAATGGCTCAGTCAGCAAACGGGTCAAATCTATCGTTTACCAACCGAAGCCCAATGGGAATATTCGGCGCGGGCGGGGACCGAAACGGCTCGTTATTGGGGTAATGATCCAGATAAGGCGTGTGGTTATGCTAATGTCCATGATAATACCTCAAAAAAAGAAAACGGATTTAGTTGGACGCATCAGAATTGCACCGATGGTTATGCCCAAACGGCACCAGTGGGTCAATTTAAGCCAAATAAATTTGGTTTATATGACATGTTGGGAAATTTATGGGAATGGACCTGCTCTGAATATGAAAGTAAATATAGTGGTCAAGAGCAGCGTTGTGCAAAAAATGTTAATGAAAACAACAATTTGTCCTTGCGCGGCGGCTCGTGGGACAACGCAGGGACGAGGATGCGCTCGGCTTACCGCATCGTCGGGAGGCCGACTCAGCGCTTCGCCTTCCTGGGTGTGCGGCTCGCCAGGCGATAACCCTTTGTTATTTATTCCCCATATCCGTTGTACTAAGGTTTTTTTATCCTTTACATTAACTACAGGGATTTTTTTACGGGATAAGGCAAAACCAAAACTACAAGGATTAGATTTAATAAAGGATAAGTCAAAATCAAAACCTTAACGATGATTTTCCTCGTTCCCACGCTCTGCGTGGGAATGCCTTGCTGGACGCTCTGCGTCCTGCACCGCAGAGCGGTGCAAACAGGCATTCCCACGCAGAGCGTGGGAACGAGTCTCTGAGTAGTTACGTTAATTAATATCAAAGGAGCCACCAACATGAAAACAAAAATAGTGCTATTCGTACTACTTTTCCTAACCGCCTGTGAGTCCGACTCTCCACTGAGCCGTGAGCCCTATAACAACGAGCCGCCATCTCATGCAACAAACACCTCTAACCACACCGGCAAAAAAATAGCCCTCGTGATAGGCAATTGGGCATACCGCTTTAAACCCCTGAATAATCCTCAAAACGATGCGCGGGATATGGCGCAATTGCTGAGACAATTAGGCTTTGAGGTGATCCACAAAAAAAATCTGGGCTTTGATCAAATGGAAAATGAGGTGCTCAAATTCAAACTCAAGCTGATGGATAAAGGACAAGTGGGTTTATTTTACTTTGCCGGGCATGGTTTAGAGGTGGAGGGTAAAAACTATTTATTACCCACCGATCTGCGCCTGATGGCAAAAAGGGTACTAATGGTCTATATACCGGCCATTTATTAAAGTTTATGCGACAAGCGGGGTTAAGCATAGAGCAGGTATTTAAGAAAACTCGACAACAAGTGGCTTGGGAGACTGCTAATAAACAAGTGCCTCCTCTTACTTTAAAACGCCAAAACTACCAAAAAATCAGTAGAATCAGTTATGTTTAAGGGGCAAGCTCCCCACGTCACAAATAATTCTTATGACTTTAATTATGATATAATTAAAAAAATTTTGGAGCTAAAATTTCTAATTATTTGTCTTGGTTTTACCAGTCTAACATTCCAGACTGAACCACTAATACCTGCCTTCTTGACACTTCCCTAAGTGTCCGGCGGCTATGGTATTATAAATAGTTCAGGTTTGTCAATATTTTTTTATTTGTGGCTCTGATTTTGTAGTTTTTGTGTTTAATGCAAACTGTCTATAATTCTCTGATTGGTGATTTTTGTTTGGTGTCTTGTGCAAAACCTAAATCGGAGCAAGAAAAAATTTTACAGGCTCAACTTGAAAAAGAACGGCGAGAAAAAGCAGATTGACAGGCTCAATTGAAAGCCTTAAAAAATCAGTCTTCACAATCTAACAAATTTAGGGATGGCAAAGATTTTCGTGAGTGATAGTTTAGCGGATGGCGGTTTTGGTCCTGAGATGGTGTGGATTCCGGCGGGCTCTTTTAAAATGGGAGACATTCAAGGTGGTGGTTTGAATAGAGAAAAGCCGGTGCATGAGGTGTCGGTGGGGCGGTTTGCTATGGGTAAATATGAGGTGACGTTTGCGGAATATGATAAGTTTGCTGAAGCGACGGGTAGAAAAAAACCAGATGATCAAGGCTGGGGACGTGACAATCGTCCGGTGATCAATGTTTCTTGGCACGATGCGACTGCTTATGCCGAATGGCTCAGTCAGCAAACTGGTCAAACCTATCGTTTACCAACCGAAGCCGAATGGGAATATGCGGCGCGGGCGGGGACAAAAACCAAATATTGGTGGGGAAATGAGATAGGCACTAATAAAGCGAATTGTTCAAATGGCTCTTGTAAAGACAGTTTTAGATATACCGCTCCGGTAGGTTCTTTTGCCGCTAATCCTTTTAAGTTGTACGACATCTTGGGCAATGTCTGGGAATGGACATGCTCTCAATATGAAAGTAAATATAGTGGTCAAGAGCAGCGTTGTGCTAAAAAGTCGAATAAAAACAACCGTTTGTCCTTGCGCGGCGGCTCGTGGGGCGGCGGCTCGGCGGGGATGCGATCGGCTTTCCGCTTCGTCAGGAGGCCGACTTACCGCAGCGGCGGCGTGGGCTTTCGGCTCGCCAGGCTATAAGCCTTTATTATTTATCACTTTTACACTTTAGTTTTTTTGTTTTTTGTTTTTTATTTTTTTGTATTTTTTTGTCTTTTTTTGTTTTTTTTTAAGGAAATATTATCTTCAGGGCCACACAACACCCATTAGTACAACGGATTTTGGGAATAAACGGATTTTTTTTAAGTTTGGGCTTAAAATTTTTATTGTTTAATCCGTTGATTCCCCAAATCCGTTGTACTAAGGTTTTTTTAGCAGTGATTTGTCAAAACCAAAACGACAAGGATTATTTTTAAAAAAGGATAAGGCAAAACCAAAACAAAACGAC
>JSZA02000211.1 GCA_000785145.2 Candidatus Thiomargarita nelsonii
ACCCACCAAACCTTTGAAACGAAGATCCGGGCGTAAATTTATAACAATGGTGGGTTGGGCGTCCCATAACGATGTTGCGCGGGCAACCACAAGGGATTGCCCCTACCCACCCTACAATATCTCTTAGCTTAATGGCATTGACCCGTTGACGGCAAGTTGCAAATTCAGCCTATCACTGATGTCAATGGAGATGGGAAAAATGATTTTGTGCTGATTTATCCCAATGGAGATAGACAGACACTTTTCATAAAGTAATTTCCAAAAACCTGCCAGGTTTCCAAAACATGGCAGGTTTAAAGTATTTAAGTACATGGATATTAAAATCAATATGAAAACATTCTTTTTATTTATAATCCGCAGACTTTTCAAACACAATAAATGGGTATCATTATATTTTGCTGAAAGTTTGAAGAAAGACAAAGACTTTATATTAACAGCAGTCCAAGAAAATTTATTCACACTGCTATATGCTGACGATAGTTTGAAAAAGGATGAAAAAATTGTGCGTGTAGCACTTCAAAAATCTGGTTCAGTATTTGAAGAAGATATTGAAGGCATCTTAAAATCAAAATGGGTTCTTTCGATCAAACATTAGATACTTCTGGGAGGAACTCTCCCCTGCCAGAACTTTTGACCAAACGTACTCTTATGAAGATGGAAACTGGAAAGCTCTTAAAGGTTATTGCCACTGATCCAGGTATGTATGTGGATATACCCTATCTTGTTCGCCAGAATCGCCACCTGTTGATTGAAAAAACCATAGAAGATGATAAAAGTATATTTATCATCCTAAAATTAAATCCAAAAGACTCCAACCTACGAGATCGACTCACAAGTTTTTTGATCTTTTATCGTTCCCACGCAGAGCGTTGGAACGATAAAAAAGCTCGTAGGTTCAATGCCATTATCTTTAGGTATTACGCATCCTACGCTTGCTCAATTCTTCCATTATCAATACCCGTAAAAATTTCACTGATTGTTGACGCAAGTTTTGTCACATTGTTTTTTACCCAATCTTTACTCATTTCGAGTTCCTCGTCAACTTCCTCATCGGTGCATGGATAATACTCCACCTCAGTAGTAAAATCCACAGCAATAGGAATATTTACTACCCCATTATTAATGCACGACCAGATTGGACATCACTTGAACAAAATGAGGAAAGCGAAGACGGCATATTTGCTACCGAATCCAAACTGCAAATGCAGCCTATCACAGATGTCAATGGAGATGGAAAAGAAGACATGATGCTGATTTATCCTAATGGAGATAGACAAATACTTTTTCTAAAGTAACAACCCGTCAGAAACGTTACTTCGCGGAAAGCAAACCTGCTCCGGCAAAAATTGCGCCAGTCCCATATTTATAGCGAGCGTAGGGTGCGTCCTACGCACCTTGGGTCAGGTTTAGATTAGGACGGTGCGTGGGACGCACCCTACGCTTGCTATATAAATATCGGTGGATACGCTACCGCTTAATCCACCCTACATGAGCTTAACTTAATGGCATTGACCCTACGCTTGCTGATGTCAATGGAGATGGAAAAGAAGATATTATGCTGATTTATCCTAATGGAGATAGACAGACACTTTTTCTAAAGTAGTATTTTGGATGTCTCGTCCAAAATAAATTTTGGACTCCGGAGCCGTTAGGAGTCCAAGATTTATCTTGGACGTCGTGGCTGTTCACATAATTCTAACCCTTTTTCCTTAAAAAGGCTCAAATCTACTGACGGGTTCCGAATCTCTTCAAGGTTTTTATACCCACGCGCATTCGCTAACAAACTCGCTAAATCATTAAGCGCGTAAATGTTGTCATTGACATTAAATGTCACTATGCCGGGTGGCATACATTCTAATTCCCCTTTGGGAACAGTAAAAGGCCATTTGTCCTCATATTCTTCGGCGGTGATCAAAAGAGAGGGTAGCTTTCTTCGTTTGGCAAGTGCTTTTTTATAATATTTTAACTTGTCTTGGTACTTTTTGTTGTCTGGAAAAATCCTGACTAATTCAGTATATTCTCTTAAATTAGCTTTGACTTGCTTTGAAGGTAGGTTTTTTAATCTCGCCAAAATCTTTTTTTCTGTCACCTGATTCTGTTGCTGTTGGGCTTTTTTAATCAATTTCTGAAAATCAGGATGATGAGCGTGTTCCGATTGCTCGATAAATGCGATTGTTTTTTCATACTGATGCGCTTTCATCAATTGATTTATCTTTTGAAGATCCTTTGCTTTTTTAGCATCATTCACCAGTCTGTTCACCCGGCAATCGGATTCAATATGAGACAATTCGGTATTGATAAGCGCGTCATAATTGCCCTTCATATACAAAGCGCGTAAATTCGCAATCTCTTTATCAAGGGCTTGTTTGCTCTCGGCTACAAGTGTTTGTAGTTCAGGCGTATTTAACGAGCTTGCCAGTTGGTAGGCTTTTCCGTATTGCTCCGCTTTTATCAGTTCAGGTACTATATTGAGTGCCATCTCGGTCCGTTCCTGTTTCAATCTTTTTTTAGCACTTTCAACCCATTGTGCTATCTGATTGTCAAATTGGACATAAGGCATACCTTGAATGATAAGGCTTTGATCTTGACCGTTGTCGTACAAAGTTTGCAATTCGGCAAGTCGCTCTTCGCGCATGGCTAGAAATGCTTTTTTTCTTTTTTTCATTTCTGCTCTTTCAATATAGCCTTGGAATTGCTCAGCTTGGTTTTCAGATTCTATCCAAGCATTTTGTATCAATAAGCCTACTAAAAGGGGTTGTTCATACGATACAATGATTGTTACAATGCTTAATAAAGCGACTATCATTTGGCTACTTGGTGCCACCGTCATATTGAATTTATCTTCAATAAAATCAATGCTAGGTGGTGATATGAGGATGCCAACGATTATCAAAAGAATACCCGCATTCAAGGGTGTCACCAACAAAACTAAACCAAAAATGATAAAGCAGATGGTAAATATCCAATTCATCATCCGAAATAGCGTTTTAAGCACTATCAATCCGATACGATGTACATTTTTTAGCAGTAAAAATAAGTCTTTTAAAATATTCATGGATGTTTATTTGTTGTTGGATGAGCTAACAATCCTAGCACGTACCCGCTCTAAATCGGCAGCGGTATCAACGGAACTAGGGTAGTTGGAGGTGACAAAGGTAAAAATACTTTTGCCGGCTTGAAGAAAACGCAGTTGTTCTAATTTTTCCGCTTCCTCTAAAGGACTTTTAGGGAGTGAATGATAGGTTTCAAGCACTTGCCGCTGATAACCGTAGATGCCAATATGGCCCAAAAATGGGGTAGTTTGAGGCCAATTTTCGGTTTTCACATCGCGGACATAAGGGATCGGGTTGCGTGAAAAGTAAAGGGCATAGCCATCATGTCGTCGGGTGATTTTGACAAGATTCGGGTCAAAAATTTTTTCATTGTCGATAGGGCAAGCCGGGGTTACAATATCAGGCATTGGTTTTTTTTTTTCAAATATTTCAATTAGTTGATTGATGAGTGTGGGCTCAATCAGTGGCTGATCGCCTTGTACATTAATAATAATATCACAGTCCAAGTTATCTAAAATAGAGACGATGCGCTCTGTACCAGAGGCACAATTTGTGTCTGTCATCCAGACTTTGCCACCCCAATTTTGTACGGCTTCTACCACTTTTTCGGCATCCGTAGCAATATGTACTTCGCTCACCTTTGAGGCTTGCAGGCAGCGTTGATAAATATGCCAAAGCATTGGATGTCCTCCAATGTCGGCAAGTATTTTATTCGGTAAGCGCGTCGAAGCGAGACGGGCGGGGATAACAACGATAGTTTTTAATTGTTTCATGTTTTTCCTGTCCAAAATAAATTTTGGACTCCTCAATACACAGTTGACAAGCACACTGATTATGCTTAATAATTTAAAGTGATGGATTTTTTAATTTTTGACAAATGAGGAATCAAGTGATGATGCTCAAAAAATTGATGGCTCTCCTATTGCTGAGCCTAAGTGGCATAACTTTTGCTGATGAATGTTCTGTTCCCATGCATAGTAGCATTGATCTACGTTGGGTGATGGGCGTAAACGTTTTTGAAGGCACACTTCATCTGAGTGGTTGTAGCGGGCAGTTTGTTGTCAGGTTTTTTAACGCTAAGTCTAAGACAACCGAAACTGTCATACAAACGATGACTTTCCAAGATACCAAACTGGGGCTGATTATCATGGGCTCTGCTCCTATTGATGGGCGTACCAAAAAGCCTCTTAGCTCTTATCCGCCAGATAATTTTATATTTCGACGAAATGTAGACGGTTCATGGGAGATTACCAATTGCGACACTAGAAAAGTCTGTGCGTCTGTAGATATTCTCGCGGTTCGAGAAAATGACAACAAGTCAGCGCTCAAAGATATTGGAACTGAGAGTTTAGTCAAGATTATTCAAGACTATCCCTCAGAATATCTATTAATTGATGCCAGAGCTGAGAATGACTATGACAAAGGTCATATTCCAACGGCGGTTTCTGGCAAAAAACTGCCAAAAGACAAAAGTAAGTTGCTTATCTTCTATTGTTCGAATGAAGAATGTGCTTTAAGTGCTGCCAAAGCCGCCAAAGAGGCGGGTTACGAAAATGTTTTCACTTACGCCATTGGTGTTGCGGGTTGGCAAAAAGCCGGGCAAAAATTGGTTGTCACCAAACCAAAAGTTTTGCTGAGCATACGTTCTAATGTCTACAATGACAAAGTTTATGTGGATGGCAAATATCAGGGTAGCACACGTTTAGATTTATGGCTCGCGCCTGGCTTACATTCGGTGAAAGTCGAAAAAGATGGCTATAGTATTTATGAAGAACAGATTGATTTACAGAAAAAAAGTCGTCTGATTGCAAAATTGCACCGACAAAAACACCAGAACAATCGCCCTGCCAATGACATTATTGGTACTGATAAGTTGCTCGAATTTATTCGAGGTGCTCATTCTGATTATGTTTTAATTGATGCCAGAGAGGAGAAGGAGTATAAGGAAGGGCATATTCCAACGGCTATTTCTATCCCTTTTTCTCAGTTTGAGAGCAACAAAGATCGACTTCCAAAAGACAAAAATATAGTGCTTATTTTTTATTGTTGGCATGAAACTTGTAAATTAAGCACACAATCGGCACAGGCTGCTAGGCAGATGGGTTATCAAAATGTTATTTCCTATCTGCTTGGCGTTAAGGGCTGGGAAGCGGCGGGATATAGATTGGCTAAAAATCTACGTTTTTAGGCGCTCATTCTAATATCACCACAGCCGCTGCAATTTCCGCAGAATGAGACAAACTGACATGGACATTGTTTACCCCCATCCCTGATGCAATTTCTGCCGCTGCACCGTATATCGTCACATACGGTGCGCCGCTGTCTCGGTTAAGGACTTCAATATCTTTAAAAGTCACATTTTGCGTTAAGCCGGTTTTGATGGCTTTCATAAACGCCTCTTTGACAGCAAATTTGCCTGCGTAATGTTCAACCGGATATTGATAACGCTGACATGAGGCGATTTCTTGCGCTGTGAAAATGCGCTGCAAAAATTTGTCACCATATTTTTTGATGCCGTCATGGATACGGATTTGATCGGCGATGTCTATACCTAAACCTATTATCATGAATTAAATGAATCAATAATATATTGAAATACCCACAGCAATTTTCCAACCTCGTTTATATAATATCGACGAATATCCATTGATAAAATATCATTTTCAAGCCTCATGAACTGCCAAGTTTCACCTGTCGTCACACACCCATAAATAAAGTTAAAATCTGCCCCTTCATTTTGAGTGAATATTTTTGCGCCCTGCATTTGTGCAATACATTGACCTAAACCTTCTTTGACATCATTTTTTTTAGCTTCAACTAAAGAAAAAATAGGCACTTGTATGGTGCTTGAAATAGGACCTTTGGACAAAATGAAATCACATTCACCATTTAATCCTTTTTCTGAATCCGCTTCTAAATTTTCACCTGAGAAAATAGAAAAAGATTTATTATTTATTTTTTCCAGTTCTAGCAAAATCGGAGCAACAATAAATTCTGATCTGGCTTTTTCACTAGATGAAGAGAGTGCCAATTCTAAACTCAGATCTAAGGTTTCCTTTAACCAATCACTTGCCTCAATCTCATTTTCTGAATCAAATAATTTGACTTTTTTTTCAGTTAAATTAAACTCTTTTTTGACTCTTTTGAGAGAGAATTCGCTATAAGACATGACTATCACCTTTAAATCAATGCCATTAAGTTAAGCCGAAAATGAACGTTCCGTTACTTCGTATCAGACCGGAGCAGGAGACCCATACCTCGCAGGTAGTTGTAAACATTCATAAAAAATAACAGGAGCAGGTTTGGGCAACCTGCTCCTGTTTGTCTTAACTTAATGGCATTGCACCTTTAAATAGGAGTCCAAGATTTATCTTGGCAGTGAAAAATCCTATTTCTCAAAGAAATAGGATTTTTTTGATTTAATGAGACTTAGTAACCACCCTTACGCCTACTTTCTGGCAAGCCAGCGACTAGAGTCGCTTGTTTATCAGGGCTTTTAGGGAAGAATTCATAAAGGCTCTTAGCATTCACCTTCTTGTCATCCCAAAGCTTTTGCATAGCCTTGACGATGTTCCGCATATTCGGCTGATTGCTGGCATTGTTGAGGTATTCATCGCGCAAGAAGTTGATGATATCCCAGTGACGTTCTGTCAATTCCTCGATACCATCTTGTGCCGCAATGAACTTAGCCACATCTTCATTCCAGTCATCCAGATTGACCAAATAACCCTTCTCAGTCGTCTCAATCGTTTTGCCATTAACTTCGTAAGCCATCTATTTTATTCTCCTAAGTGAGTTCTCAAACATTATAACATTCTAATTTTTTAACTTTCAAGACACCATTAAAGCGGCTTGTAAAGCCCGCAAAGCTTGCCCCCGATGACTTAACTGATTTTTAACCGCAGGGGGTAACTCTGCTGATGCACAATCATGAGTGGGCACATAAAACAATGGATCATAGCCAAAACCATTTTCACCACGCGGCGCGTGTAAAATCCGCCCTTCCCATGTCCCCTGACAAATCAATGGCATGGGATCATTGGCATGGTGCATATAAACAATAACACAGTGATAACGTGCTATACGTTGATCATCTGGCACTGCTTTTAATTTATCCAACAATAAGCGATTATTATCCTCATCGCTTGCCCCCACACCTGCAAAGCGAGCCGAATAAATCCCCGGCGCACCTTTGAGGGCATCAATTTCAATGCCCGAATCATCTGACATGGCCGGCAAACCGGTATGTTGGGCGGCATTTCGCGCTTTGATTAAAGCATTTTCAACAAAACTTAGCCCAGTTTCCTCAACATCAGGCACATTAAACTGGCTTTGGGGGACAATTTCAAAATGAAACGCTGCCAATATTTGAGCAAATTCACGTAATTTGCCCTGATTTCCACTCGCCAAAACGATAGTTTTCATGTTGTTACTCAGTTAAACTTGGCGATGCAGGTCACTCCCCTTATCTCCCATGTAGGCAAGAGTTTGAGATGCACCCCGCAAAGCCAGTCTGCAAAACCGGACTTGAGACTTTCAAGCTCATCCGGCTCCTCGGATTAGTGAAAACTATCACTAAGTAGAATATCTATCAATAACTTCTCTCATTAATTGTGGGAGTTTCCCCCCGAGTTGATTTACTCCACAAGCTTTATAGTAAATCGCCTAGCTACTTGAATGATTTAAAATTGACCCTTTGTCATCATCCGATGCAGGTGTTATTATGCCTGCGTCTTTTCCGGTTCTAAGTACAGTAGAGGTATCAGTAGGTGGTTTAATGTCCGATGCAGGTGTAATTATTCTTCCTGCGCCTCCTCCGAGACTAAGCACCGTGTTGGTACTCGTGGGCGGTTTCAGACCTTCTGCTTGAAAAGCAGGAGCCATACCATTATTTAATAACCCTTGTAATTCTGGGCTAGTCTGGCTGACCGTTTTGCCTTTGATACCTGGATTCTCCCGATGGATTTTGTCGTGGCAATGTAGATGAACCAGCACAAGATTCTTATATGTATCCTCACCTCCTAAATGTCTTTGGTGAATATGATGTGCTTCTGGTAAATCTGTGTTTGTAAATCTACATTTGCATAATGGACAAATCCCATCTTGTCTTTTTAGCATTTTCACTTTAGACGGTGTGATGTTGCCATAGCCTTTGGAAAGCCGTTCCGCCCAATAAGCGGTATCACCGTCGTAGTATGACCTATCGTAACCAACCTTAGCATAACTCCCCGTTCTTTCTTTGTGCTTGGAGTACCATTTGAGATGTTTGACAATTTTCTTGTCCTTGCCCTTGCCGATGATTTGTGCAAAAGTCCATCTCCTACCGTTTACAGTAGCAAAGTATTTATCTGCTACCCAGCGTTTGCCTTTGTTTTGGTGCTTACGACGCGCCCATTGGTATAACCTTTTCCACAATAAGTGGTCAAGCTTGCTGAATGCCTCACTCGAATGCACTGTTTTATAGTAGTTTGCCCAGCCCGATATTTTGGGCTGTAGTATTGTAATTAATTGCACGGGCGTTGCTGTCTTCAATTTCCAGATAGTATCACTTATATCTCGATAGTGAAGTTTTACCTTTTCTTTGGTTGGTTCCACTCGTAATACATGCGTTGCCTTAGCCCTTCGTTGTTCAGTGGGGGTACCATTCAATAACTTTTGCCTGTACGTTCCCTTAACTCGATTTTCATAATGTCTGATGTGATGGCCTAGAAAATCAAAGCCCTCAGTCGAGTGAACAATTTTAGTCTTTTCCTCAGATAGAGTTAAACCTCTTATCTCAAGCCATTTGCCTATAAATCTTTTGGATTCCTCAATAACCTCTTTATTCTCATGGAGTATCACAAAGTCATCAGCATACCGAACTAGGTCTATTTTTAAATTATTTCTATGTTTGTAGGACTTTTCCGTTTTCTTATCAACCTTTGTACTCACCCTAGTTGTACCGATTTTAGTTTTCCAACCTTTTAAGGAGCGTAAGTGTTCGACTAGGTCGGTCTCCATTTGGTCAAGGGCTATGTTAGCTAATAGTGGCGATATAGTGCCGCCCTGGGGTGTTCCCATATTGGTTTGGTTATAGTCATATTTCTCCATATAACCAGCCTTTAGCCACCTTTTCACTATCGGCCTCTGCATCAATTTGCGCGGCTAAAAATTTGTGGTCAATGTTATCAAAACAGCCCTTTATATCCGCGTCAAGTACCCATTTCTGTTTTTTGAGTAATGTCCCCGCAATTTTATCAACTGCATCATGGCACCCCATAGCTGGTCTAAACCCATAACTACATGATTCAAACTTCGCCTCATAAAATGGTTCAAGCGCAATTTTGGTGACTGCTTGCATTGCCCTATCCTTAATGGTGGGTATGCCTAAGGGTCTAAGTTTTCCGTTTGCTTTGGGGATGTATATTCTCTTAGCCGGCATTGGTCTGTATTTGTTCCAGCCAGATTGGATTGTATCTAGCACATCTTTTACTAAAGCCATCTTTCTTTTAGGCGTATTGGCTTTAACACTATCTACTCCTGCGGTGCGTTTTCCTTTATTATCCGTTGTGACGGTACGCACTGCTAGAAGCGTTGCATAATACGAGTTTTGCAATAGGTACATTAAGCTTTTTGCCTTTCTGTACCGACCTGATTTCGTAGCTTTATAAATTCGCTTTTGCAAATTGAACACAAGTCGACGCACCTTGCCCCAGATGAGTTTGTCCCAATCCCACCTTGCCATGACAGATTCGATACTTTCGTACCTCAGTTTGCCACAGTGAGATACGGGAACCCACTCAGGGTTCGGGTATTGCCAAAGAATGCTCATAATTTTAAGTTAGCCTTATCTGTTTTCAATTAGTTGCCTAATATTTGCTCAATTAAATTCATAACTCAATTGTTCCGAGAGTGATTCGGCGTATCCAGTATCCCCCATAGTCGGTTTCAACTGGCATTGGCTTACCACTCT
>JSZA02000224.1 GCA_000785145.2 Candidatus Thiomargarita nelsonii
AATAAAAGGATATTTGTAGGGTGCGTCCTACGCACCTTGACTCTTAATTTGTGCCCAGGACGCACCCTACAAAACATCGTAAATGGACTTGTGTCGGCTCGATGAGCGCTCTGCGTGGGAATGCCTGCCCGGACGCTCCGCGTCCTGCAAGGAGAAAATCTGAAAATAAAAAGCATAAAGAGGAGAAAAACGATGAATAGCTATAAAATAACGGCATTAATACTCATCCTATCCTTATCGGGATTGCCCGTGATGGGGGAAGAGAAAGAAAATCAAACTCAAGGGGCTTTTTGGGGGGCATTCATAGGTGCTGTAGTCGGTGCTTTTATAGGTGATGACAACGAAGATCAAGCGAGAAACGCAGCGATTGGGGCAGCGATTGGTGCTGGTGCCGGACTATTACTAGGCAAAACACTTGATCAGCCTCAAAAAGCACAAGCGGCAGAGTCAAAAAATGATCGCGCAGATCGCATTATTCGAGAAATGCGTGCCACTAACCAACAATTGAGGGAAGATTTGAGCGGCTATCAACAAAAAATTGATCGGCTGGCGAAAAGCCAAGGTAACGTGAATTCTCGTGATTTGCAAAAACAAAAGGAAATCCTGCAACAACGCCAAGCGAGTGCAGAACAAGCTTTATCTCAATTGACAAATGAGTTGAAACTTTCACAACAACTTTATCGAGACTCCCAGCAGGAAAATGAGTTATTGCAATGGCAAATTAGAATTGCTCAACTGGAGCAGGAAAAATACGAATTAGAGTCTAGTATCGCTGATTTGATGGCGATGAAGTCTCGTCTATAATTTCAACTCGTCCAAAATAAATTTTGGACTCCAAAAAAAGGTAAAAACATATTTATGGAAAAAGCAGTCGCTGTGGAATACCAACAAGTCAAGGACTATTACGGTAAAACCTTAAAAAATACGAATGATTTACAAACCGATGCTTGTTGTACGGATGGCAATATGCCACGATACATAAAAAATGCGCTCACTGAGGTTCACGCAGAAGTCATGGCGCGTTATTATGGTTGTGGATTGGTAGCCCCTGAGCATCTTGAAGGGATGCGTATTTTGGATTTAGGGAGTGGTTCTGGACGAGATTGTTATGTCTTATCGCGTCTGGTGGGCGAAAAGGGTCAAGTTGTGGGTGTTGATATGACATCAGAACAGCTTGAGGTAGCCAATAAATATATTGATTACCATACACAAAAATATGGTTACAACAAAGCCAATGTGGAATTCAAGCACGGTTATATTGAATCTTTGGATGAGCTTGGTTTTGAGGATAATAGTTTTGATATTGTCATTTCTAATTGCGTGATTAATCTTTCGCCCAATAAAGAGGCTGTTTTGCGTGAAGTTTATCGAGTGCTGAAGCCAGGTGGAGAAATCTATTTTTCTGACGTTTATGCTGATCGTCGCGTGCCTAGCACTTTAGTGAAAAATCCTTTGTTGTACGGAGAATGTTTAAGCGGTGCTTTGTATTGGAACGATTTTTTGACGCTTGCCAAAAAAATGGGGTTTATCGATCCGCGTTTAGTAGAAGATCGGCGCCTTAAAATTGATAATGATGACGTTCAGACATTAGTTGGCACTATTCGTTTTTTCTCTGCTACCTATCGTTTGTTTAAATTGCCCGACTTGGAAAGTGCTTGTGAAGACTATGGACAAGCTGTGATTTATAAAGGGACTATCCCGTACCATGAAAAGGTGTTTAAGTTGGATAAACATCATATTATTGAGACGGGTAAAGTTTTTCCCGTTTGTGGCAACACTTATCGGATGTTGCATGAAACACGCTTTGTGCCCCATTTTGAATTTCTGGGTCATTGGGAGAGGCACTATGGTATTTTTGAAGATTGTGGTACGAGTTTACCCTTTAAGGATGAGAGTCTGGGGGTGAGTGAGAGTACGGGTGGTTGTTGTTGAATAGACTTGTCCCTAAATAAAATTTAAAGTAGGTAGGCGTCCAAAATTTATTTTGGACGCCTAAATGACAAATCTCAAGATTGTCGATATGAAGATTGGTTTTTTTGGTGGAAATGTGCCCTCTTTTTGTCAATGTTCATATAACCCAACATTTATCGAAATTTTGAAGCAAAAAACGCTTTGACACGATTATCAATATTTTTATTCAAATCATTAAGATTTAATGATTTTATTAAAAATAATCCTTCTAATGAAGCGGCACGACTGAGCGTGACATAAGCTTGACCATGAGCAAAAAATCCGCCTTGCGTCAAATCCACATTCATTTTTTGGAGAGTCAAACCCTGACTCTTGTGACACGTTATCGCCCAAGCTAAACGTATAGGAAACTGTTTACAGCTACCCACCTTTTCAAATTCCAACTTTTTCGTTTTGTCCTCAAAAACATACTCGTTCATCTCCCAAGTCTGTCGTGCAACTTCATAACACTCTCCATTGTCCAATTCGACAGTTATAGTTACTTCATCGTCGTCATCATCATCAAATTCCTCGTCAAAAACTATATCAGGTAAATCAATGATTTTACCAACGCTACCATTTACCCATCGCCCCTTACTATCATTGCTTACCATCAAAATCTGTGCGTCAACTTTTAATTCCAAAAACGGGTCAGCGGGACAATCTTTTTCTTTGAATTTTCCTTTTATTTCAGCCTCATAAACTACTTTTTCACCAACCAGAGCGTCTAACTTTGCCTTATTAATCGTGGCTACTGCCCGGTTTGTCGGAGCGAGTGTTACGCAGAATTCTCCGTCATCGGGCATTGGTTTTACTCGACTGTTCAACAGAATTAAATCGGCTTGAGTTGATTGCCCTAGACGAATATTGTTGAGTGTGTTAATGAATTCAAGGTTACTTTGTCTGTAGATTTTTGACAATTCGATTAGATTAAAATCCATTCGCGTCTTAGCATTGAAAAAGTAGGGCGATTTGTACATGGAATAGAACGCTTTACCCTCTATCCTGCTTACAACGGGCGGCAATTGGTATAAATCTCCAATTAGGATTATTTGGCAACCTCCAAAGGGAATCATGCCACCACCCTTATTTATGCGTAAAAACGCTTCTAAGCCGTCAAATAATAACGCGCTTACCATGGAAATTTCATCAACGACTACCGTGTCAACTTGTTCTAATAGCTTAAGTTTTTTTGAGTCTGACGTTGGGCTTAACGAGTCAGGATAAAAAAGCCTTGGCGGAAAGCCACAAAATGAATGAATTGTTTGTCCACCTACGTTTAACGCTGCTATGCCTGTGGGAGCGAGTATCACTACTTTTTTTTCAGCCTGTTTTTGCCAGTATTGGAGTAGTGTTGATTTACCTGTACCAGCCCGACCAGTGATAAATACATTTTGCCCGCTGTTCATTAGTTCGACGGCTTGTTCAAATTCGCCGCTAATTTCAATACCATCAATTATTTTTGTGGGTTTTGGTGGTTCAACAAAATTTTCATCCATATCTATGACGGGTGCTGCCTCATCATAAGCAATGTCATGATAACCGTCTATGTTGTTTTGCTCATAATGCCAAATAGGCGGCGTATCATTTTGACTGTTTTTGGATTGAGTGATGTCAGATCTCAATTCTTCAAAACCTACACGCACCAAAGCTTCAAGCTGATCCAGCCTATCATTTAGCCTATCCAGTCTATCGTTGATTGTTTCAACGCCCACTGGTTTTTTACCCGCTCCTTCTCGTTTACCACCATGTTTCATAATTGTTTACCTTAAGATTTCTTTAGTATGAAGTTATCAGTTCATAGTTATCAATCATTTTTTTTGTGTTTGCCGATCATTATGTTCTGGTACTTTATTCCACAAATACAAACCCAATTCTTGCCCAGTCACGTAAGCATCTTTATTCAGAGCGCCCAAACCAAAACGTAAAGCATCAACAAAGGCGGGCGTAAACACACTTTTTGCCGGCACGGTTTGGTCAGCACTCCCAGCGGTGATAAATGTCAATAAAACAATTGTTAGTAAAGCAATGATATTTTTCATTTTATAAGTTGTTAAAGTTTTTCTTGGGGGGGACCGCGACGAAAAACTTGAGCCTCGATTGAAGTATTCCCACGCAGAACGCTCATCGTTATACACAAATTTATTTTGGACGAGACGCCCAAGATAAATCTTGGACTCCGAAAAACTCAGGAGTCCAAAGTTTATTTTGGACGAGACGCCCAAGATAAATCTTGGACTCCGAAAAACTCAGGAGTCCAAAGTTTATTTTGGACGAGACGCCCAAGATAAATCTTGGACTCCGAAAAACTCAGGAGTCCAAAATTTATTTTGGACGAGACGCCCAAGATAAATCTTGGACTCCGAAAAACTCAGGAGTCCAAAATTTATTTTGGACGAGACGCCCAAGATAAATCTTGGACTCCTTAAAAAACTTATGTTATGTATAACGATGAGCGCCGAGCGTGGGAACGATACGACTGATAACAGATTACCGTGTGAGTAGCGACCAACCGCCCAAAAAGCAGTAAGCAAACAAAAAGAGGTAGCTAGTCAGTAGCAATAGGAAAGTCAAGCGAGCAAATCGAGAAGGAATACCTGTGTCTATCCCCTCTCTAATGCTGCCTTCTACGTCGCCCGCCAGGCCGAATACCAAGCCGAACGCCACGATACCCGCCAGGAGGCTCAGCTCAAGGGAAAACAGGCCAAAGCTTAGGCCGAACACTACGCCTACCGTCATGCCGATTGCCACCTGGCCCACTGTGCTGACTGTCAAAATGGAGCCCATAGCGGTTGTCACGCCGCCCACCACTAAGATAGCTACGCCAATCACCATGGCTACCGTCATGCCGCCCTTCACGCCGAAGACTATGCTGAAAGCTATGAAGCTCCCCACACAGAACGCCATGAAGATGGTCAGGTAGAAGGCTTTTTCATTATCAATATCTCCTAGCCATCCCGTTAATAGCCAGCAGACTGCTAATAAGGCACTGAGCATCATGTAAATTTCTGGACCCCATGCCTTAGCCGAATGAGGCAACAATTCTAAGCCTAATGCTAAAATAGGTATTAACAAAGACAACCATATCAGAGTACTGAGCAACCACTTGCCTACGCTCTTTTCATTTGTAAATTTATGATAATTCTTCAATTTTTCAGGCGTGACTAAAGTCCACCACAATAAGTGTAAATGGTCGAGTGGATTCAAAGGAGAAAGGAGCTGTTTGGTCTGAGTGTTGTCATTCACTTTTTCCGCACTCTCTTGTGTGATCGGTTTATCTGGTATCCGTTGTCCCTTCAAATGCTCATCTCCTTGAGTCTCATTGTCATACGCTTTGAGTGCCCTGTTATCTAGGCTGATAGGCTGCTCTAGGGCGATATTTTCTACCTTCTTATCCACTTGTATCCGTTTTTTAGCAGTTTGTGCCGAGCTTCCCTTCAAATCATCAGCATGAACAGCGGATTTTTTCTGGACAGGTGGTTGCCCCAGCATCTTATCTTTTCTTCTTTTCTCTCGGTTCTCTTTAATGGCTTTTAAACGATTTCGCACTTGTCGTGCCGATTCCGGTCGTTTGTTTGGGCGTTCCTCAACACAATCAAACAATAATTCAGGCAAGCCTGCCACCTTTGGCAAATTTTTTTCCGAAAATCGTTGTGGACTTAAGGCTGTCCAAAAACGATACATCATCGCCCCAAAGGCAAACACATCACTTCTGGCACTGGTTTTGCCAGTATAACCTTGTTGCTCTGGCGACATGTAATGTAAAGTGTCCATCACGGCTTGCCCAAATTGGCTTAATCCGGCTTGATTTTGTCGTGTTAAAGCTTCTTGCTGCAAAGAGGGCACAAGCGTGGATATGCCAAAATCACTGATTTTCAGCGGCACCCCTGATGGGCTATCTTTCAGCAACAGATTGGCGGGTTTTAAACCTAAGTGATAAATATCCTTATCATGTGCTAGCTGTAAAGCTTGGACGATTTGTAAAGCGACTTGCCAACCCGTTTTTAAATCCATTGGACCATATTTTTCTAACCAAGTGTCACCATTTATAGCCCCTTCAAGGTATTCTGTGACAAAAAAAGCCCTTTCATTGGTATAACCCGCCTCTAATGGCTCAGGCATATAGTCACCGACTATTTGATGTATGGCGACGGCTTTTTTAAAAAGCGCTTGAGGCTCGCCCTTGAGCGTTTCCCAAAAGCATTTGACGACAACTTGTTTTTTCTCTATCGCAGGGTTATTGTTGCCACACAAAAACACGCACCCCATTCCCCCTGCCCCTAATAATTGCACCATGGGATAGCTTTTAACATCATGCAAAGCATACTGTTCAGGATTGATCGCAATAGCCGCTTGTAAATCAACTAAGGCTTTATCATAAGCCTTGCGCCGCAATCGCACTTGAAACAGATTGAAATAAGCCAGTGCCTTTTCTTCATCAGTCGGAGTATTTTCAATGACTTGCGAAAATAAGCGTTCCGCTTGTTCCAAATCCCCTGAGGTGGCACTCCCCACCATGAGTGCCAGCCGATTGTATTCCGGCAATTCAGTCGGCAAATGTTTTAAGTTTAAAACGGATTTCTCAATGATTGTCCGAGTTTTTGTATTATGTCGAGTGAATTCATCGCTGGCTTTCAGCTGTGAAGATAGCTGCAATTGTTCCATGATTTGCAACATTCGCGCTTGGTTGAATAAGAGCGTTTCTTGTTGTAATACGACCCAGCTTTTTTCAAATCGCTCATCAGTGCGAAATTGATCACGTAAGAAAAACAGCATCGCCTTGCTCAAGAGATCGTCATGACGGAGAAAGGTAGCTAACTTGTCATCCACCTTTGCTATCGTCTGCATTTGTTCTAGCAAAAAATCGGTGAAGGCGACGCTGCTATTACTTAAGTCGGTTTGGGTGATTTTTTCAAGTTGAAAAAGTGGCTCTTTGTGTTCAGTAAAAATGTTCAAAGCATCGCTTTTAACGCCGTGACTAGCGATTTTGTCAGCAAATTGGGCAATAAATTCTTGACGAATTTTTGGCAATAGGAAGGGCCGTTCTTGGGCGATTTCATCGCTGATCGCTTCAAGTGTTCTGTCAAAGCTGTCTTGATATTTTTTGCTTATCTCATGGGCGGAAAAAGTCAATTGTGCTTGTAGAACAGAGAAGGCTTTTTCTCCTTCCGCTTTCGCAAAATCTGCAATAGCAGGGTTGTCCTCCAGTAATGCGCCTAGTCCAATTTTTAGGAGTGATGATGACATGTGTGTTGTTCCTTAAAACTTCATAATTAAATTAACGATTATACTAGTACATCGTCAAGGTTGTTTTTATGGATAATGTAGGGTGCGTCCTACGCACAAATTAAGAGTCAGGGTGCGTAGGACGCACCCTACATTACCCGTCAATTTAAGTTTGACAGAGTACTAGACATTATCGGTAATAACGATTAGTGTACCCGTAGCTCTGTTATTTTTTGCACCGCGTGCAATATTATCGTCAAAAATTGGGTCTAATTCACTGGCTTTTATTTTAATAATAATTCATTTACACGGAGATTTTCATGTTACCGACTTTACCTTTATTACAAAAAACTGATTTTCCAGCTATAAAACGCAGCACTTTGGAGACTTTACAAATCAATTTAGGTTATATGTGCAATCAACAATGTATCCATTGTCATGTCAATGCGGGTCCAAATCGTACAGAAATCATGGGGCGTGATACTTGTGAGCAAGTTTTAAGTTTTTTACGCGCCACGCCTTCAATTGAAACCTTAGATTTCACGGGGGGGGCACCTGAATTAAATCCATATTTTCGTTACATGGTCAAAGCGGCCCGACAAGCTGGAGTACATGTGATTGATCGTTGTAATCTTACCATTTTATCGGTGCCAGAACAGACAGATTTAGCAAAGTTCCTTGCAGAACAAGAGGTTGAAATTATTGCCTCTTTGCCCTGTTATTTGAAAGAAAACGTTGAGAGGCAACGCGGCAAAGGGGTTTTTCAAGAGAGCCTCGCTGGGTTGCGTCAACTCAATGCTTTGGGGTATGGACAAATTGAGTCGGGTTTGAGACTTAATTTGGTGTTTAATCCACAGGGTCCCAATTTGCCAGCACCACAAGCGGCTTTAGAAGCTGATTATAAAAAGTTTTTAAGGGAAAAGTATGGCATAGTGTTTAATCAATTGTACACGCTTTGCAATATGCCCATACAACGTTTTGGGAGTTTTTTGATTACGAAAGGGCAATTTAATAGTTATATGCAGTTGTTGCGCGATGCCCACAGTGATGATAATTTGGAGACGGTGATGTGTCGCAATTTAATCAGTGTTGATTGGCAAGGTTATGTGTATGATTGCGATTTTAATCAAATGTTGGGCTTGCCCTTGCTTTTGGAGACACCGCAGCATATTTCTGAATTATTTGATGTGAATTTAGAAGGTAATCCGATTGTTGTCGCGGGACATTGTTATGGTTGCACGGCGGGGCAAGGTAGTAGTTGTGGAGGGGCGTTGTTTTGAGTGGGCGGCTGTCAATTATCATTCCTGCTTTAAATGAGCAAGCGGTTATCGCTCCGACTTTGCAGACTTTGCAAGCTTTGCGTGAGGTGGGACATGAAGTGATTGTTGTTGATGGTGGCAGTAGCGATAAAACGCGTAGTTTAGCTGCCCCTTTAGTGGATCGCATTTTGCGAGCAGATCGTGGACGGGCACGGCAGATGAATGTGGGTGCCCAGTTTGCTCATCATGATATTTTGTTGTTTTTACATGCTGATACCCGTTTGCCAGCAGAGGCGGATGTTTTGATTTTTGAGGGTTTAGAAAAAACGGGGCGAAAATGGGGGCGGTTTGATGTGCGCTTATCGGGGCGGGTATGGTTGTTGCGCGTGGTGGAGCGTTTGATGAATTGGCGTTCTTGTTTGACGGGTATTGCGACGGGTGATCAGGCGATTTTTATGCAACGTAGTTTGTATCAGCAGGTGGCGGGTTTTCCTGATATTCCTTTAATGGAGGATATTGCTTTGAGTGGTCGTTTGAGACGTTTTAGTCGTCCTGTGTGCATAGGGACTCCGGTGCTCACGTCTAGCCGTCGTTGGGAAGAGTATGGTGTTGTGCGGACTATTTTGCTGATGTGGGGCTTACGTTTGGCTTATGCCTTGGGTGTGAGCCCTTGGACTTTAAAAAGATTTTATTAATTATTCGACGTGGAGCGTCGCGTGAGAATGTGATGGGCATACTACAAATATTTGCTAAAGCTCCCAAACCGGGTCAGGTTAAAACGCGCTTGATTCCAAAATTAGGCGAAAAGGGGGCAACTGATTTGCATAAACAATTAGTCAAGCATTGCCTGCAACAATTCAGTGGTTTATTTTCGGTACAATTATGGTGTGCGCCATATCATCCGTTTTTTGAAGCTTGCCAAGCTGAATTCGGAGTGAGTTTGCACCGTCAACAAGGGGCTGATTTAGGTGAACGCATGGCTTATGCTTTAGGCAGTGCGGCGCCCACGCCTGCGGTGTTGATAGGCAGCGATTGTCCGAGTTTAAAGGCGGAAAATATTCGTGAGGCTTTTGTTGCTTTGCAACAAGGTTATGCTGTGGTGTTAGCACCGGCAGAAGATGGGGGTTATGTGTTAATAGGTATGCGTGAAGTCAGACAGGCGTTATTTACTGATATGCCTTGGGGCACGTCGCAGGTGTTGACGGAGACACGGGCGCGTTTGCGTGATTTAGGCTTGCGCTGGTATGAATTGCCTAGACAGTGGGATGTTGATCGTCCAGAGGATGTTGAACGTTGGTATAGACGTTCATAAAAATAAATTCGCAAAGGGCAACCACAAGGGATTGCCCCTACAATACAATATCCCTCTGTA
>JSZA02000209.1 GCA_000785145.2 Candidatus Thiomargarita nelsonii
CTGATTTTAATCAGTGTGGGTAACTACAATATCTCCCAACAGCATTGCTTTTTAAATGCAAACCGTGTCGTTTTGTTTTTTTTAGGCATTTTAATCCGTTGTACTATAAGAATGGATTGTGAACACGCTATAAAAATCAGATTTATTATTGATAAGATAAAAGATAAATAAAGTATCGTAGGATGCTCCCACCTAATAAGCGGTGCGTAGAACGCACCCTACGGCTCAATGCCATTAAGTTAAGAAAAATGTGTTAGACTTAGTGGCTTTCAAACATGAGGTAAAATCAAATTATGGAAAAAGACATACTGGTGGACGATCATTCCAAAGCCACCCGCTCAATTTCAATTATTCGCTCACTCTTAAATGATGGCTCATTTAAGAATAAACACCGCACTGCTTCTAATTTTTTTAGTCGCAAGTTTAAATTAGACTTTGTAACCGTTGTTTTGTTAATATTACAAAAAAGCATTAAGCCGTTGCAGCTTGTTTTGAATGAATTTTTTAAAAAGCTGGACAATGGCGTATTAGTAACAAAGAGCGCGTTTACTCAAGCACGTCGTCATTTAAAAGCCACAGCGTTTGTAACCAAAAAAGCTGTGCTTGATGTTCTTTATGGCGATGAAAATTATGAGAAAGCTTGGGGCTTTCGCCTATTAGCGATTGATGGCTCTAAAATTCACCTACCTAATACCCAGGAGATTGTACAAGAATTTGGTACCATCAAATTTGAGACAACAGTTGGCAACAACAAGAAAATAACTGGTGAGCATGGTTATGCACTAGCCTCAGTGATGTATGATCCTCTCAATAAGGTTGTTGTTGATGCTTGTCTTGCGCCTGCCAAAGCGTATGAGGTTGATTTGGCTTTGGAACAGCTTAAACACACACAAGCTAATGATCTTCTTTTATTTGATCGAAATTACACGTCTTACATTTTTTTAGCTTCTTTAGTTAAATTTGGTAGACAATTTACTGGGCGCTGTTCTAAAAGTTCATTTAAACCGGCACAAGAACTGTTTAAACAGTATGTCACTGATAGTAAAAAAGCTACTTTAACGGCATCAGTCGCTGTTAAAAATAAGTGTAAAGCTCTAGGATTACCAGAGACAATAACAGTACGATTTGTAAAACTTAAATTAAGTACTGGAGAAACCGAAGTACTTGTTACATCACTGCTTGATAATGAAAAATATACCACACAAATGTTAAAAGAATTATATAATTGATCTCCGCTCCGCTCCGTTACTTCGTTTGCGTTGGGGTATCGAGTGCCTTTATGGCGTTATAAAAGAGCGATTAAAAGTCGATAACTTTACTGGAAAAACGGTTATCTCAGTTAAACAAGACTTTTATGCAACTATATTCTTAATAGGTTTAGAGTCTATACTGACTCAACAGGCTGAAATGCAATTGTTTGAGAAATCCCGTCAGAATCAACATCGACAGATTGTCAACAACATGGTGTCTTTTAATGCCATCAAAAATTTTTTGATAGAGTTATTCTACCATTGTTTGCCAATTCAAAAAGTTATGGCAACATTGACTGATTGGTTTATCAAAGATCCAACCTATCTCAAACGAAAGCGTGAGGTACTGCGGAAAAAAAGTTCAGCTAGGGTTTCTTTAAATTACTATAAACGTGTTTATAAGCCTTGTTTTTAGTAAAAGGCAGCTTTTTTAACAAAATACAGTTTGATTGATTTCCTATTCAATGATTTTGAATGGGTTGGGGGAGTTTTTGCTTAAAAATTACTTAAAACGAGTTTAATAACTATTTTTATCAAAAAATACAATATTTCGGTTATCATTAAAAAACCAAATTCGTCAAACCATGTTGCTCCTAGTTTTTGAGTTGTAAATTTATACTTATATAAATTTTATACGATTGAGATTAAAGTACTATTAATAATAAAAATTGAATAAAACTAGCTAAATTTAAAATTTAGTCTAGCCCCGTTTTTATTATAATAAAAACCGCGTAGCGAATGTCATTTTCGACTCAAGATTTCTCCTAGCGTCGAAACAGGCTTAGTGCCATCGTAGCTAGCCGTACAAACCCCTTATGGTATAAGGCGGCTTAACTTAATGGCATTGACCCTACGGCTCAATGCCATATCGTGTCGGGCAACCATAAAGGATTGCCCCTACAAAAGCGGCATTGAAAGTAGGGGCAATCCCTTGTGGTTGCCCCTTAACGACCTTGTGGTTGCCCCTTAACGAAGGTGGCATTATCAGTTGTTTCGGGAATGGAGCTACGCGGATTTCCCGAAACATAGTCGATGGGTTTAGCGTAGCGATCTTCGTTGCGGGAAATCCGCGCAGCGAAATTCCCGAAACAACTGAATAAAATCAATATTTTAAGCTTAACTTAATGGCATTGACCCTACGGCTACGGTGATAGAATTAGACGACGGCGTTTCGGGAAATCCGCTTCGCTCCATTCCCGAAACAACTGAATAAAAAAACTAAAAAAAAAGGCTCAATATCTGAGCGTCATCCGTCAAATCCGTGATTCAAGGTTTTTTTTTCGTCCAAAAATAAAATATCGAAGCTTTAAGGCTGAACGGTTTATTCAAAATTATGATTTAAATCAATAAGTTCAGTTTTACAACTCTGTTTTTTCGCTTTTGCGGCATCATTGCGATGTTGTTCAATATGATCAAGGTAGTTTTGATCAATATCACCAGTGACGTACTCACCGCTAAAACAGGAAGTGTCAAATTGTTTAATACTGCCCTTTTTGCGAGCACAAGCGATTAAGTCTTCCAAATCCTGATATATCAGCCAGTCGGCTCCAATAATCTTAGTAATTTCCTCAGTGGTGCGATTATGGGCGAGCAATTCTTGTACAGATGGCATGTCAATTCCATAAACATTGGGATAACGGACGGGCGGGGCAGCGGAGGCAAAATAGACTTTTTTGGCACCCGCATCACGCGCCATTTGGATAATTTGTTTAGAGGTTGTGCCACGCACTATGGAGTCATCCACGAGTAAGACATTTTTATTTTTGAATTCTAAACTAATGGCGTTGAGTTTTTGGCGCACGGATTTTTTTCGCATACTTTGCCCGGGCATGATGAAAGTGCGGGGGATGTAGCGATTTTTCATAAAACCTTCGCGGTATTTGCGATTGAGGTAGTAAGCCAATTGTAGTGCTGCCGTGCGACTGGTATCGGGAATGGGTATGACGACATCGATATCGTGTTTGGGGTAAAGACGTAGAATTTTTTTCGCCAGCGTTTTGCCCATGCGTAAGCGTGCTTTGTAAACGGAAATGTTATCAATGATTGAATCAGGGCGTGCCATATAGACAATTTCAAAAATACAAGGAGAATACTTGGGATTATCGGTACATTGGCGGGTATGTAATTGTCCATCTGCCGTGATAAAAATGGCCTCGCCAGGGGCAATATCACGGATTAATTCAAATCCTAGTACGTCAATTGCTACACTTTCTGAGGCAACCATATATTCTGTCCCTTTTGACGTGTTACGTTTGCCAAATACAATGGGACGAATCCCGTTAGGGTCTCGAAAAGCGACAATGCCTATGCCTGTGATCATGGCCACGGCGGCGTAACCGCCCTGACAGCGTCGGTGTACACCTTGGACGGCTTCAAAAACGTCTTGATGAGTCACTTGTAATTTATTTAATTGGTGTAATTCATGGGCAAAAATATTGAGTAGCACTTCAGAATCGGAATTGGTATTAATATGGCGTAAATCTTCTTCAAATAAGTCCCTTTTCAGGGCTTGTGCATTGGTCAGATTACCATTATGCGCCAAAGTGATACCGTAAGGGGAGTTGACATAAAAAGGTTGTGCTTCTGCACTGGAGTCACAACCTGCCGTTGGGTAACGCACATGACCTATGCCCATATTGCCACACAGGTTTAACATGTGGCGACTATGAAAAACATCGCGGACGAGTCCATTGTTTTTTCGCAGAAACAAGCGATCATTTTGACAAGTGACAATGCCAGCGGCATCTTGTCCACGATGTTGTAACATTGTCAGCCCATCATACAAGGCTTGATTCACTCTAGTTTTTCCCACAATCCCAATGATTCCACACATAAAAAACAACTCCTGGTTACTGAAGCTCTGGCGGCGGTTCAAATTTAAATTCGGCAGCAATATCATCCGGCAAGTGGCGACGAAATTCGACGGCAACGGATTTAAAATGGTGAATCAATGCCGATTGTTGCCAGCCCGTTTTGGTCGGGAGATGAGTTAGCCCTGCCAATATGATTAATAAAGTGATGATAATGTAGCCCCTACCAATACCAAAGAATATGGCTAAAATTCGATCAGGTATAGATAATCGGGTACGTCCGATAGAATTGAGGATGAGATAACTGAGCCATTCAAGCAGAATGAAGCTTGTAAAAAACAGGCTTATCAAAGCCACAGTTATACGGAGATCGGGATAGCTTGGAATTAGCGTTGTCAATTGGCTCGTTAGTACGCCTAAGAAAATGATGGCTATCATGAGTGAGATCGACCAACTCAAGAATGAAAAGAGTTCTCTAACAAAGCCATTAAAATAGCTAATGATTCCCGATCCTAAAATCAGGAGAAAAATACTCAAATCTGTTAAATTCATGTCAGTTATCAGTTATCAGTTATCATTAATTATCGTTCCCACGCTCTGCGCTCATCGAGCCGACATAAGTTTTTTAAGGAGTCCAAGATTTATCTTGGGCGCCTCGTCCAAAATCAATTTTGGACTCCTGAGTCTGGAGTCCAAGATTTATCTTGGGCGCCTCGTCCAAAATCAATTTTGGACTCCTGAGTCTGGAGTCCAAGATTTATCTTGGGCGCCTCGTCCAAAATAAACTTGTGTATAACGATGAGCGCGAGGCAAAGGAAACGAAGTAACGGAGCGGAGTGAGTGCATGCCCCTTTGCTCCGCAAAGAGTGTTCAATCCTTGTTATTGCTATAATTCAGATGACCAGGCGCCACCGCACCACCTGAAATAATAAAGGTCATTGCCTCATCTATTGTCCAAGAAGTCGAAGTCAGTTTGTCCAAGGGCACCAGCTCCAAATAACCTGAGGTAGGATTGGGTGTCGTGGGAACGTAAACGGCAGCGATTTTTTGTCCCGTTTCTTCATCGACAAAAGTCTGCGTCACCAATCCTACCGATTTCATTGGTGCTGATGGAAAGTCGATTAAAACCACTCGCTGAATATCGTTTGGTTTTTGTTGTAATGCCAATAAAAGTTTTTTGGTGGAGCCATAAAGGGTTTGTAGAAATGGTATATGATTGATAAGCGAATCAAAGGCGGCGATGAGACGTTTGCCGATCACAAGCGTCGCTATCCAACCAAGCAGATACAGTACTATAAAGATCAGTATTATCGCAATAATCGACTGAAACAAGGGATCAAGCATCCATTCTGCCACTGAAGGTGAGGATATTTTTGCAAGTATCTGCACCAAAGGTGTACCAATCCGAGACATTTGAGTGAAAAGAAAATTAAAAACAAGCCAAGTCACCCAGATTGGTATCACTGTTAAAAGACCGGTGATAATATAACGAGATATTGAGTGTTTATGAGATTTAGTCATAATGTTAAATTATGGGCTCCAAAATTTGTTGATAAGCCTTTTCAATGCCTTGATCAAAGGCGACAAAATAAATGGTATCAATACCGGGATTAATAGCACTCCATTTTGCCGTCGTTTGCACTGCAATTTTTGTGGCTTTTGAAATGGGATAAGCATATACACCGCAACTGATCGCTGGAAAGGCTATTGTTTTCAGTTGATTTTCTAAAGCCAGCCTCAAGCTGTTGGTATAACATGAGGCTAATAAATCCGCCTCATTATTTTGTCCGCCGCGCCAGACGGGACCAACGGTGTGAATAATATGCTTGGCTGGTAATTGATAGGCTTTGGTTATTTTCGCTTGACCAGTGGGACAGCCGCCGAGTGCGCGACATTCTTTTAATAATTGTGGACCCGCCGCCCGATGAATGGCACCATCAACGCCCCCGCCGCCGAGTAAAGATTCATTGGCAGCATTAACAATGGCATCGACGTGCAATGTGGTAATATCATCACGGACTACTTTGAGTTGTGTAGGCATCTTTCTTTTTTAGTATCATGGTTTCATTTTTTCTTATTATACATAAAATGAAGTCGTGATTGTCCAAAATTCGACGCGGAGCGTCGAGGCAGGCATTCCCACGCGGAGCATGGGAACGAGAAAACTGTTCTCGAATAAGTGTTGATTTGCTACATATATCCTTGTTTATATAACATCATTGTAGTTTATTAGGGGATAAAAATTTTTGGGAGGTAAAAACCATGAACGCCATTCAATATGTCTCAGACAATAGTGGTGTCCCGACTGGCGTGATTGTCCCCATGGAATTGTGGGGAGAAATCAAATCTGAAAGAAAATTGGAAACCACCGTAGACGCACTAGCAGAAATTGCCAAGCTGGCACAACCACTAGGACCTGCCGATCTTGCACGTCACTTTGAGCACTATGCTGGCAAAAGGATAGCTGATGAACCTACCAAATGAAGTATTTGTCGATACCTCGTTTTTCATTGCACTGTTGAATAGCAAAGATAAGGATCACCCCAAAGCAGTCGCATTACAAAAACAATTATCGGCTAAGAAAGCTCGCAAAATCACAAGCGAGTATGTTTTATTGGAATTAGGTGATAGCTTATCAAGTTTACGATTCTTTTGAAGTGATTCCAACTTCTTCAGAAGCATTTAGCAAAGCGTTGAGTTTGTTCAAAAAACGCCCTGAATGGGGTATGACGGATTGCACCTCATTCATTATTATGTGGGATTTAATGCTTGATGCCGCTTTAACCGCCGATCATCACTATCGACAGGCAGGTTTTCGTGCGCTTTTGTTAGAACCATGACATCCGATATTTATTCTCGTTCCCTTAGCGAAGCGCACTCTCTTATACATAAGTTTTTAAATAATTGAAATAAAAGGATATTTGTAGGGTGGGTAGGGGCAATCCCTTGTGGTTGCCCGCGCAACGAAGTGGCGGGACGCCCAACCCACCATTGTTAAAAATTTCAAAGGTTTGGTGGGTGTAGCGAAGCTCTACCCACCCTACAAAAAAACTTGTGTATAAGAGAGTGCGCGGAGCGTGGGAATGCCTGCTGCGACGCTCTGCGTCGCGTCTTATCAAGGAGACAAAATTGTGGCAAAAGAATCGACAGGAAAAGTTATCCTTCAAAAAATATTGATTTTTATTAAATGGTTATGGAAACATTTACAGGCGCTCTACCACCCAGATAATCTCAAAAAGCGGGGATTAGTACGGAGTATTGGGCTGATTGCAGTGACAATATTTGTCTTGATGTTTTTAATCGGGGTGTGGTGGAATCGTAATCCCAGTTTTTTCGATGTTAAAGTCGCAGCACAGGAGAGGGCAGCGCGTGACAATGAAAAAATAGTGACTGGTTATATCACAACGAATACCTTGATTGAGGTAGCAAGTACTTTAGTGGATAAATCGGGCGGCTATTTAAGCAACGATATAATGCCACCCAGCGTTTTTATGGATGATATGTCCAATTGGGAATGGGGCGTTTTACAGCAAGTGCGTGATTTTTCAAAAGTCTTACGCAATGACATGAGCCGTTCTCGCACTCAGTCTGAAGACCCTGATTTAGCCAAAGCAGAGCCAAAATTTAATACTGATAATAAGTCATGGTTTTGGCCAACCAGTGAGCAAAAGTATCAAGAGGGTATTGAGTTACTTGAGAACTATCTACACCGCTTAGGGGAACCCACAAACCGATCGGCACAGTTTTTAGCGGGTGCTAACAATTTGCGTGATTGGTTAGAAGAAGTGATCAAACGCTTGGGCAGCTTGTCGCAACGTTTGAGTGCCAGCGTTGGGCGTATGAATTCAGTGGGAGATTCCAATGCAACCATTGAAGATAAAACGCCTTGGACGAAAATTGATAATGTATTTTATGAAGCCAGGGGCACTAGTTGGGCTTTGCTGCATTTATTGCAAGCGATCAAAATTGATTTTAAAAATGTGTTAGAGCAAAAACAAGCCATGATGATTTTGCAACAAGTGATCCAGGAATTGGAGGGTACGCAAAAAATGGTATGGAGCCCTATCATTTTAAATGGATCAGAATTTGGGCTATTTGCTAACCATTCATTGGTGCTATCTTCTTATATTTCTCGGGCTAATACGGAGATGATTGAATTGTATAATTTGTTGGGGAATCGTTAAAGAGGATATGGCAAGGGCAACCACAAGGGATTGCCCCTACAAGCGCATGATTACCGTAGGGGCAATCCTTTATGGTTGCCCTGACTGGTATATTATTATTTGCGAGTTGCCTAAAAGGTGAATTATCACTTTATGAAGAAGAAATTCATCAAAAAAGACCGGATATAGCGGCAGAATTAACCGACTTGGTGATGGTAGCAGAATTGAAAAAAGATGTTAAAAATCAGCCAACTATGAAAGAAGCGCCGTTATTTGTGACAAAGATAAAAGGAGTCAAACAGTGGCTGGCACAATCCAAAGGGACACCGATTAAGTTTGTTTGCCCTGTCTATCTGAGTACCAAAGGATTTGCGCCATCTGTAGAGGCTTAAATACCTTAAAATTCATGATTCGGTACTTTGGGCACTGGCCGACTCCGGCTGTCATATACCGTTGAATTTATTAGAGGCTTCGGATTGGAGAACATGACTGAAAAGCGAACGCACGCTATTGATATTGCATCATTAGAGCGAAAAGAAACGGCTCTCAATTTTGAAAATTAAACGATTAGTCTTGAAGTCAAAAATATAAATTTATTTTATGACAAAAAACAGGCTTTAACAAATATCAACATGCGTATTCCACAAAAGCGCGTCACCGCCTACATTGGTCCAAGTGGTTGCGGAAAGTCAACTTTGTTACATTGCTTTAATCGCATGAATGATTTAGTAGATAATGTCCAGATAGAGGGGAAAATTTTATTGGATCATAAAAATATTTATGATCGAACTGTGAATGTGGCAGACGGGTGGGCATGGTATTCCAAAAACCAAATCCATTCCCTAAGTCTATCTATGAAAATGTCGCTTTTGGTTTACGCATACAAGGCATTAATAGCCGTCGCGTATTAGACGAAGTGGTGATGATTATAAAGTCAATGCCTTGGAAGTGACGATTGATGAGGAAAGTACGCGAATTTTAGCCATCCGTCAACCCACGGCTCGTGATCTGCGTTTAGTAATGGCAGTCATTAAAACGATTCCCGATCTCGAAAGGATTGGCTCACAAGCCGAGCGTATTGCACAAATGGCTTTGCAAATACAGGGCGAGACGGAAAGCAAATATTTTGTCGCCATTCGTCATCTTGGTGAACAGGTACAACAGATGTTACATAATGCGTTGGATGCCTTTGCGCGTGTCGATGTTGAAATGGCGTTGCGCGTCATGGATGAAGATCGGAAAGTGGATCAAGAATGTGAAAATATTAATCGCCAATTGATCACCTATATGATAGCAGAGCCACGCACAATACCAATTGTTTTAAATATTATGTGGTCTGCACGCCCCCTAGTACTCTGTCAATTTGTTTTTTTGGGGTTGGAGTACAAAGCTTTAGCTTTGTCAGACAGTACAAAGCTAAAGCTTTGTACTCCAAAATGTCAATTTGTTTTTTTGGGGTTGGAGTACAAAGCTTTAGCTTTGTCAGACAGTACAAAGCTAAAGCTTTGTACTCCAAAAAAACAAATTGAC
>JSZA02000214.1 GCA_000785145.2 Candidatus Thiomargarita nelsonii
ACCAGTGGATTTTAAATCACTTAAAATCATTACGCCGGACATTTCAACCCACAATCGTTTTGCTTTAGATGATAAAGGGTTATTTGTCAATGGTACTTGTTTTTATATTTTGCTTAAAGAAGTGTCACTTGAACATTACTTGCTGGTGTTATCTTTATTAAATTCTAGCGTTTTAGAGTTTTTTCATAAAGTCACCAGTGGTAATACACTTTATTCTAAACGGTTTCGTTATTGGACTTCTTATCTAAAATCTTATCCAATACCAGATTTTCGACAGGCAAAAAATATTACAACGGTAAACCAATTGCTCGCAAATACACGCATACTGTTGCAAACAACTGATAAGAAAAAACAAAAAATTATTGAACAAAATAATGATCAACTCATTTATCGGTGGTTTGGTTTAGTCGATGATGAGATTAAGGAAATTGAAAAAATTTTACGGTTAGCATAAGGTATCAGAATATGCAGAAACAAAACATTTCCGAAAAAAATTCCCCGTGTTTTGGCATTATGTACAAAAGTTTGATAGAGTATCAAAAAACGCAACGACTCAACATCTAATCCTCGTTCCCACGCTCTGCGTGGGAATGCCTGTTTGCACCGCTCTGCGGTGCAGGACGCGGAGCGTCCAGCAAGGCATTCCCACGCAGAACGATAAAAATAGAAAGGAGAACAATTATGCTTGCCACAACTAACTCATCAAACCTCGTCCCAGTTCAGTAATTAAATAAATTAAATTTCTGGACTTGACGGATGAGGTGCTCACATTACTTTTCTTTTTATTTGATTATTTATCAAAAGAGCATCAAGATGAAGTCCAGAAAACAGTACTTAAAAGAAATCGCCACATTGTGTGCGGAAATCGGCCCAGAAGATGGCATCAATCCCCGAACCCTCTTTCACAAGTCTGCCAGAAAAAAGACAGATCGCAAAGCATATCAAGTTTGCAAACAAGCGGCAAAAACACTCAACATGGTCATATCGCTTGAGCCTTTGTTACGCGAATTAAGGGTAGGCAGCGTTGAACCCGATCCCGATAGTTCACATCTGCTGGTTTATGTAGAACCCAGCACTCCTCATCAGATATTAGATGAGCATCAAGTGTTAGAGGCGTTACAACAAACGAGTGGGCACTTGCGATCTGCCGTCGCAAGGGCGATTAACCGCAAACGCGCCCCTCAACTGTCATTCCGCTTTACCCCGGAGGTGGCGCCGCAATGAACAAAGCACAAATGTGGCTAACTGAGCCCTTGAAAGCCGATGTCGCCTCCGCCTTGCAACGGTTGGCGAAAACGGAAGATATTTGCCATATTGCCGTCATGCCAATTTGCTTGAAAGTGAAACCGCCGCTGCCCGATTACTCAATGGGCTATGCAAATTGGTGCCAACTAACCGACAGGCTAGGGCTGATTCATTACCTGAATCAGTTAAGGGCAACCACAAGGGATTGCCCCTACCAAAAATCACGGTTCACGTAGGGGCAATCCTTTATGGTTGCCCTCAAGATCCCTACGGGATTGCCCGACACGATATGGCATTGAGGCAGCGACGGCAAACACGGGATTAAAGTACCTCAATGGCGAAGCGGGACAAGCCTATTTGCAAGATGTAGAGTGGGCTTATAGGTATGCCGCACTCAATCGACGCGCCATGATGGATGCCGTTATTGTGCTGATGGAGGAAATTTTCGGCGTTACAACTGAACTATCTTCTCTGATTGAATGTGATCACAACCATGTTCGGCTTGAAGAACATTTCGGAGAAAGCTACTGGGTTCACCGCAAAGGCGCAGTCTCAGCGGCGAAAGGAAAAATGGGCATTATTCCAGGCTCAATGGGAACGGCGAGTTTTCATGTCGAAGGCAAAGGATGTGAATTGGCACTGCGTTCAAGTTCACACGGCGCAGGACGTGCCATGAGTCGCTTTGAGGCGCGAAAGATGATTAGAGTCAAAAAATTGCATCAAGAAATGAAAGGCATTTGGTTTGATCACCGTCTGGAGCGTCAATTGTGCGAAGAAACGCCATCGGCTTATAAAAATATCCATGCCGTCATGCGGGCACAACGAGAACTTATCCGCATTGTTCGGAAATTACGGCCTATTTTAAGCTATAAAGGCACCTGACATTTTTTTCTCGTTCCCACGCTCTGCGTGGGAATGCCTGCCAGGACGCTCCGCGTCCTGCGATTTATCGCCTACCGTGAACTTACCATGTCCAGGATTTACTTGAAAATCCAGAAACAAGCCTTATTGAGTGAGTGTATTTCTGTTTAATGTATAGGATATAATAACATGCTAGAGCTACTCTCGTTGGATTATGATGCCAAACTACAAGCCTACTGTGTCAATGCGCGATGTCATTACGATTGGTTATTAAAAATAACTCAAAATATTGAAGATGAAGTGGAAATTCAAAGAAACATCTTCAAGAATATAGATTCAACGGCTTATGCGACTTTAAGCGCTGATCTTAAACAAGGTTGCTTACTACCCCCATTAGTGCTTGCCGTCAAAAACGTGGCGATTCAGGCGGAACGCGAAACCCTCGTGGATAAACAAGGAGAGTTTCTCTTGACATTGACCGAGCCTATAAAAAATATTGCGCCAGAAAATGTCTATATCATTGATGGGCTCCAAAGAAGTCATGCAATCAGGCAAATTTCGGAAGAACTGCTTGGGACTGAAAGGGACAAATTTCTTTCCAATCGCTTGCATATTGAGATTTGGCTCAATATATCATTTAAAGCACTTGCCTATCGTATGTTCTTGATTAATGCAGGACAGCAGCCGTTGTCAGTTAGGCAACAGGTTGAAATACTGACCATGAAGTTGTGCGAAGAACTCATAACTTTATCCGAACTAGGGATATTGTTCGGGCCTAAAGACAAAAGAAAGCAAACGGGTCAATTTCATATTGCAAATTTATCCCAAGCCTTTCAAGCTTGGCTCCAAGGGCAGCCTAATCTTGAAATACGAAATCCAGTTGTGGCACAAACCTTGGCAAACTCTGCTATCAATCTGCTGAGTTCTTCAATGGCAGATTTCAAGAAATTGATCGAATGGTTGGTTAACATTGATTATGCGTTGCCAAAAGAGCAATTTGGATTCCTTTCAAATGAAAATGTGTTACTGGGAATAGCAGCAGCGGTGGGTGCAGCGGAAAGAAATATCACCTTACATGAAAGAATGGTGCGAGGATTAGAGAATCTTTTCAACCAACTACGTGCCAACAAAAATGGTGATCCGCTCGGTATCCAACAATTTGAAAAAATTAAACAGGGTTTTGATACAAAAAAAGTCAATATTGGGCAAGCAACAAGAGAGATGGTATTCGGCACTTTTCAGGAATATTTTTATTCGGATAGCCTAAAAAGTATGCAAGAATGCTGGCAATTTGCGGCGGGAAGGGTTTAAGATTATGGCACTGTTGTTATCGAATCATGTACTAAAAGCATTGCAACTGACAGCGGATGATTCTATTGAACTATTAGAAGGAAAACTTCGGGAACTTGAACCAGGGTTTTTAGATATTATTTATTCGTCAACTGGACACAATGAACTGCTTAATTTGGCGAAAAACAAACGTGAAGAGATAGTAGAAATCTTTCCGGCGATTATCTCAATTGAGAATTGGTTATATCATCAGCTCAAAATCAACGAGACTGTGATTGGAGAAATTGTTCATATTCCCAAAGAGATTTTGGCTGATCCCCCAACTGATGCTGAGACAACTTTGATACGCGCTTGGAATTCAAATCAAGGTAAAGAATTATTGGAAAAAAATGAACAAAAAATCAAAAAGGAACAGATCATCTTAATTTGGACAAATGCTGTCAACCAATTATCTTTGGAATCTCGCACTGCTATTTTATCTCTCTTGAATGTGAGAAAAAAAATAAGGTCAATTGTGTACCAACCACCTTGGTTGGAAAAATCTACATTAACTATTAGCAAAAATTCACGTTTGATTGAAAAATCAAGTGCGTATTCAAACTTGTTGACACTGGCGGCTCAAGAAGAATCAGTTCGCTGGCGTTTTTTAGGATTTTATCGAATCCTTGAACGTGGCTATCTAAATGCTGTTCTGGATTCCATCAATCAAACATTTTTTCAGGCTCCAAAGATGAGCATTGGGAATGCAGAAAAGATATTAAGCAATGAAATTAACCAATTGGTTGAACTTGTAAAAAACTATCAGCTTAAATCTTTTTTTGAACAATTTGCTCAAGAAGTGAAAAATTTGAAAAAGAATGGGAATCGTTATGTAACGACGCTAGATAGGGAATATGATACTGATCCACGTAAAAAGGATTTTCAAGGTGCGTTCCAGAAAGGTGCATTTTTATGCTACAAGGTTAGATGCTCAATTGTTCATGCTGGCGGCTCCTCGTTAATCTTTGAACATTTTGAAGACGGAGAAGAGGCATTATTAGAGTTGGTGATGCCATTAGAGCAAGCGGTGTTGAAATATTTGGATATTGATATTCAATAATTTACTCACTCGTCTTGTCCCTGCAACAGCTCTAAATCAAGCTATAAAGGCTAGTATTTTGGAGTCCAAAGCTTTAGCTTTGGACTTCTTATGCACCTCAGATTTTGACTACCTGAGCGTGGAAATTTGAGCAGGTTGCCCACTGATTTGCTTGTCATACCAGAGATTGACTTCAACAACAATATTGTTGAGTTCCTCTTTGGTGAGCATTTTGAAGATATTGGGATGATTCATCCGTCGGTAATATCCCTCATCATTCTCCATTGTAAAGACAAATAAATAAAGGGGAAACGGTATGTATTTGGGCTTGAAAGTCTTTCAATTTCATTGGTGCTTATTTTTTTACCTTGGGGTTTTAGGGAGCTTTTTATCTTGGCAAATACTCACGAGAATATCAAAACCATAATTTTCGGCATCGGGTTGCTTTGTAATGACTAAGTCCTCACGACGTAATAGATGTATAGTGGCAAGGTGTTCGGCGCGTGTGTCAAGATACCACAGTTTTTGTCTCATATTTCGGCACCCTTCAAAATTTGTTTCGGGAATGGAGCGAAGCGGATTTCCCGAAACTGGCTTTAACTAACAATTATGTTATCCTTTATATATAGAACGATTTCGAAATTGCTTATCTGGGCAACCACAATCGGTGTTAAAAGCCTTATGGGCAACCGAATGGGGGCATCTCATGGAATAAAATTATGGTATTTTGGAGTCCAAAGCTTTAGCTTTGGACTCGTCCAAAATAAATTTTGGACTCCAATTAGGGCATTTTTTGCTCATGCTGCCCAAGAGGTATAAAAATGTCTGTAAAAGTAATAGTTCATGATGGAGAAGATATATCTACAGCACTCTCTCGTTTTAGGAGAAAAGTCACTCTGGAATATAGAAAGGGATGGCATAAACGCAGGTTTGGATATTATAAAAAGCCCAGTATTTTAAATAAACAAAAAAGAATGATGAGATATAGAGTTGTTAAACTAGCAGAATGGTCTAAAGGTATGTCTTACTGTAAAACAGCTTATTTGCCGCCTAAGGGGCGTAGATTTGGCTACACGCTCAAAATTGAATTAGTTGAATTGTTTACCAATACAACCCCAACAGGTGTCATCGGACGTTAAGCTGGACGCCCAAGTTAAAACTTGGACGGGTGCAGAGTGGAGTGGCACTTTGCGCTTAACTTAATGGCATTGATTAATTCTGTCGTTTTTAATTCGTTTATTTCTCAATTAGTTGTACTAAATAAATTCATGTTCTCGTTCCCACGCTCTGCGCTTATCGTTATACATAAGTTTTTTAAGGACTCTAAGATGGGCATTTCGTCCAAAATAAATTTTGGACTCCGGAGCCGTTAGGAGTCCAAGATTTATCTTGGGCATTTCGTCCAAAATAAATTTTGGACTCCGGCGCCGTTAGGAGTCCAAGATTTATCTTGGGCATTTCGTCCAAAATAAATTTTGGACTCCGGCGCCGTTAGGAGTCCAAGATTTATCTTGGGCATTTCGTCCAAAATAAATTTTGGACTCCGGCGCCGTTAGGAGTCCAAGATTTATCTTGGGCGTCTCGTCCAAAATAAATTTTGGACTCTGGAGCCGTTAGGAGTCCAAGATTTATCTTGGGCGTCTCGTCCAAAATAAACTTGTGTATAACGATGAGCGCTCTGCGTGGGAAACGAAGTAACGGAGATCATGCCTGCACCGACGCTCCGCGTCATTTATGCCGCCTTAACCACCAAAACCGCACACTCAGCATAACCAATCACACGATCCGAGACACTACCCAAGAGTACCCTATCAAGCCCAGTGCGACCGTGACTACCCATAACAATCAAATCGACTCCTTTCGCATTGGCAACCTCTACAATAGCCTCAGCCGGACGACCACTCAGCACTCGCCCTTCCGTGCTAATACCTTCTTGAGTCAAAAAATTATCTACCCGTGTTATTTCTTCTGTCGCTTCTGAGTATCGCTTTTCTTGATGTTCACTATAAACAACCGAAACGATCAAAACGGAGGCATGAAGATGTTTCGCTAGACTCATCACTGTCGTTGCCGCAGTATCGCTATAACGCGAGCCATCAACCGCTAACAAAATCTTTTTGCCCTCTATTTTTGCGGTTTTTGGGACGATTAAAACACTACAGTGTGCGTATCCAATCACTTTAGCCGTATTACTGCCCATCATAACACGCATAAGCCCCGTATAACCTCTACGACCCATGACAATGAGATGGGCATTTCGTCCAAAATAAATTTTGGACTCCGGAGCCGTTAGGAGTCCAAGATTTATCTTGGGCATTTCGTCCAAAATAAATTTTGGACTCCGGCGCCGTTAGGAGTCCAAGATTTATCTTGGGCATTTCGTCCAAAATAAATTTTGGACTCCGGCGCCGTTAGGAGTCCAAGATTTATCTTGGGCATTTCGTCCAAAATAAATTTTGGACTCCGGCGCCGTTAGGAGTCCAAGATTTATCTTGGGCGTCTCGTCCAAAATAAATTTTGGACTCTGGAGCCGTTAGGAGTCCAAGATTTATCTTGGGCGTCTCGTCCAAAATAAACTTGTGTATAACGATGAGCGCTCTGCGTGGGAAACGAAGTAACGGAGATCATGCCTGCACCGACGCTCCGCGTCATTTATGCCGCCTTAACCACCAAAACCGCACACTCAGCATAACCAATCACACGATCCGAGACACTACCCAAGAGTACCCTATCAAGCCCAGTGCGACCGTGACTACCCATAACAATCAAATCGACTCCTTTCGCATTGGCAACCTCTACAATAGCCTCTGCCGGACGACCACTCAGCACTCGCCCTTCCGTGCTAATACCTTCTTGAGTCAAAAAATTATCTACCCGTGTTATTTCTTCTGTCGCTTCTGAGTATCGCTTTTCTTGATGTTCACTATAAACAACAGAAACGATCAAAACGGAGGCATGAAGATGTTTCGCTAGACTCATCACTGTCGTTGCCGCAGTATCGCTATAACGCGAGCCATCAACCGCTAATAAAATCTTTTTGCCCTCTATTTTTGCCGTTTTTGGGACGATTAAAACACTACAGTGTGCGTATCCAATCACCTTAGCCGTATTACTGCCCATCATAACACGCATAAGCCCCGTATAGCCTCTACGACCCATGACAATGACATCTGCCCGAGACTTTTCCGCCTCATCCACAATTTCCTGAGAAATCTCTATACCATGACGCAGACTGATCTTACAATCAACCCCAGCATCGTTGGCATTGGTTTTGAGCGTTTCCAAATTGGCTAAGGCATCTTTATTTTCTTTTTCAATCAATTGCTTTGCCAAAGATTCATGCTCTGGATTCGTCACAATCACTGACATCACAGACAAAATGCCATCAGTTCTCTGCGCGAGCCTGATAGCTTCGCGTGCCGCCGCTATGCTAGAATCGGAGCGGTCGCTGACAACCATAATCTTTTCAAAGCGACCTGTCGGTAACAATTGAGCCGACGAACTTGGGAAAGGTGCTAGTGCGGCTTTTCGGGTAATAGCCTCTTCTTCCTCTATTAAGGCCTGCTTTTTGGCATATTTGAAAGCACCGCTAATGAATGCCTGAAGAATAATGACAGCTCCAATGACTAAAGCTAATATCAATATAGCAAAACTCGCTTGATCCAAGACAATCATCATACTTTCATTGAATGGCTCGATGTGTCCCAACTCGGACAAATAGAACGGCATTTTGAGAGCTAAACTGACCAATACCAAGATCATAAGCACACCCATGACCACTTTAATCATATAATCTTTAACATAAGTGGTGCCTATTGTCCCCAATTGGATACCGAAAAGTGAGCCGGCGAGTAGAATGATGACTAAACGAATGTCAACAAAACCGCTCGAAGCATATTGAATCGTACCCCATAAGCTGATCACAAATGCCACGATTAAATGTGTTGCTGATGCCCTCAAACCGGATACGCCCAAAATGTACATCATCGCTGGCACACCGAAAAAACCGCCGACAGCAATCGTGGCAGCCAACAGTCCATTCGCAAATCCAAGAACAATGACAAACAATAGCGACACTTTAGCACCAATACTCGAAAAATACATCATCGTACCCGGCACATTGACAGTTTGTACCCAAGCTGCCACTCGACTCTGCTCAGAAGTCTCCCCTTTGATGGCACGATACAAGGCATAAGTACCAACGATTGCTAGCACGATTATAAATACTAAGGAGACATAAAGATTTGAGCCAAGATTTCCAAAAGTCTCTTTGATGTAAATTTGTATTGATGCACCGTAAAATACGCCTATTACGGCAGAAAGTGCTATAACAATAGCCAACTTCATATCGACTTGCCCAGCTTTCACACGTTTTAGGGCACCGATAAAAGCTTTAGGAAAGTTATGGCACATATTAGTGCCAACCGCGACAATGGCAGGAACCCCCAGGCTCATCATGGCAGGTGTCAAAATGAATGCGCCACTGGCGCCGATAAATCCGCTGACTAATCCGCCGACAAATCCGATAATTAATAATAAAAGAATACTACCGAATTGAAGATCAATAAAATTTATTTCCATTTAAATTTACTCCTTAATAAGTTTGGCTTTAACTCCTAACACATCCCAAAAATGGCTAACAAATAAGCCATGCACAAAAGAAAAAATAAAGGCGATGATGATGGTAAAATACCAATCGCCCTGTTTAGCCCAATCTACAATGGGTGCCTCAAAATAGTAGAATAAAAAAATGAGTATCGCGCTGAGACAGCCTAGAATGATCGTTTGGATTATCACATTGGTTTGAGACATATAAGTCACCTCTCCCTTGGTTAAATAACAATATGTTTTATAGTATAATTGATATATCAAAAAAAAAAAATCCTATTTCTTGAAGAAATAGGATTTTTTATACCACAAGATTCTCGTTCCCACGCTCTGCGCACTCTCTTATACATAAGTTTTTAACTAATTGAAATAAAAGAATATTTGTAGGGTGCGTACTCCGCACAAATTAAGCGTCAAGGTGCGTAGGACGCACCCTACAACTTTATACATAAGTATCCAAGTACTTTAAATAAAAGGATATTTGTAGGGTGCGTACTCCGCACAAATTAAGAGTCAGGGTG
>JSZA02000215.1 GCA_000785145.2 Candidatus Thiomargarita nelsonii
GCAAATTTATGAAAAACATCCCCAATTAGTTGAAAATATTGGCGTACCCGTTTGCATCCTATTTGCCCCAAATGCGACCGTCCAAAAAAATAAGGAATATGCGCCCTATCGCGTCCCCACTGTCCCTGAAGTTTTTCGCCACCTTTTCGTAGATGTCAACAATACCGCCAAACAAGTCGGTGGACACTTCAATATCCTACTTTCCGATGACACCATTGGCAGTATCGTCTGCCGCAAATTCTGCTCACATATACTCAATCATCATGGTCCAGAAGGATTAGCCGTTATCGAGTGGAATACCAAAACAAAAAACGAGTCAACCAAAATCACTCGCGCTTATTCTATTACCAGTATCGGGATTATCAACTTAGCCTTAGATAACAGTATCGGAAACCGAAAGCTGCTGCTTAAATACATTTTGAAGCTGGATGATGTCACAAATGAACTTTATCCTAAGGGGGGTGAAGAAGAAATGGCAATTGATTATCCTATCGTCAAATGGAATAAATTTTCTCTGAGCCAGAAAAATATCCTTGAGGCGCAGATCAAAAAATATCTTATTCCCTGTATTGAGCTTATCTTTTTTAATACGCATGAATTTAATCTGGCTTTTGAAATTTTATGCAACGAATTGAATAATATAAAAAAACTCGCTGAGAGTGATCAGCAAGATGCCCTAGATGCACGACAAGTTATCAATCAAATTCTCGACTATATGCCAATTGGAGAAGGAAAATCGTTTGAAAGTGCGCGTTTAGTTTGCCGCAATTTTGAGTCAAAAGTCAAAAAGGCAAAAGATGAGCAAGTCTCACCGATGCTCCAATATGCCCTATTTCAAAGAGCCATATTTGAAGCATGGGCACAAATATTAGATATCGCTCGCTGCTGCATTCCTGATCCACGCGAAGTGACGAAAGGTTTTGTCAAATTATTAAACTTGGCGCTCGCAGATCGCGGCCAATTTTTTTATTTTGATCAAGTATACATGCAGCATACGGTTTTCAATGGTACTCAAATTATTGTTCGGCAAGAGACTCGAAAAATCCTCACACAATTGTTGATAGCGCATCTCGCCAATCCTTTCAATGCTAAACAAGTTTGTAGTGAAATCGGCATCAAGGGCAAAAATGCAAAAATACTGATTAAAAAGCTTCAAGAAAAGGGAGAAATGGCGGCGGGAGAATTTCCAAAATATTGTGAATTGGCGCGTAAAAAAACTTTTAAGGCGAATTATCACGTTTATTTATCCATTGACGGAAAAGAAAGAGCAGAATTAGCGGAGGCGGAAGATGAACAAAAACGTCATTTACGGGAAGTCAAAGAAGGGAATCGCACCAAGGCAGATGTATCAGATCGGTTTGATGTGCTAGTGGATAAACATGTGAAGTCGGATGTTGACATTGCTATTAAAGCACTCAAAAACAGTTTGTTTGAAAATGATACTGTGATTTTAGAAAAAAGAGGGGAATATAAAAAAAAAATATAAAAATATAGGGTGAGCGAGCGTAGGGTGCGTCCTACGCACTACCCGTCTCCTTGATTTAGCGAAACAATCAACTGCCGCCAGCAATGGACAACGTTGGACACGGGAGGAAATTTATGAGCCTAAAATGACAAAGCTAAAGCTTTGTACTCCAAAAAAAGTACTAGTCCTTTAAACCAATCAATACATCCATCACATTCGTCCCTGTCGGTCCGGTATAAATCAAATCACCACTCGCCGCTAAAAAACGTCCCGCATCCGCCCTTTCCAAGCTCTGTTGCGCGTCAAGTCCCTTACCCCTAATGCGTATTTTGCTGAGGTGAAGAATAATCGGTATGTGATTAAGGATGTACCGCCGGGCACTTATACGATTAAGGCATGGGTTAGCAATGGACGCATTAGGTCATCCACTTCGAGAATTACTGTGACGTCTGGAAAGATGGCTGTATGGGATGTTGAACTTCACCGTAGAGGGCGGCGGCGTTCTCGTTAAAAACTTGGCTCACTCGCCCATCCACATCATGGCTAAGTTGCAAAAATTGACCAGGATGATTATGGCTCGTTTTTTTAGTCGTTTTAAAAATAAGGGCTAAAATGGAATAATGTACTAAAAATAAGGCTTGGCTTTGAGCTGATTTTATTTACGTGCCAATCGAGCCTGATTTATGTTTGAGGTTATTTAGGAGAATAAAATCAGAAAATGTATATAAATTAAGGCATTAAATATAAAAAATAGGGTGCGTAGGACGCACCCTACGCTCGCTTATATTTTATATTTTGAAAACGAGCAAAATCCTTATGAAGACAGAAAAAATGCCATCAAGAAGTGGAAAAAATTTGCTTGTGTAGATATTGAAGAAACTTCAAGTCTACTAGCTAAGGCAAAAAAGTTGAAAAAGATTGGATTGAAAGCGAAAGATGCACTACATGTAGCATCTGCAATAGAAGGCAATGCAAACTATTTTTTGACTTGATAAAATTTTAAAGAAACTCTCAAAATTTTCTGAAATTAAGGTCATTGATCCGATAGAATTTGTTAAGGTATTTGATAATTATGATAGCTGATACTGAAATCCGGTTAAAAGGAATGGAAACTTTAATGTCTGTACTAGGATATGTACAAGCAGAGCGTTTTATAAGTTTAGTTATGAGAGAGCCCTTTGACTACACGATTTGGCAAAGAAAACTCTGGCTCAATAGTGATATTGAAGAAATTAGTCATAAGGCTATGTTATATCGTCATCAACAGAACGTAGGTTTGGGTGATCACAACAGGCGCACGGTGTACGCCCCGACGGATAGTCTGAATCAGGATTCACAGGATTACCAAGATTAAAAATCCAAGATAAAGATAATCATGAAAATCCTAAAATCCTGTGAATCCTTCTTAAATCAAGTACAGGGATTGACGGCGAGCGTAGTGCCACGCACCAATCTCCTTGGAACCTTATAGGTGCGTAGGACGCACCCTACTCTTGCTACGCTCGCTATCCAACGCATCAAATTCACGCACGGCTAATCGCTAACACGTCCCAACGCATCAATCACCCGAATCAAGCGATATTCACCGTCGTACTCAAAACGAGTCTCCTGCCCCAACGTTTTACTCACAAATTTATAATGTACTAAAAATCAGGCTTGGCGTGTGCTAAGTTATTATATTTTTATATCTTATCTATAAATATATTTTATATTTAAAAGGACATATCCATAGCACTTTCTCAATAACGACAAGCAATTTTATTGACGGACAAGTCTAATAAAAGATAAGCAAGCGTAGGCTCAATGCCATTAAGTTAAGCTCATGTAGGGTGGATTAAGCGGTAGCGTATCCACCAAAATTATCAAAATAATCAGGTGGATACGCTCTCGCTTAATCCACCCTACATATATGGTTTTATCCTTAACTTAATGGCATTGAAGCGTAGGCTGCGTCCCACGCGCCAAGGGTCGTGGCCTGTCAAACCGGATTTGATATTTAGGGAAACCCGACGGTCTTCGACAAGCAGAAGCAAGCTACCAAACGTCGGGTTAAGTGGCTATTTGTCCAACATAATGTTGGCACAGGTGTGACGGAGCTGGACAAACCTTACGCACGGGAATGGTATCCTTAAATACCACTCATCTGGCACTGTTTTGTACTCACCAAGCGGAAGCCAACGTTGTTGTTGCGCTTGTCGGGGGAGTTGTTGTTGCGATTCGCCGCTCGGGCGTTCTGCGCGTTGTTGTTCCACGCGCCCCCGCGTTTCACGCGATTCCGACCGGTTTAGTCCGTCAACCTAATGGTAGTGAAGACAGTAACAGCGATTGCTGTAGCCTTCTGCTATTGGCATGTTGTATATGTGCAATCATGCTCTGCACGGATGCCGTTAGTTTTTCCACGTCCAGTTTACCACATTTATAGGCGTGTTCATAAGATATTTTTCGACGACGAAAACGATGTAAGGTTTGGCGGTTAAGACGAATCAAGTTGGGAAAGATACGAAAACCTAAAAATGGTACGCCTTCGGAGACTGGCGCAATCAGAGTGGCTGAGGGTTTTAATTTTAAGCCAAGCTGCTCTTGGATAAAACTTTCAAGCTGTTGTAAATATTGATGTAAGGTATTGTTATCTGTAGCAAATAACAGCATGTCGTCCATATAACGTAAATAGCCTTTAATAGCTTGTTTATCTTTAAGTTCATGATCCAATTTGCCTAAATACAAATTGGCAAAATGTTGGCTAGTGAGATTGCCAATTGGTAAGCCTTTGCCCAATGGACTATCTGGCAAGGGATGGTCAATAATTTGATTTAATAAAGCCAGTAAGCGAGCATCTTTGATTATTCGTTGTAATATGTGCTTGAGAATTTTATGATCAATGCTTTGAAAATATTTCCGAATATCACATTTTAAGAAATAAGGATATTGTCTGGAAAATTGTTGAGCACGTTTGATGGCTGCATGACTGCCTTTAATTGGACGGCAAGCCCAAGTATCATAAATTAGCCATTTGTCAAAAATAGGTTCTAATATGTTACAAATAGCATGATGCACTACACGATCACGAAAATCCGTTGCGCTAATTCGTCGTGGTTTCGGTTCACGAATTTCAAAAATTCTGTAAGGGCTCGGTTGCCAGCAGCCTTTTTGCAGTTCGTCTTGAATCTTAAATAGTTCAGTTTCTAAATAACTGATGTTACGCACTGAACTTCCAAAAGTCAAAGTCAAAATCAATAACTACATAGATCGTAGGATCGCTCGGATAAATCAAAATCAAAACAATGCGGGGATTAATCTATATCTCTTTGGTTTTGACTTATCCATTTTTAAATACAATCCTTGTAGTTGATTTTGACTTATCTTTGGAAGTTCAGTGCGTAACATGAGTCCTTAATGAATTCCACTAATGGCGTATCATCAAAAGCATCCAGTGCCGTGCTAAAGCGTAAGGTCAATATTCGTACTAACATTTTTTTCTCCCAAAAAAAAAATCATAGCCCTTGTGGACGGGCAAGCCCGTCCTGCCCACGGAAAACCCCTCCCACCACCGCCGCCCTCTTATGACTTGGTGTTGGTGCTACGCGGCTTACGCACGCTCCGCACCACACCAAGTCATAAGAGGGCTAGTTTTTTGAAATTTTCACAGGGTTGATAACAGCTCCACATTATATTGTCAAATATTGACAATCAAGAGATTTTATTCCTATTGACTCGCAAGAATTTTAGGTGTATCCTTTCGAGTTTTAAAATTGTATTTGTGATTCCCAAGAGGAATTATCTAATGGAAATCAGACTGAGTCACAAGATATGTTTAGACCCAACTTATAAACAGGAACAATATTTTAGACAAGCTTGTGGAATTGCACGCTTCACTTGGAATTGGGCATTGGCCGAATGGAAAAGTAAATATGAAGCCGGTTTCAAACCATCAGCTTTTGAACTCAAGAAACAATTTAATGCGGTTAAACCGATTGAATTTCCTTGGATGTACGAGGTGACTAAGTACGCCAGTCAACAGCCGTTTATCCATCTACAAACGGGATTTAATCGTTTTTTTCAAGGATTAGGAGCTTATCCAAAATTTAAGAAAAAAGGTCACCATGATAGCTTCTATATTGGTAATGACCATATTAAGCTTGATGGAAAACACCTCAAGTTACCCAAACTGGGTTGGGTACGGATGCGTGAAGTGTTGCGTTTTTCTGGGAAGGTAATCAGTGCCACAATTTCCCGTGTTGCAAACAAGTGGTTTGTCAGTCTTAATGTGGAATTAGATCAAGCACCTAAGTCATGCGATAGCCAAGCTGGTGTGGGTGTTGATCTAGGCATTAAGGCACTTGCCACTTTGTCAAATGGGGACGCTTTCGAGGCACCAAAACCTTTAAAGAAGTTTCTCAAAAAACTCAAACGCATGCAATGTTCCTTATCGCGCCGGGTAAAAGGATCGCAGAACAGACAGAAACTTAGACAAAAGATAGCATTGGTACATGCAAAAATAACAAATATCAGACAAGATTCACTTCACAAACTCACCCATTATTTGACTGACAGCTTTGGTGGCATTGTGATTGAGGATTTAAATGTTTCTGGCATGTTAAAAAACAGTAAGCTCTCTCGTGCGATTGCTGACATAGGCTTTTACGAATTTCGGCGACAACTTGAGTACAAATCTCAAGTCAAAGGGAATTACTTGTTAATAGCTGATCGTTGGTTCCCTTCTTCTAAAACCTGTTCCAACTGTGGTCAGAAAAAGGAAAAACTGAAGTTATCCTTCAGAGGAAAAAGTTTTTGCGAATAAGTACCCGCAAAAACTTTTTCCTCTGAACGTGTTTATCATTGTGAAGCTTGTGGTCAATCACTCGACCGAGATTTAAATGCCGCTTTTAATTTGAAGAACCTTTTATTTCAGTCAAGTTGAGACCGAATAGTGATACCGGGAGTTCATCGGGAATTAACGCCTGTGGACAAGACGGCTCTGTTACAGCTTGCTGTAGCAACCAGCTTGGTGTGAAGCAGGAACCGAACCGTGGTGATGTTTGTCCACAAATCGGAGAACGGTAACTAAGGTTGCCTCACCAAGCGGAAGCCAACGTAGTCGTGGCGCCACTTCGCGCGGGGGTCGTAGCCGCGAATCGCCGCTCGGGCGCCCCGCGCGTAGTGGCTCCACGCGCCCCCGCGTAACACGCGATACCACCGACCGGTACTAGGGCCTGTCGGGTTACGGGGGGGGCTGCTCTTATAGTAGTCACTGCTATATATATCTGCACACCACTCCCACACATTGCCATGCATATCATATATACCAAACGCATTAGGTGGAAAGCTACCGACCTCTGTCGTTTTTTCACGATAAACACCCTTTGGGGCATCGCCATAAGGATAATTGCCATCATAATTAACCAAATCAGTGGTAATAGTTTCCCCAAAATAAAACGGCGTAGTCGTACCAGCGCGACAAGCATATTCCCATTCAGCTTCAGTCGGTAAACGATAATTTTTCCCCGTCATTGTTGACAACTTCTTACAAAATGCCACCGCTTCATCCCACGAAACCTGTTCGACAGGGCGATTATCGCCTTTAAAACGAGAAGGTTCATTTCTTCCCATCACCGCTTGCCATTGCGCCTGCGTCACTTGATATTTAGCCATATAAAAGGGACTGATTGTTACTTCGTGTTGGTTTTCATTATCAGATCTACCTTTCTCAGTTTCAGGTGAACCCATCATAAAAGTGCCACCTGGAATTGAGACGCTCTCTAAAATGACACCATTGGGTAAATTTTCGGTATTGTAGCTGGCAGCATTTTGATTGTCTGCTATCTCTTCTAATTGCCTTAGCACTTCCACAGAACTCGGACGTTCCAAAGGGTTTTCCTCAACACAGTCAAATAACAAGACTCGTAAAGCGGGGACTTCTGGTAATTTCCGTTCAGAAAAACGCCGAGGATTCAAAGCAGTCAAAAACCGATACAAAGTAGCACCAAAAGCAAAAACATCACTTGTCGCACTGGGCTGCCCATATTGCCTCATACCTTGCTGCTCTGGCGGCGCATAATCATAAGTACCAAACACTGCTTGCCCAAAAACGGTTAAACGCTGAGTAGAAATTTCAGAGTCCAAAGAAGGCGCAACTTGGGATAAGCCAAAATCAATGATTTTAACCATGATTCCACTATCGGTTTGTTTTAACAAAATATTGGCTGGCTTCAAATCCAAATGATAAATCCCATTTTCATGCGCTATTGCTAATCCTTTGGCAATTTTTACGCCCACCTCTAAAGCCGTTTTGACATCCATTTTGCCATTTTGTTTTAACCAAGCTTCGCCATCTATAGCACCATCAATATATTGACTCACAAAATAGGCGCGATTTTTAGCAAAATAATCAACATAACCAAAATCTAAAGGCTCAGGAATATAATCCCCAGCAATATCACGCATAACAAAAGGTTCATTAAAAACTTCATCAATGCTACCCGAGAGATTTTCCCAAAAACACTTAACGACCACCTTTTTTTGTTTAATCAAACGATTACGATTGTTGCACCTAAAAACACAACCCATACCGCCAGCACCCAATAAACTTTCTAATGGGTATTTTTCATTATCATGCAAAGTGTAACTTTGCGGATTTAGGTTAATGGCTTGCTGTAAATTTTTCACAGCGGCAGCATAATTATTACTACGAAGTTGTACTTGAAATAAATTAAAATGCGCCAAAGCCCTTTCAGCCTTAACCGAACTCGTTTCCAAAATTTGATTAAATAAGCGTTCTGCCTTTTTCAATTCCCCCGTAGAAGATAAAGCACTGGCAAGCATCATAGACACTTGAGTATAATTGGCATCATTTTTTGACAACCGCTGAAACTGAGAGGCGGCTTTTTGAATCAAATTTAAACTATGATTATTATGCTGAGTGAACTCATCACGGGGTTTTAATTGAGTCGATAAATTTTGCCGTTGCAAGAGTTCCGAAAGCAGTTCACGAATTTCTTCAATCGCAGATTGCGTCATTTTGACATCATCATGAACGTCATCAAGTTTGCCATGAATTTTACCGATACCTTCAAGCAAGTGTTCGAGTTTCTGAGTGACGAAATTTTGCCAAGCCGGAAAATCAATCAAAACTTGAGAACGAGACTCCCAAATCTCTTGAGCCTGACGCAAATATTTAAGTGATTGAGCCATTTCCAGAAAATTATCGGCATTGGCCTCAAGTGCTTGATTAAGATGAGCCTGAGCGGATGCCACGCTTGCTTGAAGATTTTTCACTTCTAAAAACAAATTTTCGCGCTGCAAAGCGGCTTGAGTTTTATAAAGCCGCCCATCTTGCCGCATTAATTCTCGAAAAAAGAATAAAATGGCTTGACCCAATAATTCATCATGGCGGAGAAAATCGGCTAGGGTTTCATCCAATGGACTGATTTTCTCTAAAATTAATTCGGTAATAGCAACAGAGCCTTGATAATTAATCAGAATGGATAAGTCCACTTCACTTTCAACGTTAAAAAACGTCACCTTGGCGATTTTCTGAAGTTCATCAATGAGTTGTTGACGTAAAGCCGAGAGCTGATTAGCTTGAACACCCCGATTTTTGGCAAAAGCAAGGAAATAATTCCTTTCAATCGGCTCAGCAAATTCACGGGTCACTTTAGTGTATAAGACTTTTTTAACTAGGCTTAATAATTTTTTATCAGAGGCTGCCAAACCAGCAGTAATAGCCGTGATAGAATAGGCATAACTATCTTGATAGGCTTGATAAATTTCCTCAGAAGAATAGGAAAAGTGGGTTTTAATAATGTCAAGGGCTTTTTTTTGTGCGCCCTCGACAAGAATAGGATTATCTAATAAAATGCTTAATCCAGATTTGATTATGGTAGATAAAGACATAAAGCTCCTGAAAATGTGGGATTGAAATGTATTTTAGATTAAAGCTCATCAGAATGCAAGCTTGTAGGGGTAATCCTTTGTGGTTGCCCTAGACTAAACCTTGAATCGCTGATTAGCCGGATGACGCGGATTGCGCGGATTAAAAATAACTGATAAAAGGAAAATTTTATGTCATTGGAAAGTTTTGGCGAAGAACAGATTTACAATTTCGAGCGCATTGGTAGCTTTG
>JSZA02000217.1 GCA_000785145.2 Candidatus Thiomargarita nelsonii
TTCCAAATTTGGTCGTGCGAAAGCTCTATGTGGAGCGGATTTTTGAGAAATTTCTACCCCTTGATACGGAACGCTTTGAAGCTCGCGAATTCGCAAAGCATTTTTACCAATCCGGCGATTTACAACCGGTGTGTGATTTTATGGAGCAGCGTTATTTTAAGGTGTTTGATAATCGAGATTATAAGACGGCGAATGAATTGACGATCAAAACGGCTTTTTTAACCGTGCTGTTTAATGATGTGTTTTATATCATGGACTCAGAAATGCCACTACAAAGGAGATACGCTGATTTAACGATGATTATTCGTCCAGAGCGGCGCAAGTATTCTCTCCATGATTTTATTTTGGAATTTAAATATTTAAAATTATCTGAAGTCGAATTGAGCGGAGAAAAAGCGCGTCAGATGAGTATTGAAGAAATCAAAGCCTTAGAGCCTGTTAAACAAAAATTGGCCGAATCCAAAAAGCAATTGCTTGATTATCAATCTCGCTTGGCATCGAAATATGGCGATTTATTGCGGTTGCAATTGATTAGTGTGGTGGCTGTGGGTTTTGAACGGGTGGTGTGGTGTCCAGTCCAAACTAAAGTTTGGACTCCAAAATAGACTATAATTTATTTATAGATTTATAACCGATAAAGCTAAAATAAACAAAACGACACGAGGTAGCGATGAAGCCTTTTGGCAACTGATGAAAGTCAGCGGCAGCGGTATCCTAAAACTCTTTGGTATGGCGGCACAAGAAGCTGAAAAATACCATTTTCATGCAGTCGATCTCAAGGGGAAAAGCGTCAAACCCGATATAGAAGGTTTTCCCACCTTGGCGAGCGAAGACGGGCGGATTTTTCTGGAATTTCAAGGATACTCCGATCCGTTTATTCGCCATAGATTGATGGCAGAAGTTTTCCTTGGATGTGCCAGTGAACACTACAAAGGCTTTATCATGGCGGGCATTGTCTACACAGACGAACAATACAAAAAAGATGCCGAGCCGCTTAACACTTTTGTGAAAAAGCCTGATAGCCCTTTAAACGACTATTTGCAGGAAATCGTGCTGACTGACTACACGGCTGAACAACTTGAGGCGATTGATCCGAAATTGGTCATATTGGCACCATTTACTCTGTCTGCTGAGACAGATAAAACCGCACTGTTGGCGAAAGCTCACGAATGGCAAAAGTCAGTAACACAGATATTTCCGACCGAAAAACGGTGGGATGCGTTGAACGTATTGGGTTTATTCATACTCAATCGGTTTCGTCAACTCAATTATGATGAGGTGATTACTATGTTGAATTTTGATTTGATGGACACTGTGGCGGGCAAACAGATATATGATATGGGGTTACATAGAGGGCTCCTTGATGCCTTAAATACACGATTTGGAATTGTGCCCAACGAGATGGTTGACCAAATTGGTGCTATTAATCGTCCAGATGTATTGGAAAACCTTCACAAAGAGGCCATCCTTTGCCCGGATATAGGCAGTTTTAGTGAACAGATGCCGTCCTCAGCGGGCTGAAAACAGAAAAAATAACGACACGGATTACATTTAAAAAAGGATAAATCAAAACCCCAGCTCAGATTCAATGTCATTTCGTTGTTTCGGGAAATCCGCTCCGCTCCATTCCCGAAACAAATTTCGTTGTTTCGGGAATGGAGCGTAGCGGATTTCCCGAAACATTCTGGGCAACTATAGTTCTAAAAAAAAATCATGTCTCCATCAACACTAACACAAACTTTACTCGGCGCCTTATTGGACAGCCCCGTTGTGGTAGATGTGGCTTCAGAGGCGCTCAAAAAAGCGATCCCCATTATCAAGGATCATTTTACTTTGACACCTAATGAAATCACCAAAGCCTATCAAAATGGCAGTCGTTATGCCTTCGTTGGCATCAGCGTTGGGCTCGACACCCCTTCACTCATCCAAACGGTGCGCTATTCCAACGTTACCCGCGAATTCGCTAAACAAATTGATCGGCACTATTTACAACCCTTTATCAAACAAAAAGGGCTCAGTGGCGCCGCATTGTCAGATTTTAAAAAACAAACCATTCAATCTCTGAGACAGTTTTCTAAAAACACAGAAAAACTCTTTGAGATTAAAGCCCTCACTGAGGAAGATTTGGCAGCGCTGATCGGACATAGAGAGACGCTCACTATCACTGAGATAGTGTTAGAGCAAATGCAGCGAATCGCGCCCGTTGATGACACTTTGGCGGATTTTCTCCGCTATGACGATCAATTGGGCAAGATGAGCGGCTCGAAAAAACACAAACGGCTTTGCAACAAGAAGGATTATGTCTTGAGATGCGAAAACTCCAAGAAGCCATCCAACATCTCAAAGCACAACAAGAACTTTCTGCTATCTAATTTGTGATCATAGAAATCACGGCTTAGTTCACGATTCATCCTTCCGAGGCAAAAGTTTTTGCTCCGCAAAAACTTTTGCCTCGGAAGCTGGTTGCCACCAGAAATGATTTCTGGTAAAAGAGCCGTCTTGTCCCCGTGCGTCAATTTCCGGTTAGCCCCCGGTATTTACATCAATCAAATTCTGCTATAACAGCAGGTTGCAGAAGGATTGCAACACGCCCATGAGGCGGGCATTTATCATTTAGATTTAAAGCCAGCGAATTTGTTGCTCAAACGGACGGATGGCGGGATAGCGGTTAAAATCATAGATTTTGGACTGTCTCGCGTGACGACATCTTTGCGGGATGTGGCAGTTCAGCGGAGTCAATCGGGAAAGTCGGTATGGCGGTGTTTGGGACTTTGGAATATGCGCCGCCTGAGCAACGGGGTTATGCGCGGCATTTTGGCAAGCCGAGTGCGAGAAGTGATATTTTTGCGTTTGGGAAAACGATGTATCGTTTGCTGACGGGAGAAATTCCATTTGCTGTGGAGCATGAGCCGTTAGAACATGCGCCAGCGTGGTATCAATTGTTGTCTGATTGTGTGAGACAAAATCCTGAGAAACGCCCAGAATCGGCGGGGGTGCTGGTGAGTCGTTTGAAGGGTATTGGAAAGGAGCCGCTCAGAAAGGAAAAGCTGGCGAGAGAAAGGGCTGAACGTCAAGCGAAAGAACGGAACAGAAATGCTCAACAACAAACGAGAGAAAAACAACCGATTGGTTGGCAGGAGCTAAAACCAACCTTAATTGTTCTGGCATTGATAGGGTTAGGAGGCATATTTACAGCATTTTTAGCAAATCTTTTTCAGTCCCGAAATATAAGTTTTCTAGGTAAATATGGTGATGATGAAAGCGGTGCCATTGTAGGCTTATTGCTGTCTATTTTGCTGGTAGGGCAATATCTCTGGCGACACCGGCAAACTATGCCTCACCTTGCTATGACATTTGGGCTTATTGGGGTGGGTTTTGCAATATGGTTTATATCAGTGGCTATTTTTGTCTCCCTAAATATAAGTTTTCTAGGTGATGATAGGGGCGCAAGCGGTATCATTGTAGGCTTATTGCTGTCCATTTTGCTGGTAGGGCAATATCTCTGGCGACACCGGCAAACCATATCACGTTCTGCCGTGATAACTGGGATTCTTGGTATTCTTGGTATTGCTATTTGGCCATTTTTCATATTGTTTATGATTTTTTTTTAAATAAATCAATATCGAGCCGCTTTATTCGTTTATTTCCTAATTCGCTGTCCTCAACAATTGCTTAGTACAACGGATTTGGGGAGATCACTCCTTGAATAATGAAGATTATAAGCCCAAAATGTTAATATTCCTTTAAAAAAATCAGTTTATTCCCCGAAACGAAGTAACGGAGCGAAGCGGAGTAATCCGTTGTACTAAGGGGGTGGTATGAGCTTTGGTTAGGTTTTGACTTATCCATTCTTAAATGTAATCCTTGTAGTTTGATTAAATAAATCAATATCTAGCCGCTTTATTCGTTTATTTCCTAATTGAGTTTTTGTTGTTTCGGGAATTTCGCTCCGCGGATTTCCCGCAACGAAGATCGCTACGCTAAACGAAGTCAATTATGGTTTTTAGGCGCGGACTCAATATATATATAACTCATTGATTTTTAATACCTCCATTGTAGGGACTAAGCTTTGTTGATGTTAACCTATCACCTGCCAACCAAATTTTTTAGGAAGAGTTTTCTTGTTGTAAACATGACAACGTATTTGTAAAAATTTAAGTTGTTTTTGCATTCTTTTTCGCAAATTTTCGTATGTTTGTTGAACATCATATTTAGCAGGTACAATATCTTCTTCAAGAAATAATATCCCTGTTATTTTTCGTTGGTAACGCGCTCCTATCATCGTTTTTGAACGCGCAAAAACATAATTATAAAACGGTGCAAGTTTTGACTCTTGCCAACGGTAAGCACCGTGTAAACCGGTTAAGGTATCACGTAACTTATGTGCAACTTCAATAGCCAGTTCACCTGTTTTAAGGCGTTGTTTATTCTCAATTCGAGAGTTTCTAAAATCTTTGACTTCAATCATAAATAACTCATGTTCAGATAATGCCAAAATATCTACAGCACCTGTTGCTTGACATTTTTGTACTTGATTACGATAAAAACTTTGTTCATCATATTTATTGACTAGCCATGTCTCAGGAAAAATGAAAGTCAATTTTTGTTCAGTAATCGTTGGCATTTTTTAATAATCCTGCAATAAAACTTCTTGTACTCGATCATATTGATCCAACGAAGCATCAAGCGCAACTATTGTCAAATCATCTAAATTATCCCCTTGCACAACTCGAATCTCCATCTCCTCTTCTAATAATTCAAAAAAATGTCCCTGAACTTCACCGGCATCAACACGCAAAGCAAGTTCTTTCATTAAAAATAAATCATGAACCGCTAACACAATTTGCACCCCAGCATTAGCAAGCAGAATCAACGCATCAACTAATTTCACCTGTAATTTTGCATTTAAATTGGTTTCAGGTTCATCCCAAAATAAAGTGCTCCCTTTTTGCAAAGAACCATTTGAAATCAAATAATTAATCATGCTTATTTTACGTATGCCCTCAGCCACTAAGGAAATTTCTCTTTTCTTATGTTCAGGTAATTGTAGATAAAAGCGGTTATATTCTAAAATGAGTTTGCCCGGAATAAATGGCTCTAAGGCAGCCAGCCAATCGGCAATTTCTTCACGACGTTTGCCCCGTAATGGGAAACGAGTTAATGCTTTGCATAAATCATAATAAATTTCATCAAAAGCCAGATCTCTATCTCTGGTGATAAAACCAGGATAAATGGATAAGACTTCTTTTGCTGGAAAAAACAAGGGTAAATTGATCGTTTTGATGGGATTATTTTTGATAATTGAGTTAAAATCTGGGGATTGTTTAATGTTGATTTTGTCCTCATCTGACAGCACAGATAATGCTATTGCTAATTCGGGTTGCCTAAAACTCATTTTAAGTTCAGCATTCACCTCTGAGCGACATAAATGATTTAAGCTATCAGGTTTAAAAACGTTTTTTAATTTTCGGGCTAAATCCAGTGTCCACCCATCAGCAAACATGCTGGTTGCAGAATGAGAATATTCATGCAGTGTAGCTTGCATCACGTACTCAAGCGTATAAGCCAATTTCAGCAAAAGACTTTTGCCAGTACCATTGTCTCCAATAATTACGTTGAGCCCCGGTGAAAATTCAAAGGTGGCTTCAGAAAAGATTGTGAAATTTTTAGCGTTTAGGGTGTGTAACATTTTGTTTCCTTTTTAATACCAGCAATAACGACTACAGTCTGTAAATGCCTTAAAATGAATTGCAGGCATGGTACTCAACTTGAAAAGTAAAGTCAACCGAAATTGGGTAGTCCCTACAAAGCAAGGCATGTATTATAAATCAATAAGCGAGCGTAGGGTGCGTCCCACGCACCTCAATGCCATTAAGCCTGTCCCGGTCCCGACGAGAGGAGGGATCTTGAGGGATCTAAGCCTAAAAATAAGACCTACGAGGAGACCCATACCTCGCAGGTCGTTGTAAATTCGACGAAAAATTAAGCAGCGGGGAAACGTCGACTGCCCCGTAGGTTTGCCTTGATCCCTCCTTAAGGTTTCTCCTAGCGTCGAAAGGACAGGCTTAATGGCATTGCCCACGCACCTACGTTTGCAGAATCAGAAATTTTATGGTATTTTTGTACAGTATCTAAGCGGCAGCCATCAACGGTTTATCCGCAATTTGAATGGCGAGACGGAAACCCAGCGCATGAAGCAGCGCGTCAAAGTTGCGTATTTCTGGATGTCCTTGTTTTGAGAGCAAATGGGATAGATTTTCTGGTTTAATGGCTGATTTTTCAGCAATTATACCACATCGCGCCTCAGTAACATTTTTCAATGCCAGAAGAAAAACATCTTGGTCGCCTTCTTCAAGTGCGGCATTAAGATATTCTGCCGCTTCTACAGGATCACGAAGTGCCTCTAGCAGTTCTACTTGATAACTCTTGCTTTTGCTCATTTTAGCCTCCTGTAATCACGCAAGTAAGCTTTTGCTTGACGAATATCCACCGGCTGCGAACTTTTATCGCCACCACACAATAATAGAATAATTTTTGACCCATTTTTACCAAAATACACCCTGTAACCGGGCCGTTGCGCGGATTACGTGACATATCACGAGCTGTTGTCGCAAGCGTAGGGTGCGTCCCACGCACCTTTTTGTCGGTGTAGATCAACTGTGTGTGCATCGTTTATTTGTGCGGAGTACGCACCCTACGCTCTCAGTTTGTCAATTGAGGTTGACGTTTTGATGGTTTAGTATCACAACAGTTGAAACCATTGCTGTAAATAAAGTATATTTTAGGATAAAAATGATGCGAAACGACAAAAACACAATTGAACAACCTTTTGCTATTTGTTTGCGTAATGATGGTTATCCCACATCTTTGGATGTTCGCAAAATTTATCAAATCTTGCCGGCTAAACATCACCAATTGCGTGTGATTGATGGCAAACCATGCCTCACCTTGCCATGACATTTGAGCTTATTGGGGTGGCTTTTGCAATACCGCCTATACCATATTAATTCGCTGTCCTCAACAATTGTTTAGTACAACGTATTCCCCATACGAAGTAGTCTCGTAGAGAACTTAAATCCGTTGTACTAAGGGGTGGTATGAACTGAAAAAACAAGAACGATAAATAACAACAACATGCCTACATCGGGAAATGAAAAAAACAGCGTCATTGATAAAAAAGAGAGCGATGGTATCAACCAGACTAGATTGACAAAGAAAACCGAGAATGCGCCAATCTTCATACCAGCTCATGCAACCCGTCAAGAGGAAATCAAGAGTAGCGGCTATCAACAAATTAAATATAAATGGACTGAGACAATAGGGGGACATTTTAAGGCGGAGGAATAAAATGGATATAGATAGAGAAATAGATTACTTGATCGGTCATAAAGAACGACACCTCACACAAAATAATAATGTCATACCAGAATACCTCATACCCTGTTATTCGCGTATGGCAGCCATTGCTAATTTAGTGGCATCAAAAAACGCTACCATGAAAGTGATTGCCGCCTTACTTCGCGTTTGTGTTTTAGATGAAGAAGAAGATGTTCGTAGAGAAGCACTGTTGGGATTGGTAAAAATCAATCCTGAAATTGCGAAAGTGGCTCTAGTTGCGGGGACTTATGACACTGACTATCAAGTACGATCGACAGCAATAGAAGAATTACACCGACTCGAACCCACAGCAGCGATAGAAACCGCTAAACGCTTAAAAAACGATGAAGATGAAATGGTTAGAGATTATGCACTAGGATTATTGGGATTACCCCATACACAACAAGCGTAACTGGCATTGAAGCGTAGGGTGCGTCCCACGCACCTTTTTGTCGGTGTAGATCAACTGTGTGTGCATCGTTTATTTGTGCGGAGTACGCACCCTACGCTCGCTATTTGGTCATTTTTCATATTGATAGTATCATTTAAATAAATCAATATCGAGCCGCTTTATTCGTTTATTTCCTAATTCGCTGTCCTCAACAATTGTTTAGGACACCTCTGTGACTAGTGCAGGAGGGAGGAAATCCGTTGTACTAAGGGGGTAGTATGAGCTTTGGTTAGGTTTTGACGGTTTTGACTTATCCATTTTTAAATGTTTATGGGGTTTTGTCTAAAACGAGAACATAGCAACAAATTAAATATTCTTACAACGTTTTCAGTGAACATAACAATGAATGCCCAAAACAATATTGCTAAAAATAAATCGGTGTCGAGCCGCCCATACCATAAAGGAGACCTTTAAATGTTCAAACATTTTGTTTTATGGATAGGCACATTATTGATTTTAATTGCACCCACTAATCATGCCTCAGAGCCACAAATCGTGGTGACAATCAAACCCATTCATGCCCTCGTCAGTGGGATTATGGACGGCGTGGGCACCCCCTATTTATTATTGCCCGGTGGAGAATCGCCACACAGTTACAGTCTACACCCTTCGCAAGTCAGGCGATTACATAGGGCTACTGTGGTTGTTTGGGTTGGTCCCTCTGTGGAAACTTTTTTAGAAAAAACCATGACGACGCTGAGTGACAAAATTCAGATTTTGCGCTTAATTGAGGTGCCGGGCTTAAGTTTATTGAAAGTACGCGAGAGCAAGGCTTGGGAAACCCATCATCTGCATCCTGATAATGAGTTTGAGATTGATCCGCATATTTGGCTCTCACCTGACAACGCGAAAATCATAGTACAAGCCATTGCCCAAACTTTGAGTCAGATTGATGCCAATAACGCCGCTCGCTATACGGCTAACGCCACTCGTCTGGTTGAACAACTTGAGCAATTTGATCAGACTTTAAAGCAACAATTGGCGCCCATCAAGGAATTACCTTATTTAGTTTTCCATGATGCTTATCAGTATTTTGAGCATCATTATGGACTAACAGCGGTGGGTGCCATCACCTTGTCGCCGGAAAGCCGTCCGAGTGTTAGACGATTATATCAATTGCGTGCCCGTCTGAAAAAGCAGCAAATCCGTTGCGTTTTTAGTGAGCCTCAATTTGAATCTGCCTTGGTGGCTACCCTGATAGAGGGCTCCTTGGTACGGCGCGGGATATTGGATCCATTAGGGGCAGATTTGGTCGCTGGGACAGAAAGTTATTTTACTTTGCTAAGCAATATGGCGGACTCACTCAAGCAATGCTTGCAAACGGATTTTTAGTAGGAAAACAACAGCATTTCTCGTTCCCACGCGGCGCAAAAATGCCATATCGTGTCGGGCAACCACAAGGGATTGCCCCTACGAGAAATCACGGTTTGTAGGGGCAATCCTTTATGGTTGCCCTCGGCACGATATGGCATTGACGCTCAGCGTGGTAACGCCTGCCCCGGACGCTCCGCGTCCTGCAACAAGAAAGATAGCATGGGAATTTTACTCCTTCTCAAACTGAGATTTTGCCAGATTAAACATCCAATTCAGTACCTCAAATATTTCTTGCAGATTAACCGTCGCTGAAAATTTCGTAGGCTCTCTAGTGAAGACTTTAGTTACCGGTGGTAACAACACCGTAGCAAATTTTTCTTCCCTGTAAAGAAGTCGCTACCATTTCAGCTAAAGCTTGTGTCCACCCTTCTTCAAAGTC
>JSZA02000213.1 GCA_000785145.2 Candidatus Thiomargarita nelsonii
AAGGCTGCATGTCGCCCGTTTGATATAGCGTTTTCGCGGCTTGTTGAGATTCCTTTTGATCGGCAAGCACTGGCATTTTAAAACAAATTCTCCGAATTCCGTTCCACCTGCCAAGCTTAAAACGCCAAAATAATAGAGTAATGACACCATAAAAGTCGTATCTTTGATAGTATATAACATATCTTCTACGCCCGGTAGCCTAGAGATATAAGTGATTTTTTCCTTATTCCTAAATTGCCGTCCAACATTCGGCGTGGATATTGACAGTATCGCTGAAAAAATTTCAAAAAATAAAGGGTTAAGGTGGGGTTATAGATCAATTCATCAGTGCGATCACTAAAACAATACCCATCATAAAATGTATGCATCATTGTCAAAGCGTTGTCGGCTTTTTCTGGCGGTAAATCACAATCCTTGATCACTTGTGACAAAACTGAGGCAACTTCTGGCGAAATTCCCGATATAAAGACGCGATCCAAACCACGCCCAGCACTTGCTGATTTGACGGTTTTGAAAACGGTTTTTAATAAACCTTCGCCGCTTAGGTGTCGGACCTATCGCTAAATGTCCAAACAGTCGCTCAAATTCATCCGCTTTTGCTACGTCGTAATAATTTTATAGCATGGACAGTAATAGGGTTTTTCCAAACCAAAACGACGCGGGCGTAAGAAGAGTAGTTGCTCTCCCGCCTCCTCAATGAGACGAATGTGGTTGGTGCGATCGGCGTAGTAATAGTTGTTTGTGATAAGTTTATAAAAATCGCAAACACTATAAGGAAATTTCAGCATGTTTTTCTCCTATTTTCCCAGCAATAACTAGAAGGCTCATTCATAAGTGATAAACCAATTTCTTGGGCTCCTCTAAAGTGACAGACTAAAGAGCCGTCGATATAGCAGTTAATAATACAATGCCATTAAGTATCGAGGGCAACCATAAAGGATTGCCCCTACAAACCGTTATATTATGTAGGGGCAACACCCTAGTGGTTGCCCTCGATACTTAATGGCATTGAGTTAATAATAGGGTGCCGTTTTGATTAAAGGGGTATTCTAACTTAATAAAAAAACTCAAGTCTAGTTGTTTTTTTTAGTGGTCAGGCGCGTACCTTGCACACTATTTTTGTGAGATAATCAAACCTTTTTTTTTAAAGAGACATCAATATGGCCTACGCTTCAACGGATCTGGACAATCCTTGAATTTTTTTTGTTTCGGGAATGGAGCGAAGCGAAATTCCCGAAACAACTGATAATCCTTGGAAATATATTCTTTTCGTTGTTTCGGGAATGGAGCGAAGCGGATTTCCCGAAACAATTGATATCGTTTTAGTTTTGACTTAGGACGACGCTATGCAGATAGGTTGGTCAAAGTCTGGCTCAAAAATGGTGGTGAGGCACGATTGTAAATACAGAGCAAATTTGAGGAAAACTTTGCTGAGCGTCTCTTCACTTATCAAAAGAAAATGCCGTATGTAACGAGTATTGAGAGACTCGGCGCGTTGGAGCAATCACAAGAAGATGTTGTAGAAGTGTTGCGCGTCCGTTTTAAGGATGTTCACGAATCGCTGGTGAAAGCGATTCATGCCATTTATGACCAGTCGTTTTTGTCCAAACTTCATAGAGAAGCCATTTTGGTAAACTCTCTCGATGCGTTTGAAAAACGGGTTAAAAAACCAGACAATGATTAGTACAGTGTATGCCTTGCACCTCGGTGGATTTGAACGATTGCATACACGAGGGCAGCATGGCTCTATTTTGTTTTACAATTTAAGAAGTGACGTTATTTTTGTTGTTTCGGATTTTTAAATTGGCGAATGTATTGTTAACTACAGGGATTATTTATTAACAGGGATAAATCAAAATAAAAAAATTGGCTCTCGTATCGGTTTTGACTTCTCCCTGCCGTTTAACTTAATCCCTGTAGTTAAGATTTTTATCCGATCGATAATACAATCCTTGTAGTTTTGGTTTTGTAGTTTTGGTTATTGACGCTCATAAGCCCCAAGATCAATAGCCTCTCCAACAATCCTCCGATTGCCATCGAGATCAATCTCGTTCCCCGCCTGATCCTTTAAAAAGGAATACTCATCAATCACACTAGAGTCGCCAACATTGATTGCCGGAGAGTAGGCACCTAAACGGAAATCTCCATTTTCAGCATCTACGAAGCGAGGATCGCCCATAATGTTGTGGGTACCCAAATTAACATCTCCCAATATGTTATTGACAAGGGTGTAGTCCACATCTACTTCCCCATTTGGGGTAATGTCGTTAGCTTCTTCGCCGGCTTTATTTTGCGCGAAAATGCTGTTCAGAATGGTGCCTCCGCCATAAAATGCGCCACCTGAATGGGATGCGCTGTTTTTGCTGAGGGTACTGTTGATAATGTTGTTGCTGGAATAAATAAAATAAACCGCCCCGCCACTTCCAGCACTGTTGCTGGTGAAGATACTGTTGATAATGTTGCATGAACTCAAAACAGCACCGCCAGAACCATAAGCACTGTTGCTACTGAAGCTACTGTTGGTAATGTTGCTGCAATAAAAAACAGCACCGCCAGAACCATAAGCACTGTTGCTGCTAAAACTACTGTTGGTAATGTTGTTTGAATCAGAAATCGCCCCGCCAGAACCATAAGCAATGTTGCTGCTAAAGCTACTGTTGATAATGTTGTTTGAACCATAAACCGCCCCGCCATGCTCAGTAGCACTGTTGCTGCTGAAGCGACTGTTGGTAATGTTGTCGGAATAAGCAACCGCCCCGCCCCTAAAATAAACACTGTTGCTGCTAAAGCTACTGTTGCTAATGTTGTTTGAACCATAAACGGCCCCGCCATGCTCAGTAGCACTGTTGTTGCTGAAGCGACTGTTGGTAATGTTGTTTGAACCATAAACGGCCCCGCCATCAGAAGCAGTGTTGTTGCTAAAGCTACAGTTGGTAATATTCACTGTTGCACCTGCAGAGATTGCTCCACCAGAATATGAAGAGCCATTTTGAAACGACAGCCCTTCTATCGTCACAACTCCTGAAGACACTGTTAAAATACCTCCTTCCCCCTTACCATCAAAAACAGTGAGAGCAGGATCATCACTCTGATTATCAAAGCGGCTACCCCAGCCACCAGAAATCTTAATACCATTTTCCCAATTTTTGCCTACAGGTATCTCCAAGCCATGACATTCATAAGTCCCTTGTTCTATGCGTATTTCATCCAAATCCTGAGACGCATTGAAAGCCATTTGCAAACCGTTACACCCCTTGAAAGTGCCATGCTCACCAAAGGTTAAAACACCAAACACATTGAGCACACCTTCAATCTCATCCACATCGCCTCTGGCATCAGTCACCTGCACAGTCAATTCTGCCGATCCTCTTTCCGATGGCGTACCTTGAATCAGTCCACTTTCACTAGAAAGCGTCAACCCAACTGGCAGAGTACCCGAAATCAAACTAAACTGGTAGGGAGGCATACCCGAATTCGGCTCGATGGCAAAACTGTAGGTACGTCCAACCACGCCATATGGAAAAGAAATGTCACCAAGCTCAAGCTTTCCAGCCACAAAAATCACAGAGTTCATGGCAATTTCGCCGATTATGTCAAGGGTGTCAGGCACAGTCACGCCAGCATAAAAGGTATATTCTCCGGGGGGGAGCGGTGCTAAACTCGCAATCGGCAAAATTACTCTTGAGCCCGCAGCGATTTGGACTTGTTGGAATGGCAGCCAGTCAAGCACCAAACCTGATGGCGTTAAAAAATAAAGCGTCTCATCCGCTGGCAAAGTGAGTGCAATATAGATATCCGCTTCACCTGACCAATCTTCATTCGTCAAGGTGAGGGTTAAGGGATCGCCGGCTGAAAACTCCGACTGGTTGAGCGATAGTTCGATTGCATAAGCCGTCGAGACAGCAGTTAATAATAGGGTGGCAAGTGCCGTTTTGATTTTTTTCATTGCTTTTCCTTTTAAAAAGACGCTAAAAAAAATAGACGTTTTATGTTAACTTAATTAAAAACTTAAGTCTAGTTTTTTTAAATCGGATTTCTTGGACTGTCCAAGATAAATCTTGGACTCCAAAATTGTGATATAATCAAACCGTTTTTTTAAAGGAGACATCAATATGGGCTACGCTTCAACGGTTCTGGACAATCCTTGGAATTTTTCTTGTTTCGGGAAATCCGCTCCGCGCAATGAGCGATACGAAGTCAGCGAAGCTAAACAACTGATAAAGAAAAATGGGCAGAATTAGAACAGTCAAAAAATCCATTTTCCATCATCGTGCGTACTCATTTGAAGGCACTGGAAACACGCTGGTCGCCTAAAAATCGTTTGCGCTGGAAAAGTACCTTATTCAAGGTGCTGTATGAGGCGAGCTACAGCAAGCAGGATATATTAGAATTGTTTCGATTTATGGATTGGGTGTTGGCTTTACCGGAGCCGTTTGCACTGCAATTCAAGGCATTTACCACTGAATATGAGGAGGCGAAAAAAATGCCTTATGTTACCAGTATTGAGAGACTCGGCGCGTTGGAGCAATCACAAGAAGATGTTGTAGAAGTGTTGCGCGTTCGTTTTAAGGATGTTCACGAATCGCTGGTGAAAGCGATTCATGCCATTTATGACCAGTCGTTTTTGTCCCAGTTGCTTAGAGAAGCCATTTTGGTAAACTCTCTCGATGCGTTTGAAAAACTCGTTAAAAAACAAGATAACGATTAGTGCAAGGCGTAGCTTTTTGTAGGGGCAATCCCTTGTGGTTGCTCTTATGTGGTATATTTATTTTTTGGAGTTGCCTAAGGAATTTATATGTCAATAAATTTTATATCCAAAATAGAAAACACAATCAATAAATGGTTGTTGAAAGAAGAACCAGCCCCAGATATTCCCCTAAGTAACTTCGATGCGCTTGCCAGTGAAATGAAATTGGCATATGTCATATTGGTTGAGGGTCGAGCCAAAGTCAGTCAGGTTATAAAACTAATCACCCAAAGCCAATGGAGTCATTCAGCACTTTATGTGGGTTCTTTATCCGAGCTTAAAGATGAAAGCCTACGCAAGCCTTTGACAGATCATGGCGTAAAAGATGAAAATGAAAAATATCTTGTAGAAAGCCAGCTAGGGGAAGGCATGGTTTTAACCCCTCTTTATAGCTATGCAAAAGATAATCTCAGGGTTTGCCGACCAAGGGGCTTGACTGTTGATGATGCTAATCTTGTGGTCAAACATAGTCTGGAACAACTGGGGCGCGAGTATGATGTACGTCAAATAATTGATTTATAAATATTTTTATTTCCTTATGGTATTGTGCCAAGGCGTTGGCATTCTTCATTGTTCAGACATAATGCGGGTAAACCAACGCGAGCAGTTTGTTCGACAGCCATTGTCGATGCATTTATGAGTGTCAATTTTCCGGTTTTGCCCATTGTAAAGATTAATAAGAATGGAGGAGTACGTTTAAGAAAAAGAAATCCTCGGATTTTTACTCCAAAGGATTTTGACTATTCGCCTTATTTTGACATCATAAAATATCCCTTTATTGATTTTCCAGAAGCCAAATTTAAATTTAATTTTCTGCGCCTGCATACTGTCGGCGCCTATCGTAATCTACCTTGGGAGACAAGGGAAAACATCGTTTGTAATAGTGCTGATGAATGTTTTGAGATGATTATGATTGAGGAGTCTTAGGAGTCCAAAATTTATTTTGGACGGACGCATTTTGACTCGTCCAAAATAAATTTTGGACTCCTTTTTTTGAACATGCACTGGAATGCCTAATTTTTCTAACATCCCGCTTGAAAAAGGGAACGAGAACAAAGCGCATATTCTGATGGTGCTCAGTATATCCTCTCTACAATTGATTTCAAAATTTTAAGAATCGTCTCTATCTCCGTACTCTCATCATATTCTCTACTATGTTCAAAAATCGCAACCGGACAATCAGAGTCTATTTCAGAAATTTCTGCACGTACAAACGTCCAAATATCGGCTATGGTATAGCAACCAAAGATTTCTTGAATATTCTTGCCATTATCTTCCCAATTCAAATGGGCAGCGGCTAATAATTGACCATAGAGTTGAGGTTGTGGATTTTTACCTTCATTTTGAATATTGGACGCTTAAAGTCACCTCTGAGGTAGCGAGAATATCACCCCGTTCTGCCAATCGTAACAATGGATAAATAGCTCTTGCCCAAACGGTTGCCTCATTCATAACATGGGCGGGGTAATTATGTAATTGTGTTGTAATGTAGCGCAAATTAAATTTTTCAAATTAAACTTTTGCATAGCTTTCCAAGATAAATCTTGGACTCCAAAATAGTGTCGGACGCGGAGCGTCCAAGCAGGCATTCCTTTGCGGAGCAACGGAACGATAAATTAATATATTACGATCACGCCGCAGCAATCGGTATCACTTTATCAGTTGTTTCGGGAATTTCGCTCCGCGGATTTCCCGAAACAATATAACTTAATGGCATTTTTGCTCCGCGTGGGAACGAGAACAACACGAGAACATAGAAATCCTATTTCTATTTTTTTAAAAAATAGGATTTCTGTAGGCAACTCACAATCGATCACGCCGCAGCAATCGGTATCACTTTCTCCGCTACTGATTGATATTCTTCAATCTCATGGAAATTCAAATAACGGTAAATATCTGCCGACAACGGCGCAATCCCTTCAATATGTTGCATATATTCTGCAACATTCGGTATTTTGGCCAGTTTCGCACAAACGGCGGCTAATTCTGCCGATGCTAAATAGACATTGGCATCTTTGCCTAAGCGATTGGGAAAATTACGTGTCGATGTTGAAACCACCGTTGCGTTATCTTTTACACGCGCCTGATTGCCCATACACAAGGAGCAACCCGGCATTTCGGTACGCGCCCCACTTTTTCCAAATGTCGAATATACGCCTTCTTCAACCAATTGATGCTCATCCATGCGCGTCGGTGGTGCAACCCATAAACGGGTGGGCACGTTGCTCACATTTTCCAACACTTTGGCGGCGGCGCGATAGTGACCAATATTCGTCATGCAAGAGCCGATAAATACATCATCAATTTGAGTATCCGCCAGATCTGATAAAGTCTTAACATCATCAGGATCATTTGGACAGGCCAGCAAAGGTTCTTTGATCTCATTGAGATCAATATCAAGCACGGCAGCGTATTCGGCATCAGCATCCGGTTCTAATAAATCCGGGTTTTTCAGCCACTCTTCCATCGCAATAACCCGCCGCTCTAAGGAGCGCTTATCGCCATACTCATTAGCAATCATCCATTTGAGCAAAGTGACATTGGAATTTAAATATTCTATGACAGGGGCTTTGTCTAAACGCACGGTGCCAGCATTGGCAGAGCGTTCGGCAGAGGAATCGGCTAATTCAAAGGCTTGCTCAACTTTTAATTGTGGCAAACCCTCAATTTCGACAATTCGCCCAGAAAATACATTCTTTTTGCCTTTTTTGGCAACCGTTAATAAGCCTTTTTGTATGGCAACGTAAGGAATGGCGTTGACTAAATCTCGCAAAGTGATACCAGGCTGCATTTCACCTTTAAAGCGTACCAACACCGATTCGGGCATGTCTAAGGGCATAACGCCTAAGGCAGCCCCAAAGGCGACTAAACCCGAGCCCGCTGGAAAACTGATACCAATCGGAAAACGGGTGTGCGAGTCTCCACCTGTGCCAACGGTATCAGGCAAAGTCATGCGATTGAGCCAAGAATGAATAATGCCATCGCCCGGGCGTAGAGAAACGCCGCCACGGTTTGTTATAAACTGGGATAATTCATGGTGTAGCTTAATATCTACCGGTTTGGGATAAGCGGCTGTGTGACAGAAACTTTGCATCACTAAGTCGGCTGAAAAGCCTAAACAGGCTAATTCTTTTAATTCATCGCGTGTCATCGCACCGGTAGTGTCTTGTGAGCCCACCGTTGTTATTTTGGGTTCGCAATAGGTGCCGGGGCGTATTCCTTTGACTCCACAAGCTTTTCCGACTATTTTTTGGGCTAAGGTAAAGCCGGCTGCACTCTCTTGAGCGGGTATCGGTTGGATAAACTGGGAGGTGGGTTCTAAATTCAAGGCTTGGCGAGCTTTGTCCGTGAGGCTGCGCCCAAGTATTAAAGGAATACGTCCACCAGCTCGTATTTCATCTGGTAGCGTAGCAGGGCGCAGATCAAAATGGCTGACTTCTTCGCCTTTGTCATTGACGATGCGCCCTTGGTATGGATGAATGGTGATGACATCGCCAGTGTTGAGTTGGCTGACATCGCATTCTATCGGTAATGCCCCTGAATCTTCAGCGGTATTAAAAAAAATCGGGGCAATTTTGCCACCCAAAATCACGCCACCTTGGCGTTTGTTGGGCACATAAGGAATATCATGTCCGATATACCACAATACGGAGTTGATAGCCGATTTACGCGAAGAGCCAGTACCTACAACGTCACCGACATAAGCTATGGGATGCCCTTTTTGTTTGAGCGTTTCTATGGTTTCCAATGCATCTGGTATTTTGCTGGAGAGCATGGCTTTGGCATGTAGCGGAATATCGGGGCGGCTCCAAGCTTCAGAGGCGGGGGATAAATCATCCGTATTGGTTTCGCCGGGGACTTTGAATACTGTGACAGTGATCGCCTCTGGCAATGCCGGTTTAGTGGTAAACCATTCGGCTTCTGCCCAGGCTTTGAGGACTTTTTGAGCCCACTCATTGGTTTTTGCCTTATCGACAACATCATGGTAGGCATCAAACATTAACAAGGTATGTGATAAACCTTGCGCGGCAGAGGATGCCAGTTTGTCATCATCGAGTAACTCAATCAGGGCTTGAATATTATAGCCACCCAGCATAGTGCTCAATAACTCTGTCGCTTGTGTTGGCGTTATCATGGCGCAATGGGTATTGCCTTTGGCAACGTCAGCCAAAAAACTGGCTTTGACATAAGCGGCTTCATCTACGCCTGGGGGAACGCGGTGGGTTAGCAAATCAAGTAGGGTTTTTTCTTTACCCGCCGGTGGATTTTTGATAAGTTCTATCAGGGCAGCCACTTGCTCGGTATTTAAGGGCAATGGTGGCAAGCCTTGGCTAGCGCGTTCTTCAAGATGTTGTTGATATTCTTGTAACATTTTTTTTTGTTCCAAAAAATAAATAAATTTTTAGTGAGAGTCAGTCGCTTTAGTGATGCGACAAGTTGACATTGTATTGCCATCTTTTCAACATGTCTATAGTTTCGAGCAACAAATGACAAATGTGCATAGAATGAGTGCATTAATTTATTAGATTATAAGCATAAATTTTCACAGTTTTAATATAAATTAAAATAATTTTTTACAAATATAAAAAAATATTATGATGTTTTTTTCTTCTACAATATATAAATTTAAGTTATGGTTGAATATGCTATATTAAACGATTTGTTCTCGTTGCAGGACGCGGAGCGTCCAGGCAGGCCCACGCAGAGCGCACTCTCTTATACATAAGTTTTTAAATAATTGAAATAAAAGGATATTGTGTAGGGTGGGTAGGGGCAATCCCTTGTGGTTGCCCGC
>JSZA02000006.1 GCA_000785145.2 Candidatus Thiomargarita nelsonii
TTTTATGTTTCCGAGGCAAAAGTTTTCGCGCAGCGAAAACTTTTGCCTCGGAAGGCAATCCTTTATGGTTGCCCGACACGATATGGCATTTTTGCTCCGCGTGGGAACGAGAAAAACAACGAGATTTTGTTTCGGGAATGGAGCGTAGCGGATTTCCCGCAACGAAGTAAGCGAAGCTAAACCTATATGTTGTTTCGGGAATGGAGCGTAGCGGATTTCCCGCAACGAAGTAAGCGAAGCTAAACCTATATGTTGTTTCGGGAATGGAGCGTAGCGGATTTCCCGCTCCTCTGGTCAGCGAAGCTAAACAACGAAAGAAATCCTATTTCTTTAAGAAATAGGATTTCTATAAATGTATCGGTGGGAACAGAGTAAATTTAATCTCTAGCCTTCTTCACCTGCACCGACAACCCCCCATCCTCAATCACCCCTCCACTAACCAACTTACCCTGCAACAAAACAATACACTCACGACCCTCAGCATCATGTTGAGCCAATGTATTCAAACACTTACGATAATTCTTCACAGAAAAACCAACACGATAAACCTCCTCCGCCTGCCCCACCAGCACAACATCCCAAAAAAGCTTCATTTTAGTCGTCCCCGGCGTACCCACCTCTGGCAAAATATCGCGTGGCACCTGCTCAGACTTTAATGGTAAAGTGATTTTCAAGCTTTGTACCTCAATACGAGCAGATTGATTATTTGGCATAACGTCTCCTGACTTCATCAAATTTGAGTTTTTTGACACCACCACAACTGGCACCTTCTTTTGCACAACCTTTCCTTCTTTTTTCCGACTCCTCAAAAATAACTCAACCTCCTCCTCAGTCACCTCACTGACCACCTCACCCTCCAAATTAATCCTCGGATTACCCACCTTGCTTTTAGCAATATTATACTTATAAAAATTACAATAAACCCGCATAGCATTCTTAATATCTTCCAAAACCATACCTTCCGGCAACCTATCCTTCACCGCCTCAAACAACGTCTTTCCTAAACCAATAGCAAAAGCACGAATTTTCTCATGACTTCTATGCGGTATAAAACACTTAGGATAAGTCGCACACAAAAACTCAAGCGCCGCCTTTATACGAAAATAACGCCGTTGCTTTGCAGTCATCTCATTAAAAGGAGTTGGATTTGAAGCAAGCCAAGACTCTAACCCCGCCTTCGCATCTTGAAGGTTTTCCCCAAGCGGTTTGGTTGTCAAAACAGACTGTTCACCACTATCCTTTCCACTGTAAATAATATGATAACCAGTCTCAACACCTTTTTCTTTTGCTTTGGTTTTCAGAAACTTCTCAATCTCATACTGCTCTGAAAATACCTCACGGAGCAGCTTATTTAGCCCTTTTTTATCAAGGTTCATGTCTTAACCACTTTCTTTTGAATTTGAATTAATAACCCTTACTTTCTGCCCGTAATCCCATGTAAAGGCTAATACACACCTAAGGCATCTGCACCGCCACCAAACAACAGCGCGGCAGCAACAACACCTTCCATACAAGCCCAATAAATTCGTTGCGGAACAGGCGCATCAAGTTTTCCACCCGCCGTAATACTATCAATCACCAAAGAGCCAGAATCTGATGAAGTCACAAAAAATACCAGCACCAAGACAATGGCAAGGAATGAAGTGATTTCACTTAATGGTAAATTGGCCAGCATTTGAAAAAGAGCCGATGCCATTTTGTACTTGTTCAAGTCCACTGCCACCAAAAGCAGTCATCCAAATAAACCGTCCAGCCGTGGTAAAAAGTCTCATCTTCTCGTCCAATCCAATTACTCAGGGGAATGAAATTTTCCATATAGGCAAAGAATGTGCCACCAAAGCCATTGATAATCGCTAGGGTGGAGCCGGTGAGATTGCCCAAGGATGTAGTCCCCCAGTGGAACATAGTGGCACCCATAGCCGTATTAGCAGCTTCTGGCGTTAGCTTAGTCACATTTAGGGGTGAGCCGTACCATTCCGTATAATAGGCAACCGGCTCAGCAACACTCCAAAACATGAGCCCAATGCCCATACCAGCCGCAAACAGCATTGAAAACCAAGATAATAGGCTAAATTCCGGTTGCGCCTCTTGTCCACCAATTTTTGATATTCCCAACAGGTAACACTATCAGCACCAAACAAAACAGGACAAAAATATTGGCACTGATTATCTTGCCCAACCTTATAATCGGTTGAATATCGATTACTGTGCATAGCGGATGATTTTCTTTAGAGAATGTTAAAAACTTTGACTTAATTTAACCCACTCTGCCAATTTATCGCGGGCAGCACCGTTGCTCAAAACGGACTGTGCCTGTGTGATGCCATCAGCAAGGTTATCACTTAAATCAGCCGCATAAATGGCCGCGCCCGCATTGAGCGCAACAATATCTCTCGCTGGACAGGCTTGATTGTCCAATACGCCACGCACCATAGCGACACTCTCTTCGACAGAATTAACTTGTATCTGACTTAACGGAGCGCGATTAAACCCAAAATCTTCGGGCGTCACAGTATAATTTGTGATAGCACCATTGCGTAACTCTGCAACGCTCGTCCCTGCCGCAAGACTGATTTCATCTAGCCCATCTTCTGAGTGGACGACCAAAACGTGTGTACTGCCTAAACGTTTTAATACCTGAGCAATCGGCTCTACCCAAGCCTTGCTGAATACGCCAAGGAGTTGATTGGGGGCACCTGCTGGATTCGTCAATGGTCCTAATAAATTAAATAGAGTACGCACCCCCATTTCACGGCGAGGACCGATGGCATGTTTCATAGCCTTATGATGTAGAGGGGCAAACATAAAACCAATACCGATTTTATTAACACACACCGCCACTTGATCAGGCGAGATGTCAATTTTCACGCCCAAGCCTTCTAACACATCGGCACTGCCAGATTGACTGGACACTGATCGATTGCCATGTTTTGCGACTTTCCCACCGGCGGCTGCCACGACAAGGCCACTGGTTGTGGAAATATTAAAAGTATTCATGCCATCACCGCCTGTACCGACGATATCGACTAAATGTTGACTATCAACAGAGACGGGCGTGACAAGAGAACGCATAATTTGTGCTGCCGCCGCAATTTCTTCGACGGTTTCACCTTTCATGCGGAGACCGATTAAAAAACCGCCTATTTGTGCGGGAGTAGCCTCACCAGTCATCAGGCTGTGCATGACGGATGACATTTCATCCAAAGTTAAGTCACGATTTTCTGTAACGGCTTTTAATGCTGATTTAATATCCATTTTTTTTTATTGGCTATCACTTTCTTTGAAAAAGTTTATTATAAGGATGGATTGCTATTTGTGCAATGTTCAGGAGATTAGACATGAAAAAAACCAGTAACACGGCGGGAATATTTAAAGTCGATATTGAAACCCCCCTTGGACCTATCAAGAGCAATGTGACTGTGGATACCGGACCGATGCGCCTGGCGGAATTAGTCCCTTCTGCCATAGAATTGACCAACATTCTGATGCAAAGGGCGGAAAAAAAACAGAATGATCAGGGAAAAACCGTTTCATGCAAGGCAGGGTGTGGGGCCTGTTGCCGGCATATGGTTCCATTGTCAGCACCGGAAGCCTTCTTTGTTTTCGACATTCTCAATTCGATCAGGGGAGAAAAAAAGCAGCTATTTGTGGAACGTTTTAATCAAATTGCCAAACAGTTGGAGGCGCAACATGTCATTGATCTATTTCTTTCAGAGAACTTTGATGATGACAAAGTATATGCCCTAGCCGTCGACTATTTTTCCTGGCAGATACCTTGTCCCTTTCTGATCAATGAATCCTGCGCCATTCATTCATTTAGACCGGTAGCCTGCCGAGAGTATAGCGTTAGCTCATCACCGCAACTTTGCACAACCCCCTTTACCGGAAAAGTGAACAAAATTCCCATGCCACTACCGCTGTCTATGCCTCTTGCTCGTCTGACAGCCGATTTGACATCATTGGATATCAAATTAATACCCCTTAGTCTGGCCCCACTTTGGGTACAAAAGCATAAGCCTATCAATCAGCAAACTTGGCCGGGATTGGAACTGTTTAAAGCGTTTATCGAACATATCGGGCCGCCTGCTCTGCATGACTAAATCCTATTTCTTAAAGAAATAGGATTTCTTTGGAAGTTTTTAACATTATTTATAGAAATCCTATTTCTTAAAGAAATAGGATTTCTTTGATACTGACCATAAAAAAAATTAACAATTAACACACTGGACAACCCTTATTTTTCACCAATTTAACCCGATTAAATTCCATATTCAAAGCATCAATCAACAACAATTCCCCGTTCAGTGTATCACCCACATCCATAATCACTTTCATCGCTTCTAATGCTTGTAAACTACCAATAATCCCCACGATGGGGGCTAATATGCCGGTTTGGCTACAAGTTTCATTGATGTCATCGTTACTCGGATATAAGCAACGATAACAGGGACTATCGGGTAGATAACCACGAAAAACTGAAATTTGTCCTTCCATGCGTATCGCAGCCCCGGAGACTAAAGGGGTTTTTGTGTTGACACAGGCTTGATTAATAGCAAAGCGCGTCGGTAAATTATCGCTACAATCTAGCACCACATCGACATTGGCAACTTCTTCTGCTAAAGCCTCGTCATCCAATTGTTGATAAAGTGGTGTCACCTCGATCAGCGGATTTAAGGCTAATAAAGTTTCGCGGGCGGATTCTACTTTGGGTTTACCAATCTCATGGGTATTATGAATAATTTGGCGTTGCAAGTTAGATAAATCGACTACATCAAAATCGCATAGTCGTAAATGCCCTATCCCTGCCGCTGCTAAATACATCGCCGCTGGTGAGCCTAACCCCCCCATGCCAATAATCAATACTTTAGCGTTCAATAAACGCTCTTGGCCTTCTATTCCCACTTGGGGCAATAAAATTTGGCGGCTATAACGTAATAATTGTGCATCGTCCATCTATTTATTTTCCACGATTTAAATGTTTTTCGGGAAATCCGCGGAGCGAAATTCCCGAAACAACAAAATTGTGCATCGTCCATCTATTTATTTTCCACGATTTAAATGTTTTTCGGGAAATCCGCGGAGCGAAATTCCCGAAACAACAAAATTGTGCATCGTCCATCTATTTATTTTCCACGATTTAAAAAAATCCTATTTCTTAAAGAAATAGGATTTTTAGATTACTACTGATATTATATATAGGAGTCCAAGATTTATCTTGGAATTTTTTTCTACCTTGCACGAGCGAAAAATAGTATGCATATTAGCATTTTTGGATCAGGTTATGTTGGTTTAGTCACAGGCACATGCCTTGCCGACGTAGGCAATCATGTCTTATGTGTCGATGTAGATGCGAATAAAATTGCCCAGTTGCAACAAGGCAAAGTGCCTATTCATGAACCCGGTTTAGCGTCACTTTTAAAAACCAATATCGCAGCGGGGCGTTTGCAATTTACCACTGATGTCGCCAAAGCGGTCGCACACGGCGAAATTCAGTGCATTGCCGTAGGAACGCCGCCCGATGAAGATGGTGCCGCCGATCTGCAATATGTGTTGCAAGTGGCTGAGACCATTGGTAAACACATGACGGATTATAAGGTGATTATGGATAAATCCACCGTGCCCGTCGGGACAGCGGATAAAGTGCGTGCCACGGTGCAAGCTGCACTAGATGCTCGTGGGGTAGTCTACGATTTTGATGTTGTCTCTAATCCTGAATTTTTAAAAGAGGGGGCTGCCATTTCCGATTTTATGAAACCTGATCGCATTGTCGTCGGTACTGATAAAGCCCGTCCCACAGCATTAATGCGTGAACTTTATGCACCCTTTAATCGCAATAGCGATAGGTTGCTTATTATGGATATTCGTTCGGCAGAATTGACCAAATATGCGGCTAATGCTATGTTGGCGACTAAAATCAGTTTTATGAATGAAATGGCTCAGATTGCGGAAAAGGTTGGGGCTGATATTGAACAAGTGCGTCTGGGTATCGGTTCTGATCCTCGGATTGGGTTTCATTTTATTTATCCTGGGGCAGGGTATGGGGGCTCCTGTTTTGGGAAAGACATAGGCGCCTTGGAACGCACAGCCCAACAATTCGGTGTAGAAGCTCGAATCTTACAAGCCGTTAAAACCGTCAACAGAAAACAACAACAGCGCTTATTTGAAAAAATTCAAAAGCATTTCCAAGATAATTTGCAAGGTCGCTGCTTTGCCATCTGGGGCTTGGCTTTTAAACCGGATACCGATGATATGCGCGATGCACCCAGTCGCAAATTAATGGAGGCGTTATGGGCAGCCGGTGCGAGGGTGCAAGCTTATGATCCAGAAGCGATGTCTGAAGCTCGGCGAATTTATGGTGAGCGTTCTGATTTACAATTGTGTGACACACCCGAAGCGACTCTTCAAGATGCGGATGCTTTAGTCATTGTCACGGAATGGAAACTGTTTCGTAGTCCTCATTTTGATCTGATTAAAGATCGCCTCAAGCAAGCGGTGATTTTTGATGGGCGTAATCTTTATGAGCCGGAAAGAATGCGTCAGCGGGGCTTTGTTTATTATGCGATTGGGCGTGGGTCCAAAGCTAAAGCTTTGGACTCCAAAAAATCACCGCAAACCTGCTAACAACATATTTGCCTGTGTGGGTCCAAAGCTAAAGCTTTGGACTCCAAAAAATCACCGCAAACCTGCTAACAACATATTTGCCTGTGGAATACATCCTCTGCCCACCATCCATACAACTTTATGTGAATTAGTCGGTAAACTGTCAGGTACTTGGTACAATACCAATTCTTTGGAGGTTGTACGACTATAAGTCGTTAACGCTATTGTGTAAATTTCCCCGTAGGTAATTGGCAAATAGCGAGGCCATGGCAGTCTTGCTTGATAAGCAGGCCACTTTAATCTGGCTTTTTGTCCTGTCTTTTTGTGTGTGATTAATAGGCGACTGGCAGTGTAGCTTTTACTCTCAGGGCGCCATAAAATCACACGCTCAGAAGGCGCAATGCAAAAATAGCGTTTTTGTGTGCTAATATCTATTAACCAAATCTTTTCAAGTTGTAAGATACCACGAACAGTTTCTCTAGTTTTCAAGAAATCCGCTAAGCTCGTCACTAAGGTGTCATCACCTTTATTACCCTTGTTTTTTAATGGGTCTTCTAATCTGCCTTGATAGGGACCGCTTATGCTTTGTACGCCACCGCTGGAAAATACCACAGTAATGTTTGCATCGGCAGGCAGATTGATCGCTGTCTGACTGTCAAGTAATTGCCCTCTAGGGAATAATTGGATCTCATCAGAGTGAATAACCACCATATCGGCTGCTTGCGCGACACTGATAAGCGTGGTCAAAAATATCAGGGGTAATCTCAACATAGTTTAACTCCTCATAAATTTTCGGGTATTTTGGAGTCCAAGATTTATCTTGGGAGACCGTCCAAGATAAATCTTGGACTCCAAAATTCAAACAACAGCCCCTATTTTAAAATAAAATGAAAAAAATTGTTTATCCATGCCCTCATCTGTATCAGATTTTTTTGTAAGATGGCAAAGCAGTCCCTTTGTTGTCGGTCCACCGATTACCAAGCCACGCCAGTTTTTTGGACGTGAATATATAGTTAAGCGTATTTTTGATGTTTGGAAATACACGCCCTTACAGCATATCAGCATTGTCGGCTTAAAACGCAGCGGTAAAACGTCTTTATTACATTATCTGCGCCACATCATTGATACACCTCGTGAGAAACTGCGCCCCGGACAGCGTAATAATTGGTTGCCCCCCGGTTATCAATGGGTTTTTGTGGATTTTCAAGATCCACGTATGTGTTATCAAGAAAGTTTATTGCGGCATATTTTGATAGAACTTGATATGCCAATGCCAGAGACGTGTGATTTGGTCAATTTTATGGAAATTATTGAGCATTATTTGGAAATTCCGACCGTGATTTTGCTCGATGAAATTAACGCGGGTTTAGCCTCACCCGATCTTGATGAACAATTTTGGTGGGGTATGCGCTCTTTGGGGAGCAATCATGCGGGGGGTAAGATAGGTTTTTTGTTAACCAGTTATAAACCACCTGAAGAAATGTTAGTTAATGATAACAAACCATCTCCGTTTTTCAATATTTTTGGACATGTCCTGAATTTAGGGCCATTAACCAATGAGGAGGCATTGGAATTTATCAATAGTTCGCCACAAGCTTTTGAAAATAAAGATATTAAAGTGATAATGGCGCACACGGGACGTTGGCCTGCTTTGCTACAAATTTTTTGTCATTTGCGGTTGACGGCTCTTAAAGAGGGGAGACGTGATGATATTTGGCAAAGAGAAGCCTTGCAACGTATCAAACCGTATCGCTATTTGCTTGATTCGAGCTGAAAATCTTGGACAGGAGTCCAAAATTTATTTTGGACGAGGCGCCCAAGATAAATCTTGGACTCCTTAAAAAACTTTGAAAATCTTGGACAGGAGTCCAAAATTTATTTTGGACGAGGCGCCCAAGATAAATCTTGGACTCCTTAAAAAACTTTGAAAATCTTGGACAGGAGTCCAAAATTTATTTTGGACGAGGCGCCCAAGATAAATCTTGGACTCCTTAAAAAACTTTGAAAATCTTGGACAGGAGTCCAAAATTTATTTTGGACGAGGCGCCCAAGATAAATCTTGGACTCCTTAAAAAACTTGTGTCGGCTCGATGAGCGCAGAGCCTGGGAACGAGAATATTACTGATAACTGATAACTGAAAAAATATGACTAAAAATACGCCCATTCCTAAGGAAATTAACCTACATCAAAAATCCCGTGTTTTAGAGCTGACATTCGACACTGGCGAACAATTTGAATTAAGCTGCGAATATTTGCGGGTTTATTCTCCGTCTGCTGAAGTGCGTGGACATGGTCCTGGTGAAGAAACATTGCAAATTGGCAAAGCGGATGTGAATATCGACAAAATAGAGCCTGTCGGCACCTATGCAATACAATTGTCTTTTGATGACGGGCATGATACCGGAATCTATTCTTGGGATTGGTTGTATCATATCAGCAAAAACCACGAAAAATTGTGGCAGACGTATCTGGATAAAATGGAAAAGGCGGGAGAAAAACGGGCGCCGACTAGCGCAGGATAGGAGAGCCAATCTCAAAGAAATCCTATTTTTTTAAAAAATAGGATTTCTCAGGTTTGGAGTCCAAGATTTATCTTGGGCGAAAGGATAACAATATGCAACTAGCCCCCATCGAAGACGAGATCGACTATCCAGACACTGACGGCAAACCTATAGCCGAAAGCGATTTTCATCGCGATTCACTGTTTTATTTGACAGAGGCTTTAGATGCCCATTTCCAAGAACAACCTGAGGTTTACGTGTCTGGAGCACTCATGCTTTATTACGAAGAGGGTAATCCTAATGTTTTTGTGGCACCCGATGTCTTTGTGGTTTTTGGGATACCTAAACATAATCGGCGTATAGTTTAGGAGTCCAAACTTTAGTTTGGACGTCCAAGAAGTTTTATTTTTTGGAAATCGCCTTAAATTAATGCCTCACCTATTGCCCTCTCCCTTGATGGGTTTGAAATGGTTAGGGTGATTTAACAACTAACGAAGGACTCAAATAATGGCTAAAGTGATAAGCACCATTAATCTCAAGGGTGGTGTTGGTAAAACTCAAATGACAGTAGCATTAGCTGAATTTCTTTCAAAGGAAAATGGTAAAAGGGTACTTTTCATTGAGATGCTCTGCCACTTATTCCCGCAGGACGATTTTATGTGAAAAGCCCAGTGGGGATATTGAAAGATGCCATTTCAGGTAGTTTGGATAAATATGATTTTGTGCTTATAGATTGCCCCCCCAACTTAGGGATTATTACTTTAAACGGTTGATAGCTTTAAACGAGAAACAGGGATTAATATAAACCCGTTGGGTGTCGTAATTTCCATGTATCGCGCACAAAGCCGATTACATGACTCCGTCATCAAAGTCTTAAAAAGTAAAGCCGCTCAGAATACATATCCTCGCGTTTTTGATACAATAGTTCCTTTGACTGTGAGAACAGCAGAGGCAGCCGATTTTTCGGTTTCGGTTAATACCCTTCGTCAGAAATATGGTTCTGGTAGGGTTTATGAAAACTACTATGACTTAACAAAGGAATTTTTGGCTCATGTTTAGTGATTAATGGCTATAAAAACTACAATGACTGGTATTTTGTAACTCTCTCTCTCGTAGAGATTGAGAGTTATTATAGGACTACCATTTAACGAGGGAGCTTTTGGACCATGTTTGATACCAACCAAGAAGTTGCAAAAGGAGTCGTTCATATTCTTAGAATTGTTGCAACTCAAATAGAAGAACATCCAGAATTGTTGACAAACGCAGAATTCAGGATCGATGATGTCCCAGCGCGAAAAAAAAAGGTAGAACCCCCACTCGTTGATTTTGAAATTTTTGAAGTTTTTGCGGCGGGAGGAGAGTCTCCTTTACGTTCTAAATTAGAACATCTTGATATTAAAACCCTTAAAAGAATTATAGCTAATAACCGTTTCGATCCGTCTAAGTTAGCAGAAAAGTGGCGCAAAAAAGACCGATTGGTAAATTTAATATTAGAGAGAGTGACAGCGCGAAGTGAAAAAGGACAAGTTTTCAAAGACTACTCACGATAAGGTAGGGGGGGTTCAATGCCATTAAATTAAGCCAAATCCCATACATGTAGGGTGGATTAAGCGGAGCGTATCCACCTGATTAATATATAAGTTTTGGTGGATACACTACCGCTTAATCCACCCTACATGAGCTTAACTTAATGGCATTGGTTGTAGGGTGCGTCCTACGCACCGCATTGAGCGTCAGGGTGCGTAGGACGCACCCTACATTACCCATCCAACCTTGACGATGTACTAACCCCCCTTGCAAACAAATTAAAAAAATCCTATTTCTTAAAGAAATAGGATTTTTAGATTGCAACTCAATTGAGAATTAATAACATGGAAAAAACCACCCATTTTGGCTTTAGCCAAGTCCCAGAGCAAGACAAAGTCCACCGCGTCGCCCAAGTCTTTGACTCCGTTGCCAGCAATTATGACATAATGAATGACCTCATGTCTTTAGGCATACATCGCCTCTGGAAACGCTTTAGCATCCAATTATCGGGCGTACAGCCCGGGCAACGAGTACTTGACTTAGCCGGGGGCACAGGCGACTTAGCCGCCAAGTTTGCCACCCTTGTTGGTGAACAAGGTCAAGTAGTCTTAGCAGATATTAACGCTGCCATGTTGCAAGTCGGACGTGAACGTTCACTTGATCGAGGCGTATTGCTAGACTATGCCCAAGTCAATGCCGAATCATTGCCCTTTGCCAATAATACTTTTGATATAATCACCATCGCATTTGGCTTGCGTAATGTGACTGACAAAGAAGCCGCCCTCGCCTCAATGTTGCGAGTGTTAAAACCCGGCGGGCGGGTATTGATCTTGGAATTTTCAGAATTAAAAATCCGCCCCTTAAAGCCTTTATATGATCTTTATTCTTTTAAAGTGCTACCATTCTTGGGTAAATTGATTGCTAAGGATGCTGACAGTTATCGCTATCTAGCGGAATCCATTCGTATGCATCCTAATCAGGAAACTTTACTAGAAATGATGCAAACGGTAGGCTTTGATCGTTGTGATTATCATAATTTAAGTGGCGGCATTGTTGCCGTACATAGGGGATTTAAATTGTGATGGCGTACCTTGCACCGTTTTTTTTATGAGAGAAAAATTAATTTTGAATCAACTAATTGCTATCACATTAGAAACACTGCTCAATCAAGCACTGCGCTGGAATCCGTCCAATTCTTTACAAAAATTGTCCGGCAAAATCATTCGCATTGAATCCAGCGGTATTGATCTCACCTTATTTCCTGATAATCAAGGCATTATCGTACTCAGTCACTATGACGGCGACGTTGATGTCTGCATCAGCGGCGCCCCTTTTACCCTGTTACGCCTGTTGTTGCAAGACGAAGCGACATTGTCAAATACGCCTGACGTGACTATCACTGGGAAAATGAGCATTGCTCAACACCTGTTTCAATTAATGAAAGAATTGGATATTGATTGGGAAGAACAACTGGCACAACGCTTAGGGGATATGCCCGCACACAAATTAGCGACATTATTTCGACAGGGCAAAAACTACACCAATACACGGCTTGACAGTCTACAACACAACATAAGCGAATATTTGCAAGAAGAAACTCGTCATCTGCCCCCTCGCCCTGAAATGGAAATATTTTTAAATGCGGTGGACACCTTGCGTGATGATCTTGAACGTTTAGAACAAAGGGTGCGACGACTAGCGTCAACAACCCCTAAGCCCTTCGGGACTTAGGGGCTTTTCATCTTAGGATTGATAGCCCAGTTGACCAGGCTTAGTTTTACTACGTTAGGGATGAATATATAGGCACTCCGTCGATACTTCACCAGTCACGGACTCTGCGGCAAATCATTAAACAGGTGTAAGGGTTTAAAGCCAGTGTGATTTGTTTAGGTAGCTTGCTACCTATAAACCGTCTCATAACATTGCCGAGGTGAATTTTACCCGCGAAAGCGGTGTGAGGTAACTCATTATGCAAAAAGTTTTTGTTTTAGATGCAAAGAAAACCCCCCTGATGCCTTGTCATCCAGCAAGAGCACGGGAATTATTAAACAAAGGCCGTGCGGCTGTTTACAAACGTTACCCATTTACGATTATCTTGAAAGATAGGGTAGGTGGTGATGTACAAGCAGTTGAATTAAAGTTTGATCCCGGTAGCAAAACGACGGGTATTGCTCTTGTTGGGCAATTTGAACGTGGCTTAGAAATTGTTTTCGGTGCCAATTTAAACCATCGCGGGGCAAAAATTAAGCAAGATTTGGAAAGCCGTCGAGCCAATAGGCGGGCAAGGCGTAACCGTCAAACACGTGATCCCTCCTATCGTCGGGACCCCGCTCGATTTAATAATCGTCGTCGGACTGAAGGTTGGTTACCACCGTCTTTAATGTCCCGTGTGTTTAATGTTGAAACCTGGGCGAAACGATTACAAAGGCTGGTTCCTATCATTAGCATTGCTGTTGAGACGGTCCGGTTTGATACACAAAAGATGCAAAATTCTGAAGTGTCTGGTGTGGAATACCAACAAGGCGTATTGGCAGGTTACGAAGTCCGTGAATATTTGTTAGAAAAATGGGGTCGTCAATGTGCTTATTGTGGTGCTGAAAACGTGCCTTTAGAAATTGAACATATTAAGCCTAAAAGTAAAGGTGGCACAAACCGCGTATCCAATTTGACGATTGCTTGCATGCGATGCAACCAAAAAAAGAGCGATAGGTCAATTGAGGACTTTTTAAAGCGTAAACCTACTGCCCTTAAAAAGATTAAAGCACAAACAAAAAAATCTTTGAAGGACACAGCTGTAGTTAATGCTACGCGCTACGCTATTGGTAATACTTTAAAGTCGTTTGGTTTGCATGTTACCTTTTGGAGCGGTGGACGTACAAAGTTTAACCGCACCCAACAGAAGTACCCTAAAGATCATTGGATAGATGCTGCTTGTGTGGGTGAGACGGGAGCGAAAGTTTATATTCCCAACACATTAAAACCTTTGACCATTACAGCCGTTGGGCATGGTTCACGACAGATGTGCCGTGTTGATCAATACGGATTTCCAAGAACAACAGCTAAAAAGCAAAAAGTTGTCAAAGGTTTTCAAACGGGAGATATAGTCAAAGCCGTTGTTACTAAAGGCAAAAAGATAGGGACTTACATCGGACGAGTCGCTGTTAGAGCCAGTGGTTCTTTCAATATCTCTACGACAAATGGGACAACACAAGGGATTAGTTGGAAATATTGCCAACGAATCCAAGCGGTTGATGGTTACAATTATTCTGTGCACACTTAAGGAGGATCGGCAATTCCTCCCCTAAGCTAAAGACTCAGGGGTTTCCTTGCCGAGATTTTTATGAAAATTATCCGTCAACTCACTCGTTTACTTACCATTTACCGTATCATCGTGCGCTATGGGCTTGACGAATTACTACTATCTACCAAAATTTTTCGCCCACTGCGCTTATTTAGCTATATCACGCCCGGTTACTGGTTACGCCCCAAGCAGTTCACACGAGGGAAGCGGATTCGTCTAGCCTTAGAAGAACTCGGACCGATTTTTGTCAAATTTGGTCAAATTCTCTCCACCCGCCGCGACTTATTACCTGATGACATCGCCTTAGAATTGGCCAAATTACAAGACAAAGTCGCCCCATTTAGTGGCGAGGAGGCGTGTAGAATTTTAGAACGGGCTTATGGTCGCCCCTTGGATGAAGTTTTTGCACACTTTGACAACACGCCCATCGCAGCCGCATCCATTGCCCAAGTACATGCCGCTCGATTGCATAATGGGCGCTCTGTCGTAGTCAAAGTCTTACGTCCAGGCATTCAACCCCGTATTCATAGAGATATTGAATTGCTTTACCTATTCGCTGATTTAGCGACTCGTTATTGGAGTGAAGGACACCGCCTACGCCCGCGAGAAGTAATCGCCGAATTTGAGAAAAATCTTCAAGATGAACTCGATCTCATACGGGAAGCCGCTAATGCAGCCCAACTCAGGCGCAATTTTAAGGATTCTGATTCACTCTATGTGCCAGAAGTAGAATGGGATTACACGCTATCCAATGTGATGGTGATGGAACGCATCAAGGGCATACCCGTCCGCAACATAGCTACATTAAAAAAACAGGGGGTTAATTTTAAACATCTGGCTGAAATTGGCGTAGAAATTTTTTTCACCCAAGTTTTCAGAGACAACTTTTTTCATGCTGATATGCATCCCGGCAATATTTTTGTTGATGCGCCAAACCCATCTCGTCCCTCTTATATAGCAGTGGATTTTGGCATCATGGGTACCCTGAGTACCGAAGATCAACACTATTTAGCGGCTAATTTTCTCGCCTTTTTTCGCCGCGACTATCATCGGGTAGCTGAATTACATGTCCATTCAGAATGGGTGCCGGCTCAAACACGGATAGAAGAATTTGAAGGCGCTATCCGCAGTGTCTGTGAACCTTTTTTTGATAAACCATTGAAAGATATATCTTTTGGCATGGTATTATTGCGCCTGTTTCAAACCGCACGACGTTTTAATATGCAAGTGCAACCGCAATTAGTGTTGCTACAAAAAACTTTGCTTAATATTGAAGGCTTGGGGCGGGAATTATACCCAGAACTCGACTTATGGCAAACCGCCAAACCTTTTTTAGAGCGTTGGATGGATGAACGGGTAGGCGTGCGCGCCTTTTTCAAAGGTATTCGTACTAATTTACCACTATGGGCAGAAAATTTACCTGAAATACCGATGCTAGTACATGAAGCTTTAGTCCAACGTCAGGCACAATCTGAGCATATCAAACGACTGGATCATCAATTGACTCGTTTAACAAAGGAAATGCAGCAATGGCATAAACGTCTCATGCTGATATTGGTTGGTAGCGCATTTTTCATCAGTTCTAGCCTATTTATTTCTTTGAACGTTGAAACATTTTTTAATTTGAATACGCTATTGTTAGGGATTGTGTTAGGAGGTGTGGGAAGTGTGATGTTCTTATTGGCATGGGATCATTCAAAATAAGTTTGCATGTAGGGGCAATCCCTTGTGGTTGCCCTTGGTCAATTTTCCAATGAAAAATTTTCCAATGAAAAAATTCCAACTACTTTTCAATCCTATCTTGTTGATGGGATTTTTGATCACGACTACAATTGCCGGTGACGCTTACAAGGCAAAAGCAGTACAGCTTAATCAACCTTGGGGCATCGCCGTCGATAGTAGCACTGTCCTATATTTTAGCGATTCCAAAAATCATCGCATTCACAAAATAGATAATGGCATTTTGACACTCATTGCTGGAGATGGCACACAAGGCTATTATGGCGATGGTGGCGCGGCAATTGTGGCTCAACTTAACCACCCAAAGGGGATCGCATTAGATAGTAGTGGCAACCTTTATATTGCCGACACTCAAAACCATGTCATTCGTAAAATAGATAAGCAAGGCATTATTACCACGATTGCCGGTAATAATACAGCCGGCTATAGCGGCGACGGTGGCACCGCCACTGCCGCCAAACTCAATTGCCCCGTCGATGTCAAAATAGATCAGCTTGGTAATATCTATATTGCTGATGCCAATCAGCATGTTATTCGCAAGATAGATAGCAAGGGCATTATCACGACGATTGCTGGAGATGGTACGCAGGGAAGTATTTAGGGCTCCTCCAAACCGAAGGTGGACTCCTAGTACGCTGTTATATATGTTATTTGGGTAATGTAGGGTGCGTCCTGGGCACAAATAATCGGTAAAGGTGCGTAGGACGCACCCTACAAAACAACATTGACAGAGTACTAGCTCATTGGAACAACGGGGTTTTCTTCCACAACCCCGTTTGTCGTGAAAATAGCCTCTTGCGTTTTTTTGGGAACAGTTTTATTAAGAAATAATACTTCTCGCCATAAAGCTAAAGCTTTAGGTTTATCAAATAATTTATCAAAAAGTTCGCGGGCATTTATGCCCATTTGTTGACAACGCTCAGTATTTTCTGCTAAAAATATGATCTGATTAGCGAGTCCCTGGCTATCTTTTTCAGGCACCGTTATACCACAATCATAGTAACTCAAAACACGCGGAATTTCACCTTCCTTATCCCCAATATAAAGGACAGGACGACCCGCTGCCGCAATACCATAAAACTTACTCGGCACAATCAAAGCTTCCAACGCAGGATGTAAAGTAATCAAGTGTACATCAGCCACCGTCAAACTTTTTCCTAAACGTTCCCGAGGTTGATAGGGACGAAATATCACATTGACCAATCTGCGTTCGGCGACTTCCTGAACTATCCACTTTCGCTGACTGCCGTTTCCGATGAATAAAAAAATAATTTTTTCATTTTCAGCAAGCTTTTCGGCAGCCTCTAATAAAGTCGCAAATTCATGGGGGCGTCCCATATTGCCTGAGTAAGCGACCACAAATTTATCTTGTAGTCCCCACTCCCTAGCTAAGGGATTATTGGCTTTTGCCAGAGGCTGAATATTCTCACCATCCGCCCAATTGTGTATCTCTGTTATTTGAGTCTTCGCTAACCCAAGGCGAGTCAAGCGTTTTGCCATCAAATCCCCTAGCACAACATTTATCTGGGCACGTTGAAGGGACCTGTTTCGTAAGAACTGTAACAGATTAAATACCCTACCTCGCATACCAAAAACGCCTAAAGCAGATGCAATTTCAGGAAATATATCTTGTAACCAATTCACTAAAACCGCACCACGCCATTTCACTATCACAGAAGCAACAATTGAAATCAGCGGCGGATCCGTTTTAGCGATCACCACATCCCCAGGAGAAACTAAACGCCACAAGCGCCAAGCAGCGGAGGTGTAAAAAGTCAGATAATCAAATGCGCGTCCTAGCAAATGTAGCCTACCAAAACGGCTAGTCCAGAGGCGATGAATTTGTACTTGATTGATAACTTCAAAGGAGGGGAGTTTGATGCTAGGATCATCATAGCACTGGCTACTGGTGATGATATGGACATTTTGATCTTGGGCAAGATCAAAGGCGAGATCACTCAACAACTGACTGGTAGCAGAAATATCTGGGTAAAAGTAACGGTTGATAAAAATGAGTTTTTTTTGTTTAGCTAATTTCTTCATCTTATTTCTTGGCTTACAACATTAGGACTGACACTTTGATAATTCATATAAAATATATTGATAATATCCATTAGTTAATGTAATATTTGTAGTAACATATTTTTATATTTTTGACAATGCCTAAGTCCTAAGTTAGTGTTAAATAAGCAGGCATAATCAGTAATTAGCTTGCTACCTTTTTCATTTCGAGCTCCATCATGATAAAATTTTTCCATAGACCATTTATGGTCACCTCAACAAATTTGGATGATAATATCATACCCAAAAATTTTTTTCCCGCTGCTTGAATTGTCACAAAGCCTGATCCAAAAATACTCTCCAATCAATGATTCTAGCAAAAAGTATTCCACTTTAATTTTCTCTGGAGTGACCGGTTTGCAACATTTCTGCTAAACGTGGTTTTAACCATAACCATGCCTTATTTGCAATTAGCTTGCTACCTTTTTCATTTGGATGTCCATCATTTGGAATGACAAAATCTTCCAGCCGACCATTTATGGTCAACAAAACTTCAAAAGTCATATCATAAAAAGGAATGTCCTCTTTTAGAAATATCTCCTCAGCTTTTCTCATAAATGCCTTTGTTGGGCCAATATTTTTTTCTTGTTTTTCTTGAGCATTTCTAAAGTGCCATCCTGTGGTCAATATGAACAATCGTACTTCATGCTTATCACACCACTGTTTAAGTCGATGAAACAACGCCTGCCCCAGATTAACGGCATCTGCCTGGTTTGTCTGCAAATCAGGTGAGGCTGCAATGGGTATTGAACCTATATTCCGATGATGTGTATTTGCTTGTGATTGAATGGCTAGATGGCGAAAAAATTGCAATAAATGGGAATGTTCTAGCAACCATTGATAAAAAGGAAAAGAATTCATAAACTTTTTTATGCTCGTGTTATTCTGAATTCCTTGTCTTACCGACAGTTCAAGCAAGGTAGCATCCTCAAGCTTATAAATAGCCTGTTTGATACTGCGACCAATGTCATCCGTGTTAAGAAAGACAACAATTGCTTCAGGGTTAATTTGTTCTCCAAATTCCTCAATAAAAGCTAAATAATCTGCTGTCCCCCAACCGCCTGCACCACCATTCAAAAGCTGGAAAGTCGCTTTCCCCAACTCACGATCAATATAATTTTGTAAATGATGAATATAAGTCTCTTTTTCTGCTAATAACCAACCAAAGGTATATGAATCACCCACAACAAGGATCTTTGGAATGTTTGGTTGAATTGCTCCCCGCGTAGATGAAGTTCATTAAAGCGGTATTGCACCACTCTACTTCCCTTCTGGTGACGCGCTGTTCCACCCGATTTATTAAGCATGTAACCTTTTTCACTGTTCACACGCCAAGTGCCACTCAGTGGCTGGGGTAGAAATATACGGATTATAGCCTCTGCTAGGAGCAGAGATAATGTAATAGAAAGAATAACTAGGGAGCGTTCCCCCCAAAAATGATTTTTTTTTGAAATTGTCTCTGCCATTTTTTTAATTCTCAATCAGGGCTGCGTTCTTTGATAGCTAAAGCCGGACAACCTTGATAAATCCACCATGCCTTAAGCTCTTTTGTTGCGACACTACCCAATCCTAGAACGGCACCCTCCCTGACAATAACGCCCGGTGCAACCGTTGATCGTGCTGTTAACCAAGCCTGATCCTCAACCGTAATCGGTTTAACTATTAAATCAAAAGTTTCGCTGTTCCAATCATGGCTACCAGTACACAGAAATGTTCCCTGGGACAAACAACAGTGACGACCAATCGTCACATTAGCCAGATTATCAATCCAAACATTTTCGCCAATCCAAGAAAAGTCTCCAATTTGCAATCGCCATGGAAACTTGACTATCACACCAGGTTTTATGGTGACGGTTTTTCCGATTTTAGCACCGAACAAGCGCAATAAAAACACGCGATGCATCGAGCCTGGTATCCAAGAACTCATCAACAGCCACTGTAAAATAAGCCAGATGATCTCGATAGCCATGGCTCGCCCTCGCTCAAAACCCTTTGAATTATAACGATCTAAACGCAAAATGATTTTAACTCCATACAATTTGCCCCCCATTAATCCCAATGCCATCGCCGTTAAGGGCAACCACAAGGGATTGCCCCTACGAAACGTTATATCATGTAGGGGCAATCCTTTATGGTTGCCCTTACAGAAGAAGGTGGCGATCCACCGCCCAAAATCCATTCATAGACAGAATGCATTTCAGCCGCAATTTTAGGCCAAGTAAATTGTTCTGCCACCAGTTTTCGTCCACATAAGCCTAAAGTCTGACGCTCATTATCAGACATTGAGAAAAGTGCATCAAGTCCCTGAGCAATACTCTCTTGATTAGCCTCAACTTGAATGGCGGCACCCACCTTAAACCCTTCTGGTAAGTTACAGTGCGGCGTCATCAACACTGGCAAACCATACGACCAAGCCTCTAGTATGACCATGGGTAGCCCTTCACTAAAAGAAGGTAAGATAAAAGCGTTTGCCCTAGAATAACTCGCGTGTTTATCAGTGTTGAATTGCGGACCAGCAAAAATAACACGATCCTGAATACCTAATTTTCGACACAACATTTTGAGTTCATTTTCGTGACCATTTTGATCCCAACCGGCAATGACCAAATACCAGTCATGGTTCAAAACCATATCCCAAGCATAAAGAAGATTTAACAATCCCTTTTTAGGGTGTAACCTGCCCAAGTATAATAAGACTTTGGCATCATCCGGCACCTCCCATTGTGTCGCAACCGGTTTTGATTCAGGTGGCAAAAAAACACCGTTTGGAATCACACAAATGGGATTTTGTAATCCATAAGCCCGTATAGAACGCGCCTCCGATTCACAGAGAGCATGTAGGCAAGTGGCAGCATGTAAATGGGCATTTTCATACAAGCGGCTTATTAAACGTTTTTTCCAAGGTGAATTTTGCAGCGCCCACGCATCCAGCATACCCCTCGGTGAGATCAAATAAGGTTTTTTTGTCTGTTTAGCCCATTGCAAGCCCGCCAGTGAAGGATACGTCCAAATACCATGAGCATGATATAAATCTAAGTCTGCATCATACAAAGCTTGTCTCAATCTTGGCGCATACCCAAGGGATAATGGTCCACTGATGTTGAATGCTTGGACTGGCATTTCACCCCACTTAGATAAATCTTTGCTGGTATATTCATCGGCTAATCCAAACACTTGTATATCAATCTTAGGCGAATGATGCAATTGTAAAGCTAATTGGCGAACAGAATTATACAAACCACCTGCATTGCGAGAGACGGATGAGGTGAGAATGCCTAGTTTTATTTTTTCGGTGCAAGGAGAGTCTAGTGCCATTTCAATGTGGTAAATCAATGTTATATTCTCGCCGCCACAATTCAAACATAGTCAACGCAAACAATCTGTTAGCATTTGAATAACCTTGGCTTTGATTTTTGAGCAGCCTTTGTATCATACTTTGATCAAACAATTCTGCATCCCTAAGTGTCGATTTTATGAAATCTCCCCAACCCGTCTTAAACCAACTGGCAATCGGCATTGTAAAGCCTTGTTTTCGTTTAATATCCAAATTATGAGGTAAATGTTTACGCGCTAAGTGGCGCAATAAAATTTTACGTTCAGATTGAGTCGCTCGCAACTTATCTGGTACACGTTTAAAGGCAAATTCTATCAAGGGATAACTTAAAAAAGGCGCACGTATCTCCAGTGATGCCAGCATACTCGCACGATCCACCTTGACAAGAAAGGCATCCACCAAAGTGGTTTGGAAATCCACCGCCATAGCCTGCTGAGCGGGAGAATGTTCCGCCACACAAAAACGCTCTTTATAATTTTCAGGAGAAGAATTGATAATAGCAGGTGATAATAAACGCTCGCGTGATACTTTATCAAAATATAAATTTATATATGAAATGCCCCTTTGTACACCTCCACCAAAGCCAATGAGATGGTTTCGTCCTCGCATACCGACAGGCAGCATATAAGATGCAAGATATCCTATAGATGATCGTAAAAAGTTTGGAATTATGCGTCGCAGGCGTATTTGTCGTTGAATCCAAGAATAGTGGGGATAGCCGCCAAACAACTCATCTCCACCATCACCACTTAGCGCGACTGTCGCATGTTGACGGATCATTTGTGATACAAGATAGGTGGGCACAATTGCATGATCTGCAATGGGCTCATCAAATTGGCGGGCTAATTTGGGTAAAATATCCACAGCGGCGGGCTCCGCAACTAACGCCAGATGCTCTGTTCCAAAATGCTCTGCTACAATTTTCGCATAAGGGGCTTCATCATATTCCGCGTGTCCAGCGAAAGAAACGGTAAAAGTTTTGATGGCACGACTTGTCGCCTGTGCCGCCATCGCCGTAATTAAGCTAGAATCTAGCCCACCACTTAACAAGACACCGACGGGTACATCCGCTATTAATTGACGACGCACAGAATCTTCAAGTAAATTTTCAAGTTCCCCAGTTAACGCTTCTTGATCATGAGAAATAGTCGCTAATTCTGGTAATTGCCAATAACGCCAAATATGGATTTTTCCACTTCGATACGTCATGCAATGCCCTTGTGGCAATTTATGTACCCCTTTAACGAGACACATTTCACCAGGAATATATCCATACGCCAGATAGAAATTCAGCCCCTCTAAGTCTAATTGTCGAGAAAAACCAGGTATCGACAACAACCCTTTCAATTCAGAGGCAAATACTAACTTGTCATTATTGTGTTGATAAAATAAAGGCTTTTCACCCGCCCGATCACGGGCCAAAAAAAGCTGCTTTTCTCTACTATCATAAATACAAAAGGCAAACATACCCTCTAATCTTGAAAGGCACTGAGTACCCCATGCTTTGTAGGACTCTAACAGAACTTCCGTATCACTTTGAGTGCGGAATGTGTGCCCCATTGCCCTCAGTTCATCCTTTAATTCACGATAATTATAAATTTCTCCATTAAAAACTATCGTTAATGCGCCAACCTGCATAGGCTGATGCCCGCCTGACGATAAATCAATAATTGACAAACGCCGATGAGCAAGCCCCACACAAGCATCCTGAGACCACCAGATGCCGGCATCATCAGGACCACGATGAGTCATCGTGTCTCTCATAGTAGAAAGCGACTCACGATCTTGTAGAGGCGCTGAAGAAGCTATTCCGGCAATACCACACATTTTTGTATCCTATCTAGGAGTCCAAGATTTATCTTGGACGTGCCACAGTAACGGCATTAAAAAAACCGTTTGCAAATTGTTCAGGGCTACAGGCAGCCACTCTCTTTCTGCTTAATTCTCCCATTTTTTTTCTTGACTCTTCACTCAAATTGTGTACATTTATCAATGAATCGCTTATATCATCTAAACGGGTTGGCTCAAATAAAAAACCATTTTCGCCATCGCGGACAAGTTCCGCACAAGCCCCTACAGTACGGCTCCCTAAAATCGGCAAACCTGCCGCACAAGCTTCATTAACCACCAGCCCCCATTGTTCTTGCAATGCTGGATGTATAAAGGCATTAGCAAGCCCATACCAATTTATAATCTCCTTATATGATATAAAGCCCGGTAAATGCACATAATTCGTTAGATTGTTATCATTAATGAGAGCTTTAATCGCTGCTGCTTCAACACCAGTACCACATATCACCAGTTCCCAAGCTTGATCAACACCCACTTTCTCACGGTAAACCGCATAAGCTTTGACAAGACGATCAATATTCTTGCGCTTAATCAAGCGAGTCACTGCTATGAAATAAGGTTTTTTAGGTATTTTAGTTTGTCTAACTGCACCTTGAAGAAAATAATCATTATCAACGGCATCATAACCCAGAAAAATCTTATTTTCGGGAAAACCCAGCTTAATCAAATAATCTTTATGCGCCTTTCCCCCCACCAGTGCGGCACTAAATTTTTTTATTAAAAAAAATGATTTAAATAACTCGCGCCACCAATAGCGTTTTTCGTCATCAAACTTACTTTCACTCATAACAATGGTAGGCACCTTATGATGACGACACCAAGATAATGCAGCACGAGCATCGGGAAAGCCCCATCCGGCAATCGCAACCACATCGGGCTGCAAAGAATTTAAAGTAGCCCGAACAGCGGGAACCGCATCTGGTGTGTATGGACTGTAATCTTTATGATCATCTTGCTGCTTGGATAACAGAGTTATTAACGGAAATGACATTTCCTCTTCTAAATTACCCCAAGGGTGTTCATCACCATTGTCAACCGTTTGAATGGCTGTGAGTTTTCCACCATTTTGCCCAAGTATATTTTGAGCGGCGCGTAGTCTGGCGGCATGGTAACCGCCTATGTTATAAAACATTATTGCAACATGCATAAAATCAGTTATCAGTTATCAGTTATCGTATTTCTGCCTGTTCAGGTTTGCAAGCGGCTCCGTAACGTTTTTGATCAGAAAACGTTTAGGACGGGGTTGCAAACTATCCTAGTAAGTTTTAAGCCCATAAATCATTGTTGTAGGGTGCGTCCTACGCACCTTGACGCTCAGTGAAAAAGGTTCCGAGGCAAAAGTTTTCGCGCGCGAAAACTTTTGCCTCGGAAGTAGGACGCACCCTACATCAAAACTATTTACAATGGAATAAAAATAGGATGAACAATTTATCCGCAATGACCTGATTGCCATTCAAATACGCAATGACAATATTCGTATCAAGATGATAAGTTAATGCCACGGGGACGGCTTTGATGTCGTTGTTCATTGATTTCTGCAAAAATATCAGGGATAGTTGGATCTCCCGTTTTATGGGCGAGTTCAATATATTTTCCTTTTATAATACCTTGGATATGCATACCTGTCTGTTCTTCCATCAAGCATTTTCATAACTAAAAATATAGTACAACGGAACACTGATAACGGTTATCTGAATTTAATGTGCATCAGCACTTGACTGCCGGCTTTGAGATTTGAAAAAAACGCTTCTGAATAATGATACGAAACCGCTTTTAATCTTTTCTTATCTAACCAGAGCAGCAAAAAAACGGGCCAAAAAGCCATACCAATCCAAGCATAAATACCCGGCAAGTCTCCGCCACGCAACAAGGGGATCATCGAGCTGATGATAACTGCCCGTATCAGAATGCCCTGATATGACAAGCGGTTACTATACTGCATCAGAGCGGCTAAAATAGCACCATACAACAAAGAAAATAATATAATAGCAATTGCGCCTCCCTCCGCATAGAAAGAGCCAAATAAGGTCGGTGAAAAACCTAATGTACCGTGTTTTTCGACATCGTGTAAGCCTAGCTTATTGACATAGCCACCGACAGGCTTGTCTGGCCATAAAAACCTCGGTATGGGTCGTGCTAAAATTTCCAAATGTTCCATACCATACCTGAAATCTAATAAAGAAGGATAGACATCTTGTATCATCACAAAACCATCAAGCATTTGTGCATCTTCTGCCGTATAAAAACGCTCCCAGGCCGCCGTTTGTTCCAATTCACTTGAATAACGCATTGCGCCGACCGTTGCAAATAAAGCTAGGATCCCAACAGAGATTATACTTAGCCCAATCAGACGTGTTTTTGAACTATAAGAACAAAACCAAATACTAGCAGCAGCGATTAACAATCCTACAAATTGAAATCGCGATGCCGGCTGAAATGTTATGTAGAATGTCGCTACTAAAATCAAACTAGCGATGCCTTTGCTCTGCCATGATGCCAAAGCATTAAATTTCCATAACAATATAACCAGGGTTGATGAACCCATCAAAGCAAGGGGAAATAAAAACAAATAACTGAGCCCAAAGGCGAGTGACTGCCCCCCCAGAAATAATGCAAATGCAGTCATGTTCGAGTATATACTCACAGGGACCAACAGTAATGCTAACAATAAGACTTTTGGTGCTATTCGTTTTAGAAAAAAATCGTCTTCTTGTGTTATTTTAACTATAGCTATGACTTCCCGTTGTCTCAGCATATAGCTTATAAGCAAACAAACATGACCCAAGACAATGTAATGCAAAGCACTCAATGCCGATTCATCTGTAATATAGTGAAGACCGAAAGTGGCATACGAATTGAGCCAATCATCCAGCTCTAATTCCACAACAAAATATCGGTAAGAGGCCACATAAAAGAGTAAAACACTGATAAGTACAGGAATTTCATCGTTTCGTTTCAGAAACCATATAGTACTGACAACAACCAGTATCAATTGAGTAAGAAACAATTCCGGAAATTGAAAAACGTGCATGACTATATAGAATTAAGATAATGTTGAAGTTCTGATAAAGTGAGCCCAACACGCGAGGAGGCTATCGCATAAGTGGTTAAGACTTCAGGGTGATTAAGGCAGAACTTTATCGCTTCTGCTATTGCATTTGCACTGACTTCAGTCAGTACCATTCCATTTTTCTCATTTTGTACCACTTCTCCACAAAATTGTGAAGCGATAACAGGCAATTTCCAAGCTTGGGCTTCAAGTTGGGTGAGTCCAAAACCATCAGAAAGAGTCGGAAATAAAAAGACATCTGCCTGTTGATAATATTGTGCGGTACCACCGCGTGGCACTGCACCAATCCAATGTAGTTTGCTATTTAATCGGTATTGTTCTGGAATCTTGATATCCACTTGCCCGACTATCCAGAATTCGACAGGCGCATCCCGCAGAAGTTCTGCCGCCTCTAACAGGGCAGCAATGCCTTTTCGTAAGATCACTTGTCCCAAAAATAAAACGCGCAATGGACGCTTAGCAGAAAAAGCCTGCGGATAGCTACGCACAAAATTTTTATTTTGAGATGTGGGCTGATAGGCAAGAGGGATAATGTTAATTTTATCCTTGGCAATACCTACTTTTTGCAATGCTTGGCTTGACCACGCTGAGTTAACCATGATGCGATCTGCCAATGCACACTCTTCTCGCCACATTTCCCAATAATGGGCGGGAGCGGGTTGCCAGTCCACTTGATAGTTAGAACGTCTAAAATGTTCTTTTAAGACCAATTCTTCTTCATAAGGTCCAGGATCAATTTGTCCTAAGATAGTACGCCAACCTTTGCTTTTTGCAAAACGTAATATTTCTAAGGCTGCGTAGCTATAAGCAAACAGCGTCGGCTCAGCCGGAAAGTTTGACTGTTGACAGATTTTTTCCAAGGCTCGCTTGGTTTTTTTCTGAAACCAGTGATTGCGAGAAATAATACGATCCCAGCCTTGAAAACCTTGGCTCATTTCGTGATAGATTAAAGAAGTCGTGAAGTGCTGAACAGAGGCTTGTTCTAAATCAACATGAAAGCGTTCACGTAATTTGGTCAATACAGGTTTTGGTAATTTATTGAATAGCGATTGCCGTGTTACCCAAGCATCGGTTATCAGGGCAATCAGTTGCCTGTCTAAAGCACGCGGAATAGCATAGTGTTCACGCGAGCCCAGTTGGCAACATATCCAAGTTTTCAAAGCAGCCACGGTTGATATTTTAAGGTATATTCCAAGTTAGTTTGACGTTTTTTGATAAATTGAGCGGGATTACCGGCAACAATAGTATAGGGTTCCACATCTTTTGTTACCACAGCACCTGCCCCCACAACGGCCCCTTCGCCAATCGTGACACCCGGTAAAATAAGGGCTCTATAGGCAATCCAAACATAATCGTTAATGATGACCTCTCCGCCTTTATCATTAAAGTGTGGAGATTGCGGATTATGTCCAAGCGTCAAAATAGTGGCCTCTGGCCCAATTGATACATTGGCACCTGTGTAAATAGGGTAATGCCGACCATCAAATAAGCAGCCAAAATTAATAACGTTATGGCTGCCCAAGTGTACTTTTCTCCCGTTTAAAAATCTGCATCCCATTTGTACTGATGTGCCTGTTCCTATTTCTGCCAAATAGGCTTTAAGGTAGGCCATGCGGAGTTTACGGGATGGCATGTTTCCAATTAGGTGATTGTAGCTATAAGCTAAAATACCACCGACAATAACCCTATAATTCATAAAACTTGATAAGTGATATACTCAAAAATTATTAAAAAAGTTCCAAGGAGGTTCTGTGTTAGATATTTTTTGTAATACTAACAAATTACAAAATCCATTAAGCCAGAAATACCAATAAGGTTTACGTTTAATAAATGCTGCTGCTGTGAAACGTCCCTTTCGGTAAAGAGAAGGTTGTAATTCTGGAGTCAATATAACTCTGTATTTATTTTGAGCTTTAATAAAACGAAATAACTTTTTTACGGAGGGTAAGAGTAAATCGTGGAAAACTAAAAATCCACCCACATCCAAAAGCAAATCTCCATAAAAAGAATCTATGAACTTATAGTCAAAAGTATGCATGCCATCAATAAAAACGAGTTCAAATCGCTCATTTTTATCCAAAAGCTTCGGTGCTTCAATATGTGTTGGTCCATGACATAGGGTAAAATTTTCTAATAATTGATGTTGTTCAAGCAATGTTAATGCAACACCTTGATGTTCCTGAAACTGGACAGGATCGATACCATAATGCCGCCCCTGATTTAATGCAATTGCTTGAGTGATTGCTAATGTACTAATACCATTAGCGACCCCTGTCTCTACACTTTTTTTGACATTATTTTGCGTAATAATCGTAGCAAGAATATGGGCTTCCATTTTGCTGATACCACCAGCAATTTCCCGCCTATTTTTTCCTGTATCGCCAACCCAACCACGCTCAATTACCTTGTCAGTAAACAATTCAAAATTGTCAGGCAGGCAAATATTTAATACATTTTTATTTTGCATATATTCAATTGAAAATTGATATTAATGTTCTGTTAAACGATTAATTACCAGTTCCGCATTGATGTCCCATGAATTTTCTTTCAAATACCTCTCCCATTGATGTTTTGGCGGCGTGTCAAAGATTTTTCTCACGCCTTCAACAATTGCATCCACAGATTCAATCCAAACACCAAGCGCATATTTTTGTACAACTGAGCGTAATGCGCCATCTCCAGCAGACGCGACACAGGGCAAACGGTGACAAACAGCCGTATTCAGCACGCCACTGGCTGAGCGAAATGATTTATTATAGATCAGCAAAATAATATCTGATGCTATAAATAATTGACTCACCTCGTCATCAGGAATAAAGCGGCATTCCCAGCGACAGCGTTCCATAACCCCCAATTCTGTTGCCAATGCCTGATAATAAGTTAAGGGGCGTTGTGCCGCTGACTGTTCTTTTCCGGCTATCACCAAATAGACATCAGGTAAGGCAACCATGGCGCGTATGATTGGGTCAATATTTTTACCATCACGAATGCCACCAAATATTAACATCACTTTTGCCGTTTGTGGTAAACGGAGTTCGCGTCTGACACTTTCTCTTGTGTGCTTGGTGCTCGGAAATTTATAAGGTCCATGCGGGATAATTGTCGTTCGGAGTTGAGTTCTTGCAGTATCCAATTCAATCCGATCATGCACAAAAGCTTCCCGCAAAAATGAATAACCACAAGCGATTGACCAACGGTGCCACCAAATTGGTCCCACAACAAAATCACGTACCGGATCATGTACAACAGCACCAAAAACGACTCCTTTTTTTGCTAGGCGCTTCAAACGCCATGACCATAAAGGGGCTAAATATTCTGAATAATCGGATAAGACATACTGAAAATTATTTTTTTTGATAAAATCGGCTAATATGAAATAATTTTTTAAAATGGTATAAGCAAAGTATGCGCGTTTTAAAAGTCTATTATGTATTGGCTTGCTCGGAACAATATCAGACAAGGTGGGGACTATACGATACTTTTCCCCCCGCTCACTGGGATATTTAGCTGAACAAAGAAAAGTGACCTCCACCCCAGATTCAACCAGGGCATTTGCTTGCTCATGTGCATAATCCGCTATCCCACCATAACTGGCAGGTGAATAGTATAACAATTTTCGTCCAAGATAAATCTTGGACTCCTGAGAATTATTCAACATTTTCCCATAAACCTTTTAAAAAATTATCTGGAGAATGATACGCTTGTGCAATTTTAGCCTGCACGCTTGCCTTTTTTTTATATTCCTCTAGTTGAGAGATCATCAGTTCAATCTTTTCGGCCAAATCCAAGGCATTTTTATCTTCTATGCCTATGCCTGCACCATACTGAGAGACGGCATCTTCCATCCAAGTATCTTTAGTAAAAATAATCGGTATGCCAGCCGTAGCGGCTTCTACCCCCACGCCGGATATTCTCGCATAGTATGATTGACGATGATAAGGTAATACCATACAATCCGTTTGGTTCATATAGTCGTCGTACTCTTCGCTGCTGAGGGCGGATGTTAAAAAAACGACTTTTTGACTCAGTGCCGGCTTTAATTGAGTACCATCCAATAAAAATATCTCCATATTCCATTGAATGATAAATTTCACATTTAAATCAGGCTTTTGTCTGAGCAGATGCAAGATCGCCTCTTGTAGTACATCAATACCTTTTTCCAGTCTAGCTGGACCAAGGCAACTCATTATAACAGGCTCTCCCTGCTTTTTTTCTTTTTTTTGGGCAGGCAATTTTATCCTTGGACTTGGAAAAACAAAAAAGTCCAAGCCTGACAGGATATTGTATTCTCTGGCTAAACGATCACTGTCTGTCGCAAAACAGACGCTGCTTGACGAAAAGCCTTGGAGCACTTTTTTGAGAAGAACTGTAGAGCGTTTAAAAACGGGTTGTGTAGAGTTATCAGGGTAGCTCCCTGCATTATTCCTAATAAATAACACTAAGCGCTTAAATTTTTTACCTTGGTATTTTCTGACTAAAAAACGCCATGCTATCAGATGATAAATAATCACCGTGGGCACAAAGACGCAATCAAAGGGTTCTGAGGCGGCTAGAAATTTATCGAGGGTATTATAAACACGCCAATTATGTTTTAGAATTCCCCAATATCGCTTGAGAGCAATTGGGCTATTATAAATGTCATCCCAATTGGTATATTTGAACAAGGGTAGTGCATTCAGTTCATCAATAATGTCTTGACTGACTGTTTGGTGAGCCGCAAGAGTCACCTTGACACCGATTGCCCGGTTAATGTCTGTCACTGCTTTATCGTATTCATACCAGTGCCCTCGATGATCTTTTAGAGCCTCTTCTACGATTAACAATTTTTGCTGTTTCATGTTAGATTTTACTTTTCAAAAAAAACGCTCTGAATTTTTTCAAACCACAGTTTAGCCATCAAATGAGTACCGGCTTCGTTAAAATGTACCTGAGTTTGATCACGATAAGAACTGCCAAGCACATCCGTATCAGGACCTTCAAAAGCTAATCCCTCATCCCATATACGTTTTTGAGCTTTTCGCACAGATTCTGCTATCTGATCGTCTGCGTAGGTGGCTTGTGCCACCATCCACGGAATTTGATATTCATTTTGGCAATCTCTAATCAACTTTGATAAACGACTATAGTATTCCTCTAATGTCATTCCTTGGTCAGTTTCGCCTTGATGCCACAAAATGGCTCTCACTCCTGATGACGCTTCAATTGCACGTATAAGTCCTTGAAAGTTTTCGCTTCCCTGTTCCCAATCTTTTATGCTACTGCCCCCAACTGCCACGTTAATAAATCCGATGGGTATATCTAATGTCTTTACCAACAAATCCCCAACTAATGGCCAAGGTGAACCGCCGCCGCCTCTAATCTGAGGATCATCTCCCTGTTTCCAAAGAATTGAATGATCTTCCTGCATCTGCCCAGTTCGTACTTGATTTGATTGAGTTATAAATAGGGTGTCAGATCCACCTGATGCATTAGATTGCCCCGCAATAATAAAAACTTCTCCTATCCCGACTTGGATAGCATTAGCCCGCCGATAACCAGCCCCCTGACTTCTACTAAAAAGTTTAAGCCATCCTTCTGATGGATAAGCTATTTTTCCATTAAAATGACTTAAGTTGGGAGAACTGTCTAGCTCGATCCAATCATTTTCAGAAATAAAATTTTTATCAGGTGTCAACAAAGCCACTTCAATTGAATCAGCCAATAAACCCACTCGTCCAGAGATATTAAGATATGACTGTCCAGAGCGTTGCACAACTTGCCCATCTTGAATATTTAAGCTATGGATTTTAGTATCAAGATAGAGTGCTGTTCGCAATCCAAAGCTATTAGTCCAGACTAAAAAAAGGACAGTAGAAAAAAAGGCAGTAAATACTATTGCAGCCCGATATTTCTTGAGATTCATTTTTTTTGTACATACTATTCAATGAGGATCAGAAATAGAGGATTCATAAATCCCACCCCTGGCAACCGATAAATGATGCAAAAGATTTGTTATATGCTTTTTAAGATAAGCAGCACTCCTTCTCCTGAGCGCTCCGATGGGAACCGATAAAAGATAGATAAAACTAGCAAATATCACGCCACTTAGACTCCTGAAAAAATAGGCCGTTGGATTCACTACAGATAAGCTAACTGCCTTTTTTAAATCTTTGGCAATCGCCTCAGACACCAGCTTTGCACTGAAAGCGGCATCAATCACCTCTACAGCATAATCATGTGCGCCATAGCCCAACAGAATAGCGATAAATTTGCTTAATATAATATGCGCTTGTTCTTCTGTTCTAAGGCGTTCCAGCAGTTGCTCCCGCTTGAGAAAATAAACGGCATCTCCCCAAATCAATTGAGGATTGGAATTGGCACCATAAACCAAGTTATGCCGTAACCAGTGTTCACGGGAAAGGATAAATAAAGCAAAACCCTGTTCTCGTATAAAAGCGTCAGTTTCAGCAAAAAAGGGGGCACCTTTGTGCCGTTCTATGAAACTGACCTCAATTTGTAGCCCCATGAGAGTGGTATCCAAAAAATCTGAGGCACCTTTAAGCACGTCCAAATCCGCGCCCTCGACATCAATTTTCATAAAATCAGGTCGCAATTCAGGTCGATCAGCAAGACAATTGTTTAGGGTATCGACTTCTATAGGAATAGAACCCGCTGATTCATGCCATTCTCGATTAGCAAAATCTTGGAGTTGCGCCATATTTAATGGATATAGAGACGAAGCCGGCGCGAATGTTGTCAGATGTAGTGCTTTCTTGCCTTTTTCAGCACTCAAACCAGTGGCAAAATTCACTGTCTTTGCTGTCGTCGCATAGTCTTGAGAACGGGTATCAGGCTCAAATGTCACAAACTGGATTAATGATTCTGCTGGCTGCCAGCGTTCATCTACGCCCATCGCTGCCCCCACATCGACAATCACAAGCGGTTTTTCAGTGAGAATCTTGGCCATAGCATCAGTGATGACATAAAAGTAAGTCGGCCATAATTTATGATCAAGCTTTTTAATTAGCGTTTTCATTTCGTAGTATTTTGGAGCCCAAGATTTATCTTGGACTACTAGCCGACTAATGAGTTTGATACCATTTAACAGTATTATTGATACCCTGTTCTATACTGGTAGCCGCTTGCCAGCCTAGCTCTTTTCTGACACGGCTCACATCTAACAAACGCTTTTTCACGCCCACAAATTTGGTGGTATTGTGCTGAATTTTTCCGGTAAAGCCAGATGCTTGCCGAATAATTTCTGTGATGGCTTTGATAGAATAAGCTTGTCCTGTCCCCAAATTTAAAACATCTACTTTAGAATTATCCGCAGCCGCGATAATCCCATCGACAACATCTTCCACATACAGAAACTCACGTTCTTGACTGCCATCTCCCCAAACTTCAACCACTTCAGTGTGTGCAGCACGAACAAATTTACCAATCAACGCCCCCATGACATGAGAATTTTCAGCAAAACTATCGCCAGGACCATAAACAGTCGGTAAGACGACACTGGTACAATCTAGCCCATATTCCTCACGGTAGGCGCGTTGCCCAATCAATAGCGCTTTTTTTGTCATGGCATAACTGAACAAATAATCTTCCGGCTCAGTTCCCCATAATTCCGTCTCAGGATGTGGCTCTCCATGAGAAGGATACATACAATAAGATAAGATACTGGTAAATTTAGCTTTAGGAAAAAAACGCGCCCATGCCTCCAGAATATTAACATTCATGGACATATTAACGTGAAACTGCGTTGCAGGATGATGAACTGGCCAATCTCCTGCTTTATATAAGGCCGCCAAATGAATAATCTGGTCACATTCAAAAGCCCAGTGTAACTTTTCAAACCAGTCAAAGAGGGCGGCACGGTTAACTAAATCAACCGTTTCTGAGCCCATAGCAATAACTCGGCCATTCGTGCTATTGCGTAAGCTCTGGACTAATGCCCTGCCAATAAAACCGGTTGCGCCTGTAATGATGATATTTTTCATGGAAAATGGCTTACAATTTAATGAATAGATTCAGAACCGATAACACGTACATGAGGCACCGGCACAATAAACTTGCCACCCTTGCGTAGAAAATCCTTATATTTCTCCACCAGATAGTCAAGAAAATTCCATGATAACACCAAATAATAATCCGGTTGTTGCTGAAGAGTCCGCTCGTCAACCACTGGAATATGAGTACCCGGTGTCAAACGACCAATCTTGAATTGATTCACTTCAGTGGCACACGTCACTAAGTCTGCCCCAATATTGCTATAATTAAGTAAAGTACTGCCTTTTACCGGTGCCCCCAAAGCAAAAACCCGTTTTCCTTGCTGCTTGAGTTCTAATAGCAATTTGCGTAATTCATCAGTATTTTGTTTGACGGTGGCCGCAAAATCATGATAAGTGGAAAGCTTGTTCAGTCCAGCTTTTTCTTCTGCTTCAATAGCTTGTTGCACCGCTTCAGAAGTGGGCTTAGGATGTGAATTCAGTCCCACGTACAAAACAAAGGAGCCACCATGAATTTCTGTGAATTCTACATCTAATAGCCGCATATCATGGGCTTCAAATAATCGTTTGATTGGCGCGACGGCATGAATACAACTATGCTCATGATAAAAATGATCAAATTCATTTCGTTCTAACAAATCTTTTAGATAGACGCCTTGGACCACAAAGACACTGTCCTTATGCATGAGCTGTTTTAGGCCATTAATGAAATTATGCAAATCAGGCACATGATAGAAAACGGCTGTTGCTGTGATCACATCAGGGAAAATATTTAATTGGCGCATAGCCTTGCCAGTTTGCAAGTTCCAAAATGTTTTAAAGACTGTTATTCCCTGTTCTTTGGCCAATTCTCCAGTACGTTGTCCAGGATCAACCCCAAGAATTCTCATACCATGCTGAGCAAAAACCTTTAACAAGCTACCATCGTTACAGCCAACATCTACCACCAAGGCATTGGGTTGCAAATTCAATTTATTGATAATATGAGGTACCAATCGTTCAAAATGTTGAACAATAGGCACATTAACGCCCGTAATATAAGGATGATTAGAAAAAAGGAACTCAGGGGAGGGAAATTCAGCAATTTGAACCTGCCAGCAATCCTGACACACCTGCATTGCCATTGGAAAAACCTGCTCCTGATCTTTTGTATCTGGAAAATTATTGCCATTTGGTTGTATGCCAAGATCAATAAACTCAGCCAAATTAGCTGAGCCACAGTTCATACATTCTGTTCTTTTCATATTATTTTATGCACCCGACAGTCAGTACTTAGGTAACTCCAAAAAATTAAAATACCCACACACAGGGCAACCATAAAGGATTGGGGCAACCATAAAGGATTGCCCCTACAATATTTGTTGGCATGTAGGGGCAATCCCTTGTGGTTGCCCTTGGTATTTTATTTTTTGGGAGTTACCTTATATAAAATATCCAATCTCTCGAATCAAAGACTTTTGTTGCTCGGTCAACGGTCCCGCCTGATATGAACTTGGCCACCGATGTCCATAAAGACGCTGACGGAATCCGCCCCATTTATTATCCAACCAATCAAGCATATCCCATTCACGCCCTCTTGTGATGAGCTTGAGCTTTGACAATTTTTCTTGATCTATGTGCTCAAGTTTCTGCATATCTCGCAATGCACGCCAAACGTTGAGCCGAAATCGCCAATGTCCTAGTACAGGGTGGCGTTCCTTTGCCAGCAATTCTATCACTATGTCAAAAAAATGAGCAGTATCCATAGCTTTACGCTGAGCATTGCTACCACTTCCAGTCAGCTTCTCATGGTCTTCCGGGTTTTCCGAACAATAAAGAGTCAGGACATTTTTTGTAAAAACCACTTTTGGCTCTGCCAGCAATAAACGGACAAAAAACTCGCCATCTTCGTGAAGTCTCATATCCTCTCGGTAAAATCCCACCTTTTTAAGGAAAACACGCCGGAACAAGCATTGCTGAAATATGATTGACCAGTCTGTTAGAAAGCAAGTGAGCATATCCTTAACGGTAGGCAAGGCTTGCTGCTGTAGTACCACGTCCTCAGGCTCAAAAACTTTTTTTCTGAAAGAGCCTCTCACCCACGGACTGTACACAATATCCGTTTCCTCTAAAATGGCAGACTGGTGCTGCAACTTGTTCAGTGAACTCAGATCATCACTATCCATAAATTGTACAAAGTCACCCGTGACAATCCTGAGTGCGGCATTGCGGGCAGCGCCCGGTCCACGATTTTCCTCATGCTGGATCAATGTAATTTTATTCCCGAAACTTTTTAGCACAGATACCGAGTCATCTGTAGAACAGTCATCCACCACAATGATTTCATCTGGTGGCAGACTTTGCAAGAGCATATTTTCAACGGTTTCGCTAACAATTGTTGCCCTATTATAGTTAGGAATAATGACTGAAATTTTAGCCATTTTTGACAGTATATCCATCCTGAAGGAGCCAATCCCATGTACGAACCAACCCCTCCTCCAATTCTATTTGGGGGCGCCACGAATACAATTGACAGGCACTCTGGTTAGAAAGAATATTAACCGAAACATCTCCCAAGCGTTTCTCATTAAAAATTTTATCTATTTTTCGGCCCGAAATCCTTTCCAGTGTTTCGAGAATTTCATTCACACTTTTTCCTTTTCCAGATGAGACATTGACAATCGCTGACTCTTTTGTTTCAATCGCACACAACATTGCGTCTATAACATCGTCAATATATATGTAATCTCTTACGGTATCTCCCTTTCCAAATACCTTAAATTTTCTGCCGTCAAGTACACATCCAAGTGCCACTGCAATTATTCCCTGAGCCCCATACGGATTTTGTCGTGGTCCATAAGGATTCGATATCCTCATTGTTTGCACGTTTATTCGATAGGTACGCGAAAAAAAACTAAAATAACTTTCAATAACCTTCTTACTCTGTCCATACATGGACTTAGGTATTAGCGGATGTTCTTCTGTTATTGGAATTTGTTCAGGTTCGCCATAGATTGTGCCCCCTGATGAGGCATAAACTATTTGCTCTACTCCCGCCTTGACACAATATTCTAGTAGCCTTATTGTTGGAATCAGGTTGGAATATACATCGTACACACCACTTTCTAGTGTGGTACTTGGAAAGGTGGTGGAAATCAAATGAACAACACAATCAACATCAGAAACCGCTTTTTTTAGGCTGACTTCATCCATAAAATCACCATAAATCAGTTCAATTTTTTCCAGCACATTGGCTATATTTTTGACAGATTTCCCTGGACGGGTAAATACTTTGACTTTAGCACCAGCTTGCACCAAGCGTTGAGTTAAATGACTGCCAATGAAGCCGGTACCACCCAGTACCAATATATTTTTGCCCTTCATTTTATATTATATTTTTTCTCGGTTTTCTATTAAATACATCATTTTCTCAACAGGCGTGTCCGAAAACACAGACACGCCCACATATCATAGCTTCCAATACGGCTAAAGAGAGTCCTTCAGCGCGTGAAGCCATGACCATCATTTTATTTTTTATTTTTCTTCCATATATCTCTTGTATCCGTAACATCAATGCCATATCGTGCCGGAAAATGTGTTATACTTAGCGGCTTTCAAACCAAAGGAAAAATAAAAACATGGAAAAAAACACACTGGCTGATGAAAATGACAAAGCCACCCAATCTATTTACTTCGTTACTTCGTTTCAATTATTCGTTTGCTCTTAAATGATGACTCATTTAAGGATAAAAGATTCCTCACTCCGTTCGGAACACCGCTTCAAAATTTTTCAGTCGCAGATTTAAATTAGACTTTGTAACTGTTATTTTAATAATTTTACAAAAAAGCATCAAGCATAACACTGGTTTTAAATGAGTAAATATACCACACAAACGAAGTAACGAAGTAAATGTTAAAAGAATTGTACCATTTACACTCAATGCCACCTTCGTTAAGGGCAACCACAAGGGATTGCCCCTACAAAGGACCGCATTTTATGTTTCCGAGGCAAAAGTTTTCGCCTCGGAAGGCAATCCTTTATGGTTGCCCTTAACGAAGGTGGCATTGACCATTTACACTGGGGTATTAATACTTATTAAACAGGACTTTTTTGCTACTTTGTTTATGACTGGTTTAGGATCTATACTAACACAAACAGCGGATTTATATTTTTTTAAAAAGTCTAGTCTCAACAAACTCAGGCAAACTGTTAACAACATGGTATCCTTTAATGCCATTAAGAATTTTAGGGTAGAGTTATTTTATAATTTATTGTAACTTCAATAAGTTATGTTTTTGTGTGTGTTTTTAAACCTTGTTTTTAGTTAAACAGCTTTTTTAATAAAAACCACAGGGATTGATTTTTCTATTCAATGATTTTGAATGGGTTGGGATATCTTTGCCTAAAAAGAGCATAAAAGCGTTTAATAACGACTTTTCTATTAAAAACCATCAATTTTGAGAAATATTAGAAATACAAATAAAGGATCAACCCCAAGAATTCTCATACCATGCTGAGCAAAAACCTTTAACAAGCTACCATCGTTACAGCCAACATCTACCACCAAGGCATTGGGTTGCAAATTCAATTTGTTAATAATATGAGGTACCAATCGTTCAAAATGTTGAACAACAGGCACATTAACGCCCGTAATATAAGGATGATTAGAAAAAAGGAACTCAGGGGAGGGAAATTCAGCAATTTGAACTTGCCAGCAATCCTGACACACCTGCATTGCCATTGGAAAAACCTGCTCCTGATCGTTTGTATCTATATCTGGAAAATTATTGCCATTTGGTTGTATGCCAAGATCAATAAACTCAGCTAAATTAGCTGAGTCACAGTTCATACATTCTGTTCTTTTCAGATTATTTGATGTACCCTACAGTCAGTACTTATATAAAATATCCAATCTCTCGAATCAAAGACTTTTGTTGCTCGGTCAACGGTCCCGCCTGATATGAACTTGGCCACCGATGTCCATAAAGACGCTGACGGAATCCGCCCCATTTCTTATCCAACCAATCAAGCATATCTCGCAATGCACGCCAAACGTTGAGCCGAAATCGCCAATGTCCTAGTACAGGGTGGCGGCCGGGTTTTCCGAACAATAGAGAGTCAGGACATTTTTTGTAAAAACCACTTTTGGCTCTGCCAGCAATAAACGGACAAAAAACTCGCGAGTGAAGTCTCATATCCTCTCGGTAAAATCCCACATTTTTAAGGAAAACACGCCGGAACAAGCACTGCTGAAATATGATTGACCAGTCTGTTAGAAAGCAAGTGAGCATATCCTTAACGGTAGGCAAGGCTTGCTGCTGTAGTACCACGTCCTCAGGCTCAAAAACTTTTTTTCTGAAATAGCCTCTCACCCACGGACTGTACACAATATCCGTTTCCTCCAAAATGGCAGACTGAAGCTGCAATTTGTTCAGTGAACTCAGATCATCACTATCCATAAATTTTTAGCACAGATACCGAGTCATCTGTAGAACAGTCATCCACCACAATGATTTCATGTGGTGGCAGGCTTTGCAAGAGCATATTTTCAACGGTTTCGCTAACAATTGTTGCCCTATTATAGTTAGGAATAATGACTGAAATTTTAGCCCTTCTCTCCCTCATATTTATTTTTTTTCTATTAAAGAGACAATCCTACTAACTGAGTCTTCCGAAAATACCCTTAAAGCAGCTTCGTGTGCGCTTTTACCAATATCATATAAGCTTTCCTTCATAGACCATGCACGCTCCAAAGCTCTTCCAAAATATTTTGGGTGAGGTGCTTCTGCTAAAAAACCTGATTGGGAGTCAGCAATGACCTCATTATGCCCTCCAACATCTGTTACCACACATACCCTCCCGCATATCATAGCCTCAAGAGAGGCTAAAGAGAGTCCTTCAGCGCGTGAAGCCATAACCATTATTTTATTTTTCTTCCATATTTCCCGACTATCCGCAACATGTCCACAGAACATGGCTTTATCGGTTAAATTAAAATGATTAACAAGCTGACGTATGTATTCTTCATCACAACCAGAACCAAATATATTCAAACGCCAATCCCTTGAACGCCACTGTGGTTGCGCTAGAGATTCAAGCAGAATATCATGTCCTTTTTCCTGCACGACCAGCCGTGCGGCACACGCCATTTCAAGGGTGTCGTTGGTTTCTGGCCAAGCTAATATTTCGTATTTATCATAGGGAACAGTATTACTAATAACTGATACGTGATTAAATTTCATTGCCAGTTGTCTTTCTGCAAGTAAATAATTGTGCTCCGACACAAATATTATATGATTGGCTCTATGACAATAAGAAGTTATCATCGCTCTCGCATTGGCATCTGGAATAAGACAATCCGAGTTAAACTGAAATATCAATATGACTCTGGCAGTCGTTTCTTGCAATTCCTTTAATAAATCTGGATATAGCGTTAAATCCATTAGGGAACCCAAAGAGATAATGACCACATCTGGCTTAGAGTTAAATACATTGCGAAATGCAGAAAGGTAGCGATGCTTTAGGATGTGTAATCGTCCATTTCTAAAACGTTTGCGCCAATAGACTCTACCCCCATGAGATTGAAAATTTTCAATTTGACTGCAAGAACATGGCATTTCAAATAACGAGGCCATGACTTGATCTCCGCGTTCCAAACAACGAAGAGAACTTTGATACCATAATTCTTCGCTGCCTGCCCACGGCTCACCAAAAACTGAGGAGATAAAAGCAATTTTCAATGAATAATCCTCCTAGCTTTGCTCTGCCATTGCCAAGCTGTTTCAATGATGGCGGACAAACTCGGATAACGGGGCTGCCATCCCAATATTTTGGCAATTTTGCTGGCATCTCCAACAAGTTGCGCTGGGTCACCGGGACGACGGGAACCAATACTGACCGGTATCTCCCTTCCTGTGATCTGTTTCGCCACTTCTATCACTTGTTTAACCGAAAAACCGTTGCCGTTACCAAGATTATAAACACTGCACTGGGATTTTTCTTCCAAAGCCTGTAGTGCTAGAATATGAGCCTCTGCCAAATCGGTGACATGTATATAGTCTCGAATACAAGTACCATCCTGAGTATCGTAGTCATCACCATAAATGGTGATAGAGGAACGATAACCTAATGCGGTTTCAAGCACTAAAGGAATTAAATGGGTTTCCGGGTCATGTAATTCTCCCACTTCAGCCTGGGAATCTGCCCCAGCCGCGTTAAAATAACGCAATGATATTGAACGCAGTCCATAAGGCTGAAAGAAATCTCTAAGTATTCGCTCAACCACTAATTTTGAATAGCCATAAGGATTCACCGGTTGTTGTGGGTGTTTCTCATTAATAGGGATGAATTTCGGAACCCCATAGGTGGCACAAGTACTGGAGAAAACTATTTTATTTACATTATGTTGTAACATGGTGTCCAATAAGGACAAACTGCCTTCAATATTGTTACAGTAGTATTTAGCTGGATTCTTAACCGATTCTCCAACATAGGCATAAGCGGCAAAGTGCAACACAGCCTGTGGCCTATATTTGCAAAACACTTCTTCTAGCCGCGCTTTATCTGATAAGTTTCCTTTTTCTAACGGTCCCCATTTGACCGCCCAACGGTGACCATAGACCAAATTATCGTAAGTGATCGGCAGATAACCGGCTTGAGATAATAGTTTGCAAGTATGACTGCCGATATAGCCTGCACCACCAGTAACCAGAATATTTTTCACTTGCTATCCTTCATCATTGCGAGGTTAGCCAATCCCATGTACGAACCAACCCCTCCTCCAATTCTATCTTGGGCTGCCACGAATACAATTGACATGCCTTCTGGTTAGAAAGAATATTAACCGAAACATCTCCTAAGCGTTTATCATTAAAAATTTTATCTATTTTTCTGCCCGAAATTTTTTCCAGTGTTTCGAGTATTTCATTCACACTTTTTCCTTTCCCTTTCATATTATATTTGTTCTATTAAATACAATAGTTTTTTATCTGGTGTTTCAGAGAATTTTTTAAAAGCAGCTTCGTGTGCGTTTTGACCAATCTCAGGGAGTTTTTCTTTCATACTCCATGCACGTTCCAATGCTCTTCCAAAATATTTTGGCTGAGGCGCTTCTGCTAAAAAACCAGACTGAGAGTCAGTAATGACTTCTCCATGCCCGCCAACATCTGTTACGACACAAACGCGCCCACATATCATGGCTTCTAAGACGGCTAAAGAGAGCCCTTCCGCTCGTGAAGCCAGGACCATTATTTGATTTTCTCTCCAGATATCTCTCGTATCGGTGACATATCCACGAAACCTAACTCTTTCGGTTAATTTAAAATGATTAATAAGTTGACGTAAGTATTCCTCTCTACCCAATCCAAATAGATTCAAACGCCAATTCCTTGATTTCCATTGTGGTTGTGCTAAGGATTCGATCAGGATATCTTGCCCTTTTTCCTGCATTGCAAATCTTGCGACACAGGCCATTTCAAGGGTGTCATTCGCCCGCCAAGGCAACTTTTCGTATTTATCTGTATAAGAAATTGAGCCACTAAAAACGGATACCTTATTAAATTTCAGCGCGAGTTGTCTCTCAGCAAGTAAGCAATTGTGTTTCGACACAAATATAAGATGGTTGGCTCGTTGACAATATGAACCGATTATTGCCCTCGCATTGTCATCTGGAACGAGACAGTCGGCATTAAACAGAAATAGCAATATCACTTTTGCAGGGCTCTGTTGCAATTCTCTCAATAAATCAGGCTGTAGTGTTAAATCCATCATGGATCCCAAAGACAAAATAACGACATCAGGCTTAGATTTAAAGAGCTGACGAAAGGCTGAGACGTAGCTGTGCTTTAAAACATGTAATCGACCATTTTTAAAACGTTTGCGCCAGTGTACTCTACCGCCATGAGATTGAAAATTTTCAATTTGAGGGCAAGAGCATGGCATTTGAAATAAGGAGGCGATGACTTGATGCCCGCGTTCCAAACAACGAAGTGAGGTTTGATACCATAATTCTTCGCTGCCTGCCCACGGATTACTAAAAACAGTTGAGATAAATGCGATTTTCAATTAAATAATCCTCATTCTGATCTAGCACCTAAGCGTTTTGCTGGCACTCCTCCCCATATTTCGTAACTCGGCACTGATTTTGTTACCACAGCACCAGCGGCAATAATGGCACCATCGCCAATCGTCACGCCCGGCAGTATGACCACATGACATCCAATCCAGACATCACTACCGATTATAATCGGCGCACCGACATAGCCTTGTTCCTTAACGAGTTTGTTAGGATCATCAAATTTGTGATTGGCAGAGATAATATAGGAGTAGGCACCTATTAGGGTATCACGCCCAATACTCACAGGCTGGAAAGCACCTAAATAGCAGTTTCGTCCTATATAAACGCCTTTTCCAATGCTAAGTTGAGGATTTGAACCCGCTTCTTCTGCTGCTATCCAAAAAAAGCAATCCCTCTCAATCACGCATTCACGACCAATGTCTATATATTGAAGAAATGACTTTGGTCCTCGAATCTCAATGGTTCTATGAACCTGTCCCCCTTGTTTCCGCACTGAAGCTAACAAGGCGAATTTTCGTCGTAGATAACCGGCTTTAAAATACGGCCCACGTAAATAGACTAATGGCGGCCTAAATGTCGCTTTGTAGGGTAATTCTAAAAAAAATTTTAACCAATGATTAGCCTTTTTCATCTCAACTAGGAGTCCAAGATTTATCTTGGACTGATAAGTCCCCCAATGGCATCAACCAATAGCTGATGAATCTTGTCAGGATGAAAACGGCTTTCGTACATACGCTGGGCATTATTGACGATCTGTTGCCGACGATCAGGGTTTTCTCTGAGTGCCACAAGACCTTCCATGCACGTTTTGGGGTCCTGAACGGTGCAAATGTCGGCTGAATCAAACTCTGTCGCGGTACGAACCGCACTACAATATTCGGGTCCCCAGACTAGAATAGGCTTACTAAACGACAGATAATCTAGGAACTTAGTTTTGAAACTGGTTCGCTCAATTTGTGCTGACGATTCATCAAAACCCATAGGGAGTAGTAAGACATCTACTTCAAGCATTTCCTGACGAAGCTCTTCAAAAGCTATGTGTCCACGGTAAATACCGCTTTGTGTTGCCCTGGCTAAAAATTCCTCACTCCAGTTAGGATTATTGCCAAATATGCGAAATTTGAGGTTATCTTTTGCAAGAGTAATGAGACTTTCTAACATTTTGCCATACCATTCTCCAATATTTCCAGCAAAGGCAACCGTGAATATCTTTTTTGTCTTATCTGTCTTATCTGTTTTTTTTATAAGCTCATTGGGGGACATCAGTGCGCCGCTTGGGTAAAAGACTATGGCATTTTTATGCGGACCCAGTTCATCGCGCATACCTTCAGAGGTACATAGCGCGAGATCACATTTCTGATAAAATTTGCGAAATGAACGCTCTATCCATTTTTCCGTGGCAGGATGATAGATAAGATTGTAATACCACCAATCATTAAAGCTTCCCACTAAAGGGATTTTCAGTTTTTTGGCCAACACGCCTGCCATTCTAGCCGACCATGACCAGCTCCCTGCAACTGTCAGCACGACGTCTGGTTTGAAATCTATAGCTTGTTTGACAATTTGAGAAGGTACAACATTTCCCCACGTCAGATGAGCTGATGAATAAATCCACCGGTTCAATCGTGTACGCACAATGCGTTGCCATATCTTGTTCGTACTGAAGTATGAAAATTGATAGGGTACTTCGTAGTTGAAGATATCAGGATTATTCGTGGCTACGGATATTTTGAAATCTGGCCGCTCACAGAAGTGGCGGTAAAAGGCCATTGCGCCGCCCCAGCTAGGGATAGGCGGTGTTGAGGTTAAAAAAAATACTCTCATATTTATGGTGTTGTAAATGCTTGCACTTGCGGAGTGACTTTTAAGACTCTCTCCAATGCGGCTTTGATTAATAATTTACCACGGTACACAGGACTATTGATTTGACGTTTCAGATTTTCACATTTTTGCTCAAATTCTATAAGTGCTTGTTTCTTAATTTTTTCTGTTTCAAACAAGGAATCTGAAATATTGTCCATTTGTTGATTTGCGATTTTGTATAATTCTTGATCTAATGACATCTGTGTTTTAATTTCTTCTCGCAATTCCAAAGAGATTTGTTGATCTTTGCTTGAAATATTTTTAACGAGATATGCAGTATCAACAAAAACATCTGGAAAACAGCGCTCCAACATGACACAAGCCTCAGAAAATCTTTCGACTGAAAATAGATACAAGTGTCCATCATTGATTAATTCAGTGACTCGTTGTAATTTGTCTCTCGTATGTGAGCCTGTCAAGTGATACATCTGCCCATTCCATAAATCTGCTCTTTTAAGAGCAAGCAGGTTTTTTTTCACATAATCTTCTAAGTTAAGGCGTTTGGCATCCGGATCAAAATTGTTAATAGGATCATTTCTACAGTAAAAATAATGTGATAAAAAACGATCAACTGGCTTTCTGATAAAAGCAATTGCTTTAATATCATAGTCTTTGAATGGCAAATCAATCGTCAAGTTATGACCATAATAGCATTTCGCGTATGGAATATAGGTGAAAATCTCTCTCAGATGTTGCGAACTATATTTAAAACTAATACTGTTCAAATACGAACGACCATCAATAAATCCGTGGCCAAAATTATAGCGGAGTATTCCCGCAAATGAAGTGCCCGCACATTTTGGTATGTGTATATTTATCCAGACTGTTCTCTGTTTTTTTTCAGTGGTGTTTATTTCATTTTTCATAGGCAATATTTATTGGTTTGTAACTACTTCGCCTCTCGTTCCCACGCTCTGCGCTCATCGACACAAGTTTTTTAAGGAGTCCAAAATAAATTTTGGACTCCTGAGCTAACGGAGTTCAAGATTTATCTTGGACGTCTCGTCCAAAATAAATTTTGGACTCCTGAGCTAACGGAGTTCAAGATTTATCTTGGCGTCTCGTCCAAAATAAATTTTGGACTCCTGAGCTAACGGAGTTCAAGATTTATCTTGGGCGTCTCGTCCAAAATAAATTTTGGACTCCTGAGCTAACGGAGTTCAAGATTTATCTTGGGCGTCTCGTCCAAAATGGACTTGTGTATAACGATGAGCGCGACGCTACAGGCATTCCTTTGCCTCGCGCACTCTCTTATACATAAGTATTTAAGTGTTTGAAATATAATAATATTATGTAGGGTGGGTAGAGCGAAAGCGATACGAAGTCAGCGAAGCTAAACCCACCATTGTTATAAATTTCAAAGGCTTGGTGGGTTTAACGTTCCGTTACTTCGTTGCGCGCAGCGAGACCCACCCTACAAAAAAACTTTCAACAATTAAGATATTTTTACTCACCTCGCACCCTCCCTTGGTGAGTTAAAGAATATTTTAATTGTTCCTTGTGCCTTTTTGAGGCGGTGATCATATCGGTTTTGATATTTTTATAAAACTCAAAGTATGCGCCCCGGTTATTTTCTTGTTCAAGCTGAACCTCATTAAAGGCTTCTATACATTCTTTAGAATGAGAAGTGATAAATAGTTGACAATTCGCATCGGCACTCGCTTGAAAAATAATTTGCCATAATTTTTGGTAGTTGGTGTAATGTATGCCGTTTTCTATTTCATCTATCAACAAAAAGCCATCTTTGCTTGCCCATATCGCACAAAGAACGGCAATATATCTATTAATACCTTCGCCCAATGATGAGAGCAAAACGGGCATTTGTCTGTCTTTTAGTTTGAGTTTTAAAATAACGTTGTTTTTGGTTGCCCTTTGTTTGATAGATATAATATTGTCATCAAATATTCTTAAAGAATCATTTAAAAAATCTTCTCTATCTAAGTCAACTAATGAGCCATAGAGGATTGCTATATCTTGCTCTTGAGCTTTTGCAGAACTAATAAAATTGATGTTATCAATACGCCTGTCTATTTTTTGCAGACTCTGTCCCAATAGTCTATCTATGGACAATGATTTTTCATCTTCATTGATTGCATAAGATAGTTTTGTTGTTGGGATAATATCCTTTATTTCGTAACGATGTACAGCCAAGCGCAATTTCTTATTTTTCGTATAGATTTTAACTTTTGTCTCATCTTCTCTGATAAAGTCTAGCAGAATATCATTGCTAAGATTATTGGTTTGTCGCCGTGTTAACAATTTATAAATATTAACCACTAAATCATAAGTTTCATTGGAAGACACCAGCAGTTCTACGGCTTCTAAAAAAGCCGTTTTTCCGACATTATTTTTGCCACCAATTAAATTAACGCTTTCCAAGCCGTCAATAGTTAAATTTTGGAAACATTTGAAATTTTCAATGCCGATATGGTTAATAAAATGTTTTTTCATTAATACTCCTTTGGCTTGCTTAAAAATTGCCAATAATCAGACTGTTTCCCGCACATTTCTAAAAAAGCAAGCGCGTCATCTGTTACTATTCGGTTAAATGTCTGACTGTTTTTCAGGTTTAATTCTTCTCTGGGCACGTAGAGTCGTTTTCCTCCAAAAACTTTAAAGGCAAATTGAATTAAGGAAGCCGGTAATACTTTTTTGACTAAAGGTCTCATCTTGGAGTGCTGTAATCGTTTCCAATAGTTGTGGCTGACATAGACTTCTGAGCTATTCTCTCTTAGTTGGTAATCCATATTGACTTTAGACGGCTCTAAACCTAGAAATCTAAAAAGACGATTATATAGTTGCTCAGCATTGAGTGAGAGTTCTTCCATAAAAAGGATCAAGATCGCGCTATCAGGAAAAAAAGCTTTATAAGCTTCAAGTTGATAAAAGTAGCAACACGTTTTTTGTATAGCTTCACTCCTTGGATGATTTTCAAAAAAGTAATCTATTCCTCGAACAGCAATTGGATCTTTAGCTCGTGCCAACATTCGCCACACGGAGATATATTTTTGATAGGGATCTCGCACGATATAAACCAATTTCATATCAGGATTAAATTGATATATGCGTTGTGCCGTTTCAGAGTGCGAAAAGCGGTTGGAGTATGAGGGTGTGGCTTCCCCTATAACGGGCTCTCCGTTGTAATGGGCAAAAGCCTGCTGATACCATTCCCAACCCCTTGAGTAATTGTTATCATTATTAAAGAATTCCACTTCTTTTGGTTGACTGAAACAACAATCTGGATGGTGATATAATGTTGTTGCTAGTGTACTTGTCCCACATTTGGCAGAGCCAATAATGATGAAATTTGGTTTTTTTATTTCCATAAATATGTCACATCATCGCCCAATAATCTGCCGGTTTTCCCTGCTTTTCCAAAAAAGCGAGCGCATCTGGCTTGACTATTCTATAAAATTCTTTTTTGTTCTCTTCGTTGAGTTCTTCCCTTGGCACGAATATTTTTTTTGGACCAACGAGTTGAGTCGCCAATCGAATCAATGTGGTTGGCAAAATATTTTTCACCAAAAGTCTCATTCTCGATTGCTGCAAATAAGTCCAATATTTATTGGTT
>JSZA02000216.1 GCA_000785145.2 Candidatus Thiomargarita nelsonii
TGTAGGGTCAATGCCACCTTCGTTAAGGATAAATGCCCGCAATCGTGGTATTAGGAGTCCAAGATTTATCTTGGGCGTCGGCTCTCCCAAACTAAAGTTTGGACTCCTGAATACCTTAACGAAGGTGGCATTGTATTGTAGGGTGGGTAGGGGCAATCCCTACAAAAAAATAATCGCCACAAAAAAATCCTATTTCTTGAAGAAATAGGATTTTTAAGGCTGAAGACGCTTGAACTTAAAAGACTTCAAAACACCGCTCAGTCCACACCCACTGAGGTAAATAAATTTTGGACACTCAGGAGTCCAAGATTTATCTTGGAAGTCTCGTCCAAAATGAATTTGTGTCGGCTCGATGAGCGCGGCGGAATGCCTGCATCTTTGCTCCGCAAAGAATAATTAGGTGTCGTTCTTACCATCAAACCCATCCAATCGCAACAACATTCACCTCAACCCCATTAACCACTTCAATAGTTGACAATTTTTCAAGCACTGTCTCCTCAAGCACCGGAATAAACAAAGCAATAGTCACACTATTGATGCCTAAATTCTTGGCATAATCAGCCGCTTGTTCTTGAGCTGATTTGATTTGATAACTATTAACAAAGCTTTTAACTTCGATAATGCCCTGTTGTTTGCCACACCTAAGATGAAGATCGACTGTGCCATTGCCAGTGGGAAACGAAGTAACGGAGCTTGCGACGTTCAATTCTGGAGTCACCACACAACGCTCAGACACTGCATCCCATCGCTGCGTTAAAAAGATGAAAGTGTCCAACCGCCTCTTTTAGCTTGAAATCTGTTTTCCGGCGAGGTTGCTCCTTCCAAGGATTAATACCTTGATCTTTGAGGCGAGCCAGATAATCTTTGTACCTTGTCAACAAAGCTGGTAGATTAAGAAGGTTGCCCGTACCAGCAAAAACGTCTGCCAAATCATCTAGCGGTTGCAGGGAAAGTATAGCTGTTTCATCAGCAACAATTTCATTTGTCAGTGCATAATAAAGACAATCCTGAATAAAAGGTGAGGAAAAACGGCAAATCTCTCCCAATCCGCCATTGGCTCGCTGAATGGTTTCTGAAGTGATGATACCATGAAGATACATATAGCTGCACTTAGGATCATGAAAAGAAAATTGCTCAGACGAATGGGTAAAAACTTTTATTAAAAAGGCTTGATATTCCGACATTCTGGCTTTGGCAATCAAATTCATCACCGTATTGTTTTGTTCGACAAAACGCGCCTTATGCCAAATCAGTTCCCAAGTCTCCATATCAATAACTTGGTGAGTGCCGGGATTATACTTTTCAGTCAGCATCTCTCCAAACCATGAAACTAAACCGGGCTGCCCTTTGGTGGATTGATAAATTTTGTCCACCACGGCAGCCTCAATCGGTTGACCACTTTCTTCTTGGTACTGACGATATAATTCCTTGACTTCTTCAGGCGTTAAATTGGGCACTTTCAACGATCTTTGAATGTTAAACGGAGATCCCCGTTGACTTTCAATACCCAAGACGGCTCGAACTCCAACCAGTGCGAGCCCGTGTAGCCAGTTGTTTTTACGGTCAAGATACAGTTCCCTAAATTGTGCAACCATCAAGTCTATCAAAGCGAGTGGAATAGTATCCACTTCATCTATCAACAGGATGAGCGGACGATCCCATAATCCCTCCGTTTTTGAAAATAAATCACGAAATTCTTTCCAACTCGAAACCGTCGGTTTGTTGGGTAGTTTCTCCTGAAGTAGCTCAGCAAACGTTTCTGGAAATGCAGAATTTTCAGAAGGGGTAAAGCTCATTCCTCTCAATCCACCCATTGAGAAATTCAAAAGGGTAAATTTTTCAGGGTATTGCTGTTCTATGGCTTGTTCTAATTGTCTCATCAGCCAAGTTTTGCCCGTTTGACGGGGTGCCCAAATTGTAAAGTAATGACCCCCTTTTTCGGGATTAGCAATAAGCTGCTCAACACCCTTTGCAATCAATGCTTGACGTTGGACACAAAAATGCTCCTGACAATCGACTGGTCCATAAGAGCAAAACTGTCTCATAATTGATTCCTTTTAAGAGAACTACAGGAGTTGAGTATTCTATCATAAAATCAGTCGTCAAAAAATGGCCACCAAAAAAAATCCTATTTCTTGAAGAAATAGGATTTTTAAATTGAATGGCTCTCCCTGATCCAATGCCATTAAGCCTGTCCCGATGCAAGGAGGGAGCAAGGGCAAACCCGATAGGGTAGCCCCTACATCAATGCCACCTTCGTTAAGGTATTCAGGAGTCCAAACTTTAGTTTGGGAGAGCCGACGCCCAAGATAAATCTTGGACTCCTAATACCACGATTGCAGGCATTTATCCTTAACGAAGGTGGCATTGAGCCCCTACATGGACCGTGATTTCTCGTAGGGGCGGGCAACCACAAGGGATTGCCCCTACTGAAGTGGTTGCCCTTAATTTAATGCAAAACACCGCCCCGTCAACACCCACTGAGGTATATTTTCCAAAACGGCTCCATTTTTCGGAGAGAGTATCCCATAAAAGCAATATTCACCGGTTGCCAAATTATCAGGCAAGGTTAATTGCAGTAGGCTCAATGGGCTCCCCTGATTCCTTAACGCTGACCATTTGTCGGGCTGATTGAGCGACGCAAATTCGTTTTCTCCAGTCAGTGCGATAAACTGTCCATCAGGCAACACCACCGCTGCATACAGGTCATAGCCCCAATTGAGATGCTCGTGAAGGCTCACCTGAAACGATTCGCCGCGTTGGTAGCGTTCTTTTTCCAATACGATCTCAATAGTTGAGCTGTCAGGTGGTGCTAGGCCGCCGCTCACTGTGATCATGATTGTCTCTTCGCTGCTGGCGATGTTGCCCTCATTGTCTTCAGCATAGTAGGTGATTTCATAGTTGCCGTTATAAATCGCCTGTTCCCAGCGGCCTTGCCAAAGCGTTCCGTCCTCAGTGGATAGCATCGCACGAGGATAGGCTAAGATCGGTGTACCGTTGCTGTCGATGACGAGATTCATCTTGGGTGGTCTGATCACGGCCCAAACACGCTCCACTTGTCCAGAGACTGTGCTGGCTCTGGCTCTGAGCGAGAAAGCTTGTTCCACCGATAAATTCGCGGACTCGGTTAGGCCAGTGACAGCTAAGGTGATGTCCGCTGTGACATAGGCTCCGTTAATCTTCACCTGCTTTAACCATTGTCCATCCTGGCTATACATTCCATCACCATTATCGTCAAACAGGGGCGTTTGAGTCCGACCATTCTCTTGAAAGCCCGGGAGGTTTTTTCCTAAGAGATGCTCCTGATCGCGCATGGCATACGAGAAGGCATCGAAAAAGTGCATACCTTGGTATAAGCTGCTGGCTAAAAAACGACTCCAGCCCTGTTTTTCAAAGAAGAATGATTTTTCTTCGGCCTTAGAACTCGTCAGAACGGCACGGTTTTCAGCGGCGAGAGTTGGCATGAAGGAGCCGGAGTGACAAGCGTCCACAACGATGATAGCTTGACTGCCCGTGACGGCTTGATATTCATCGAGTAGTGCTTTCAATTCTGCGGCTTCTAGGTCGACGAATTTGGCCAAATGAAGTTTGTCTTCGCCGCCGTGGCCGATGTAAAAGAGATAAAGGGGCTGATCAAGCTTGCCCTGTTCTTTGGCCCAGTCAAGTGCTGTACGAACATCCTCAATCATAAGCTGACGTTGTGGGCGTGGGGCATCGACAATACGGTCATTAAATCCATCGCCATTAAAATCGGCCCAGTCTTGAGGGGAGAGGTAGTATATTTCTGTATTCACAAACCCTCGTCCGATCAGCATTTTATAGATGTGGTTGGAGATGGAGGTTGCGGTGTCCCATAGCTCGTTTCGGGGAGTATTGGGGCCGCCGGTGATGATGATGGCGGCACGCTTGCCTGCTTTTTGCTTACCAATTCTTAGGTGGGCGAGACCACTACCAGAATTCCCAATCCACAGCCCGCCGTTGGAATCAATAGACAGGTTCTCAATACCTGAGTTGTCTGGCAACCCAGAGTTGTTTTTATCATAAACCGTCCAATCGCCACTGGCACTACGGTAGGCGAGGCCACCACCCGATGCCCCAATCCACAGTCCGCCGCTGGAATCAATAGACGACAGGGCATAAACATGGTTGGATGGCAATCCAGAGTTAATGGCGTTATAAACCGTCCAATCGCCACTTATACTTCTGTAGGCGAGGCAATTTAGCATCCCAATCCACAGGCCGCCGCTCGAATCAATAGACAGGGCATTAATATTGTTGTTGTCTGGGAACCCAGAGTTATTGGGGTTATAAACCGTCCAATCGCCACTTATACTTCTGTAGGCTAGGCCTACATAATCACTCCCAATCCACAGCCCGCCGCTCGAATCAATAGACAGGGTATTAATCTCGTTGGATGGCAACTCTGAGTTATCGGTGTTATAAACCGTCCAATCGCCACTTATACTTCTGTAGGCTAAGCCATCTTCATGAGTCCCAATCCACAGCCCGCCGCTCGAATCAATAGACAGGGTTTCAATAAAGTTGGATGGCAACCCAGAGTTATCAGTGTTATAAACCGTCCAATCGCCACTTATACTTCTGTAGGCTAGGCCACCTACATAAGTCCCAATCCACAGCCCGCCGCTCGAATCAATAGACAGGGCTTTAACCCGGTTGTATGGCAACCCAGAGTTGTTTTGATTATAAACCGTCCAATCGCCACTTATACTTCTGTAGGCTAGGCCACTTTCTGTCCCAATCCACAGCCCGCCGTTCAAATCAATAGACTGGGCGTAAACAAGGTTGTGTGGCAACTCAGAGTTATCGGTGTAAACCGTCCAATCGCCACTTCTACTTCTGTAGGTGAGGCCACCAGAAAGAGTCCCAATCCACAGCCCACCGCTCGAATCAATAAACAGGGCATCAATAAAGTCGTCTGGCAACCCAGAGTTGTTTTGATTATAAAGCGTCCAATCGCCACTTATACTTCTGTAGGCGAGGTAACCTACCATCCCAATCCACAGCCCGCCGCTCGAATCAATAGACAGGGCAAAAATAGTCGCGCCTGGCAATTCCGAGTTACCCGAGTTATAAACCGTCCAATCGCCACTTTTACTTCTGTAGGCTAGGCCATCAGCCCAAGTCCCAATCCACAGCCCGCCGCTCGAATCAATAGACAGGACATTAACCCGGTTCTCTGGCAACCCAGAGTTATCGGAGTTATAAACCGTCCAATCGCCACTTATACTTCTGTAGGAGAGACCACCCATCGTCCCAATCCACAGCCCGCCGCTCGAATCAATAGACAGGGCATTAATCTCGTTGTCTGGCAAGCCTGAGTTATCGGTGTTATAAACCGTCCAATCGCCACTGGCACTCAGGTAGGCGAGGCCACCATAATAAGTCCCAATCCACAGCCCGCCGCTCGAATCAATAGACAGGACTTTAATCTGGTCGTCTGGCAACCCAGAGTTGTTTCTATCATAAACCGTCCAATCGCCACTGGCACTCAGGTAGGCGAGGCCACCACGCCAAGTCCCAATCCACAGCCCGCCGTTCGAATCAATAGACATGGCTTGAATATTGTTGGATGGCAACCCCTCTAAATTAGTAAATACGCGCACAAGCTCTCCTGTCGCCCCGTCCCGTTGCTCTAAGCCACCTCCCGTACCTACCCAAAGGGTCTTTTTATCTTTTGAATAGGCAAGCGCTCTAACAGAATCACGATTTGTCCACACTTCCCAGATAGCATTTTCCTCAGAAAAGTCTTGGTTTTGCGCTTTAATCTCTATCCTAAGAGTCCCTATCTGCCCTGTAGAATCTAAAACGGTCACCACATCCCATCCCGGCTGATCAGGTGCCGTATAGGTGACGGAAGTCCCTGTCCCTTCAATCCAGCCCTTTTGAGCCGACCATGTCACTTCACCCACCGCTCCTGAAACCGATAAGCTGATCTTTTCTCCAATATCCACGCTCGGTGCGGCGGGTGTAAAGCTGATCTCCGCCCTTAACTCAAATGCAGCAAGTAAGATGGCCAATCCTAGCACTATCACTCGGCTCGATAAATTTTGAGTGAAAATCATATTTTTCCCCTAAAAAAAGTGTATTTTTAACATTTTTACTCTCGACGGCGTTTAGCTTCGCTGACCAGAGGAGCGGGAAATCCGCGCAGCGAAATTCCCGAAACAACTGAAAAAGCTCAGTTAATGAGTGTTTTCAGGTTTTTAATCCGTGTCATCCGTGTCATCCGTAAAATCCGCGATTCAAGGTTTTTTAATACTCAATATTCAAGGAGCACGCCCGCTTTAAAACCCAACTCTTGACAACCTTCATCAGAATCGTCCGCTTGACAAATACAATCTCCTTTGTCACACAAGCGCTCAAATTGACGCTCTCCATTGAGCCCAAAAAATCCAGCAGAAACGGCACCCTTTACGGGCTCACAATTTGTCTTTAAAGTCACAAGCCCCGTCTCCTCAACGACTAGCGCATTCCCTTGTCGCTGTTCAAGTTCACCATTTTTGAGCAGATGCCATGTGCTAGCTACCACACTGTCACCCGGGTACATATCCTCATCGCGCCCCCAAACTCCCTCATTTTGCCGTACTACGCCACAAGCAGTCCATATATCCGTTTGGCAAAAAGACAACACCGCTGGCGTTTCATCAACTTCTACCTCAGCAACTAACTGATCATCTTGTTCTATCAAAGTGATATTTTCACAATCCCTCTCATTCACACAAAGTTGATATTGACACGCCTTATGCCCATCTACGCCAAGTTTTAAATCTTCAGTCAATTCTCCACTATATTGATAGAAGGATTTATCAATCCGGTAAATATCTAAAATTTCCCCCGCTGATTGCCCAAAATAAGCCTCAATACCGAGAATATTCCTCCCTGACAATTCAAGCCATTGTGCCTCAGCACAAATAAATCCTGTCAGACATGTTAGAGACGATTCAGGGGTAGACGGATCATCCTGTCTGCGCTGGTCATAATAAACTAAACCTTCATTGAGAAGGGTATAAGCTTCAGGCAGCACCGACAAATGTTCAGTATTACTGATATTGATATCAAGACTCACGCGCCCCGCTTCTGGGAGAACCTTGTCATTGGCTTCGTAATCAATCATTTGATCAAGGCTCCTTAGCAAATCACTGGCATATTGGCTAAATTCATTGAAATCCGGCCCCACGGTTTGTAGGAGATTATAGAGATCGACGCGAATATGCGGGCTGCCTGCGAGAGAACGTAACCTACCCGATTCTTGACGGGGATAGCCGGGCGCACGAATGATACCGCGACTCAGCGTTTCATAGCTACTAAACGTGCCATTTTCCAACAATTTTTTGAATTCAATCGCAAACAGTTTGAAAGTCTCCGTAAACGAATTTAATTGCGTCAAATCAAACACGCTATAAGTGATTTGTGACTTGTTAAACGTGCCTTGATCTTTAGTATGTTCAATATAGCCCGTTTTGACCAGACTACCAAAAGCAAGCCCATTATCGGCAGGGGAAATGCCACTCAACAGGTGAGCATAATCAATACCGTGCCCAGGCTCCAATTCCGCTGAACCCGCCATCACATTGGCAACAGTGGCCGTGATTTCAGCCACCTCAATAGAGGCCATCAAACAAGCGTCATAAACCACAATATCAAGTGGTTTTTTGAATTGTTCACGGATAGTTTGATAGGCTTGATGCAATTGGTTGAGGTTCATTATTTCTCCATTGCCAGACGTATCGAAGCCATAGCCTTGTGTGCCACCGCCATGATTCCACAAAATGAGAGCATAATGTTGGGCGGGAAAGTGGGTTTTTGACCAAGTGACAAAATCGCTTAGGGTTTGCGGTGAGGCCATATTTTTCGCGCCTAAGTCTTCTAGGACGTATTGTTGTCCGTTTTCGATGAGAGCCCGTTTAACAGTTGACCAACCGTTGCGTGTTGAGCCGCCGGTTGTGATGACGATATTGGTGGATTCATTGACAGAGCCTTCTAGCATTTCTAGGATGTCTTTACTCGCCCAACGCTTTCCCGCTTTGCGGCGGCCTGGTATCGCTTCTAAGTCAGAGCCAACCATATAAACCATGACTGTCCAAGCTTTTTCTGGTTTTGGCAGAGCGGGAAAACCATCGAAGAATTTGATCAGACTGTTTCGTTGTATCAGATCGTCAAGTGAGTTTCCAATACCGGCGTAGAGTTGAAGACCTTCAAGGGCTGATTTAAAAAAAGGCCCTAAACAAATGGGTTCGTTGTATTCACGCCATTGAGAAAATATTGGCACTTCATGACCCCATGGAGTGATTGTCAATCCACCCTCTGGTGTCGGTTTAAGAAAAAGTATCTCAGCCTGTTGGGTAACGGCTGCCATATAGAAATTGTTGGCAAAATAGATTTCGTCGGCAAAAACGATTTTTTGGCTATCATATTCAAAACAAAATGAAATTTGCTCCCCTTGTGGGGTAATGTTAATGGCTGCAAAATCATAAAGGGCGAGAGCCTGACTGGAAAAGGCGAAAATCAACAAAAAAATGAATTGTCTCATTGCAAAAATCCTTATGTTTAAGGAGTTCAAGATTTATCTTGGATGACGTCCAAAGCTAAAGCTTTGGACTCCAAAATAGGAATGATTATCATATCATAAAATCAGTCGTCAAAAAATGGCCACCAAAAAAAATCAGCCGCTCCCGCTAAAAAAATAATGGTGGATTGTGCCGTCATCATCCTGGGTTTGATAAATTTGTGTTTGTGGACTGGTCTCTATCCAGTCAAATAAATAGGTGTGATCTTTGGGTTTTGCACCTAAAATGTAACGCATATTCAGGGATTGTAATTAATTTTTTGATATGTGGACCATTAGATGCCAATCCATCTTCAATCACAATAAATTTGAGGTGTGGATGAGTTTGGCGTAAACGTTTGCCCGCATTGCGTTCACAATCATTTTTTTTGACCCCATCTTGTTTGATTATGGGTTCTGGAGCGAGTGGTAATACATGGGAATGTTCTGGGTGAACCAAGGCCGCTCCCAACATTTGATGGTAGTAGGTGATGTCACCGTTGCGATGGTGTTTTTCACAGCAGTGTTTACAATGAATTTCATGCGAGGAGAAATAACCAGTGCCATCTATTGATAATAGGTAGTGCCCATCATAGTAGCTAAACCGCTCCACTACTTTGCCGCGCTGGGCTTGTCTCATCAGAGCTGTAAAGGCTCCTTGGAGTTGGGAGGCTGGTAGCTCATCTAGGCGTTCTCGCAGGTAGGTATCAGATCAATGCCATTAAGCTAAGAGATATTGTAGGGTCAATGCCACCTTCGTTAAGGATAAATGCCCGCAATCGTGGTATTAGGAGTCCAAGATTTATCTTGGGCGTCGGC
>JSZA02000212.1 GCA_000785145.2 Candidatus Thiomargarita nelsonii
TCCAGTTGCAGCAAAACGCTGTTATTCATCCACAGCCAAATCCCATCGCTGCCAAAGTCGATAATGACATCGTCTTGACCACTACCGTCTATATCGCCCGTCACCATGCTTTCTGGTGAGCGAGTGTCCAGTTGCACCCAAGTCGTGTTATTTATCCGCGCCCAAATACCATAAAGAGCACCCAAGTCGATAATAACATCGTCTTGACCACTACCATCTATATCTCCCGTTACCATACTTTCTGGTGAGAGGGGGTGCAATTTAACCCAAGTGGCGTTCCACATCCAAATACCATAAGGTGAGCCGAAGTCGATAATGACATCTTCTTTAGCTGTGATACCACAACTCTCCAGTTGTGCATTGATGTTAGGCGTGGTATTTTCTGCTGTAACCGGAATGTCCGTGCCGCTGTTAATATCCAGTACATCGTCGTAATACTCGTAGCCATAAGTTTCTGAAGGATCAATGAACCGGATGCGATAAGTGCCAGGTGCGAGAATTTTAATGTCATAGTAGCCGGCGGCATCCGTAATGCCAAGGTTAAGCGGGAACCACTTGCTGCCGTTCCAACGGTAAGCCCAAACATGAATCTTCGCTAAAGGATTTCCAGCACTGTCCGTCACCGTGCCGCTGAGGTTTCCTGCCAAAGCCAACTGGGCATTGATGCCTGTTGTGGGAGTTCCGAGGGTTACCGCAATGTCTGTGGCATGGTTAAAGTCCAGCACATCGTCGTAATATTCTAGGGCATATCTCCATGAAAAATCCTTGAATCCAACGCGATAAGTGCCTGTATTCAAATCGCCAACGTCATAATTGCCAGCAGCATCAGTTATACCAGAGGTAGCCCACTCCCACTTAGTACCGTTCCAACGGAAAACGAGAACACTAATCCCCGCTAAAGGATTTCCGGCGCTGTCCGTTACCGTGCCAGTGATGTTACCTGCATAACCCAACTGGGCATTGATGTCAGGTGTGGTCGTGCCTGCCGTGAGATCAATATTCGTACCGCTGAAAATATCTGGCGCATTGTCATAATACTCGATGGCATAAGTCCCTGAAGGATCCCTGAAGCGGACACGATAAGTACCCGTATTCAGACCGCCAACATCATAATTGCCGTCGGCATCAGTCGACACAAAGTTAAGCCATACCCAGTTAGTGCCGTTCCAACGGTAAGCCGAAACTTCAATCCCCATTAAAGGATTTCCAGCGGTGTCAGTTACCGTGCCGGTGATGTGAGCTGCCAAAACCAATTGGGCATCTATGCCTGTTGTGGGAGTGCCGAGCGTGACAGTAATGTCCGTGCCACTGTCAATATTGGGCACATCGTTGTAATACTCGACAGCATAAGTCCCGCTATTATCCCTGAATCGGAGGCGATATGTGCCGGCATTCAGATCGCCAATATCATAATTGCCAGCACTATCAGTCGAATTAGCGTTAATCCATACCCAGTTACTGCCATCCTGATGGTAAGCCGCAACATTAATCCCCATTAAAGGATTTCCAGCGGTGTCAGTTACCGTGCCAGTGATGTTACCTGCATAACCCAACTGGGCATTGACGTTAGGTGTGGTCGTGCCTGCCGTGAGATCAAGATTCGTACCGCTAATAATATCCGGCGCATTGTCATAATACTCGGTGGCATAAGTCCCTGAAGGATCTCTGAAGCGGACACGATAAGTACCCGTATTCAGACCGCCAACATCATAATTGCCTGAGGCATCAGTCAACACCAAGTTAAGCCAGAACCAGTTAGTGCCGTTCCAACGATAAGCCGCAACCTCAATCCCCATTAAAGGATTTCCTGCGGTGTCTGTGACTGTGCCAGTGATATGAGCTGCCAAAACCAATTGGGCATCTATGCCGGACGTGGTCATGCCAGTTGTTACCGCAATGTCCGTGGCAGTGTTGTCAATATCCGGTGCATCGTTGTAATACTCGACGGCATAAGTCCCGCTATTATCCCTGAATCGGAGGCGATATGTGCCGGCATTCAGATCGCCAATATCATAATTGCCAGCACTATCAGTCGAATTAGCGTTAATCCATACCCAGTTACTGCCATCCTGACGGTAAGCCGCAACATTAATCCCCACTAAAGGATTTCCAGCGGTGTCAGTTACCGTGCCAGTGATGTGACCATCACCCATGATGGCTTGTTGGGGCTGCGGCTCATCCTTACTTCCTTCAGGGAGGTGAGCCAAGAGATTGTCTATCGTACCACCTGTTTCTGTCAAGCTTGGTGCGAGGGGAGGCAGTGCGGAGATTGTATTATCTTCGAGTGCTGGGGTACAAGCTGCGACATGCAAATCTGCGGCAAAACTGGCAGAATTCATGCCAAACATTAAGGCGAACACTAGAAAGGATGTGACTCGCCATAGACTTTGGGGTGGCCCCCAAGTGCATCTTTTTATTGCTGATTTCATAATTTATTACTCCTCATTTATCTCTAGATTTAGGAACTAATGATGAGTGGTGGCAAAAACCCCCCCCCTTTATCAATAAAAGGGGGGGGAGGAATGCGTTTACTTCTACATGTTATTGTTTATCAATCAATATTCCCCGTCACCATGCTATCTGGCGATATTGAATGCAAATGAACCCAACTACTGTTGTTCATCCGCACCCAAATACCATAAAGGGCACCAAAGTCGATAATCACATCATTTTGACCACTACCATCTATATCTCCAGTTACCATGCTTTCTGGCGAGAGGGGGTGCAAATAAACCAAAGCACTGTTGTTCATCCACTGCCAAATCCCATCGCTGCCAAAGTCGATAATGACATCGTCTAGACCATTACCGTCTATATCGCCTGTCACCATGCTCTCTGGTGAGCGAGTGTCCAGTTGAACCAAAGCACTGTTGTTCATCCGCACCCAAATCCCATCGCTGCCAAAGTCGATAATGACATCGTCTAGCCCATTACCATCTATATCGCCTGTCACCATACTCTCTGGCGAGCGAGTGTCCAGTTGCAGCAAAAAGTTGTTATTTATCCACACCCAAATCCCATCGCTGCCAAAGTCGATAATGACATCGTCTAGACCGTTACCGTCTATATCGCCCGTCACCATGCTCTCTGGTGAGTTAGTGCTCCGTTGAACCAAAGTGCTGTTATTCATCAACACCCAAATCCCGTCGCTGCCAAAATCGATAATGATATCGTCTTGACCGTTACCGTCTAGATCGCCCGTCACCATGCTCTCTGGCGAGCGAATGTCCAGTTGCCCCCAAGTCGTGTTATTCATCCGCACCCAAATACCATTTGGGGCGCCAAAGTCGATAATGACATCGTCTTGACCACTACCATCTATATCTCCAGTTACCATACTTTCTGGCGAGAGGTTGTGCAATTTAACCCAAGTGGCGTTATTCATCAGCATCCAAATCCCATAAGGTGAGCCGAAGTCGATAATAACATCACAACTTCCCAATTGTGCATTGATGTCGGGCGTCATCATGCCTTCCGTGACGGCAATGTCCGTGCCGCTGAGAATATCCGGCGCACTGTCATAATACTCGATGGGATAAGTCCCTGAAGGATCCCTGAATCGGACATGATAAGTACCTGTACTCAGACCACCAACATCATAATTGCCTGATGCATCAGTCAAACCAACGTTAAGCCAGAGCCAGTCAGTACCATTCCAACGGTAAGCTGCAACATCAATCCCCATTAAAGGATTTCCAGCGCAGTCTTTCACCATGCCAGTGATGTGACCTGCTAAAGCCAACTGTGCATCTTTGCCTGCTGTGATAGTGCCTACCGTGACCATAATGTCCGTCGCACTAGAAATATCTTCTGTCACATCGTCGTAATACTCGGTGGCATAAGTCCCTGAGTTATCCCGGAAGCTGAGGCGATAAGTACCTGTATTTAGACCGCCAAGATCATAATTGCCTGAGGCATCAGTCAAATCAGCACCAAGCCACATCCCATTATGGTAAATCGCAACCCCAATTCCCTCTAAAGGATCTCCACTGCCTTCCTCCGTCACCGTGCCAGTGATGTGACCTGCCATACCCAATTGGGCATTGATGTTAGAGATGGTAGTGTTGGTCGTTACCGTAATGTCCGTCGCACTACCAAAGTTCGGCGCATCGTCGTAATACTCGGTGGCATAAGTCCCTGAAGAATCTTTGAAGCGGAGGCGATAATCACCTGCCTGCAAAGCCTCAAAATCATAGCGGCCAGCACTATCTGTCAAATCAGAGTTAATTCCCTCCCAGTAAGTACCGTTCCAATAGTAAGCCATGACCTGAATATTCGCTAAAGGATTTGCGCTGCTGTCCGTCACCGTGCCATTGATGTTGCTTTTCAAAGACAACTGGGCATTGATGTTAGGCGTGGTATTCTCAGCCGTAACCGGAACGTCCGTGCCGCTGCTAATATCCAGTACATCGTCGTAATACTCGTAAGCATAACTTCCTGAAGGATCAGTGAACTTGATGCGATAATTGCCATCTGCCAGAATTTTAATCTCATAGTCGCCGGCGGCATCAGTAATGCCAAGGTTAAACGCGAACCAATTACTGCCGTTCCAACGGTAAGCCCAAACCTCAATCCCCGCTAAAGGATTTCCAGCACTGTCCGTCACCGTGCCGCTGATGTTTCCTGCCAAAGCCAACTGGGCATCGATGCCAGTTGTGGGAGTACCGACCGTTACAGCAATGTCTGTGGCATTGTTAAGGTCCAGCACATCGTTGTAATACTCTAGGGCATAAATCCATGACGACATATCCTTGAACCCAACACGATAAGTGCCTGTATTCAAATCACCAACATCATAATTGCCAGCGGCATCAGTCATACCAGAGTTAGCCCACTCCCACTCAGTACCGTTCCAACGGTAAACGAGAATATGAATCCCCGCTAAAGGATTTCCGCTGCTGTCCGTGACCGTGCCAGTGATGTTACCTGCATAAGCCAACTGGGCATTGATGTCAGGCGTGGTCGTGCCGGCCGTGAGCGCAATATCTGTACCGCTGAGAATATCAGCTGCATTGTCATAAAACTCGCTGACATAAGTCCCTGAAGGATCTCTGAAGCGGACGTGATAAGTACCCGTACTTAGACCGCCAACGTCATAATTGCCGTCGGCATCAGTCGACACAAAGTTAAGCCATACCCACTTACTGCCATTCCAACGGTAAGCCGAAACCTCAATCCCCATTGAAGGAGTTCCAGCACTGTTTGTGACTGTGCCGGTGATGTGAGCTGCCAAAACCAATTGGGCATCTATGCCTGTTGTGGGAGTGCCTAGCGTGACTGTAATGTCCGTGCCACTGTCAATATCGGGCACATCGTTGTAATACTCGACAGCATAAGTCCCGCTATTATCCCTGAATCGGAGGCGATATGTGCCGGCATTCAGATTGCCAATATCATAATTGCCAGCACTATCAGTCGAATTAGCGTTAATCCATACCCAGTTACTGCCATCCTGATGGTAAGCCGCAACATTAATCCCCATTAAAGGATTTCCAGCGGTGTCAGTTACCGTGCCAGTGATGTTACCTGCATAACCCAACTGGGCATTGACGTTAGGTGTGGTCGTGCCTGCCGTGAGATCAAGATTCGTACCGCTAATAATATCCGGCGCATTGTCATAATACTCGGTGGCATAAGTCCCTGAAGGATCTCTGAAGCGGACACGATAAGTACCCGTATTCAGACCGCCAACATCATAATTGCCTGAGGCATCAGTCAACACCAAGTTAAGCCAGAACCAGTTAGTGCCGTTCCAACGATAAGCCGCAACCTCAATCCCCATTAAAGGATTTCCTGCGGTGTCTGTGACTGTGCCAGTGATATGAGCTGCCAAAACCAATTGGGCATCTATGCCGGACGTGGTCATGCCAGTTGTTACCGCAATGTCCGTGGCAGTGTTGTCAATATCCGGTGCATCGTTGTAATACTCGACGGCATAAGTCCCGCTATTATCCCTGAATCGGAGGCGATATGTGCCGGCATTCAGATCGCCAATATCATAATTGCCAGCACTATCAGTCGAATTAGCGTTAATCCATACCCAGTTACTGCCATCCTGACGGTAAGCCGCAACATTAATCCCCACTAAAGGATTTCCAGCGGTGTCAGTTACCGTGCCAGTGATGTGACCATCACCCATGATGGCTTGTTGGGGCTGCGGCTCATCCTTACTTCCTTCAGGGAGGTGAGCCAAGAGATTGTCTATCGTACCACCTGTTTCTGTCAAGCTTGGTGCGAGGGGAGGCAGTGCGGAGATTGTATTATCTTCGAGTGCTGGGGTACAAGCTGCGACATGCAAATCTGCGGCAAAACTGGCAGAATTCATGCCAAACATTAAGGCGAACACTAGAAAGGATGTGACTCGCCATAGACTTTGGGGTGGCCCCCAAGTGCATCTTTTTATTGCTGATTTCATAATTTATTACTCCTCATTTATCTCTAGATTTAGGAACTAATGATGAGTGGTGGCAAAAACCCCCCCCCTTTATCAATAAAAGGGGGGGGAGGAATGCGTTTACTTCTACATGTTATTGTTTATCAATCAATATTCCCCGTCACCATGCTATCTGGCGATATTGAATGCAAATGAACCCAACTACTGTTGTTCATCCGCACCCAAATACCATAAAGGGCACCAAAGTCGATAATCACATCATTTTGACCACTACCATCTATATCTCCAGTTACCATGCTTTCTGGCGAGAGGGGGTGCAAATAAACCAAAGCACTGTTGTTCATCCACTGCCAAATCCCATCGCTGCCAAAGTCGATAATGACATCGTCTAGACCATTACCGTCTATATCGCCTGTCACCATGCTCTCTGGTGAGCGAGTGTCCAGTTGAACCAAAGCACTGTTGTTCATCCGCACCCAAATCCCATCGCTGCCAAAGTCGATAATGACATCGTCTAGCCCATTACCATCTATATCGCCTGTCACCATACTCTCTGGCGAGCGAGTGTCCAGTTGCAGCAAAAAGTTGTTATTTATCCACACCCAAATCCCATCGCTGCCAAAGTCGATAATGACATCGTCTAGACCGTTACCGTCTATATCGCCCGTCACCATGCTCTCTGGTGAGTTAGTGCTCCGTTGAACCAAAGTGCTGTTATTCATCAACACCCAAATCCCGTCGCTGCCAAAATCGATAATGATATCGTCTTGACCGTTACCGTCTAGATCGCCCGTCACCATGCTCTCTGGCGAGCGAATGTCCAGTTGCCCCCAAGTCGTGTTATTCATCCGCACCCAAATACCATTTGGGGCGCCAAAGTCGATAATGACATCGTCTTGACCACTACCATCTATATCTCCAGTTACCATACTTTCTGGCGAGAGGTTGTGCAATTTAACCCAAGTGGCGTTATTCATCAGCATCCAAATCCCATAAGGTGAGCCGAAGTCGATAATAACATCACAACTTCCCAATTGTGCATTGATGTCGGGCGTCATCATGCCTTCCGTGACGGCAATGTCCGTGCCGCTGAGAATATCCGGCGCACTGTCATAATACTCGATGGGATAAGTCCCTGAAGGATCCCTGAATCGGACATGATAAGTACCTGTACTCAGACCACCAACATCATAATTGCCTGATGCATCAGTCAAACCAACGTTAAGCCAGAGCCAGTCAGTACCATTCCAACGGTAAGCTGCAACATCAATCCCCATTAAAGGATTTCCAGCGCAGTCTTTCACCATGCCAGTGATGTGACCTGCTAAAGCCAACTGTGCATCTTTGCCTGCTGTGATAGTGCCTACCGTGACCATAATGTCCGTCGCACTAGAAATATCTTCTGTCACATCGTCGTAATACTCGGTGGCATAAGTCCCTGAGTTATCCCGGAAGCTGAGGCGATAAGTACCTGTATTTAGACCGCCAAGATCATAATTGCCTGAGGCATCAGTCAAATCAGCACCAAGCCACATCCCATTATGGTAAATCGCAACCCCAATTCCCTCTAAAGGATCTCCACTGCCTTCCTCCGTCACCGTGCCAGTGATGTGACCTGCCATACCCAATTGGGCATTGATGTTAGAGATGGTAGTGTTGGTCGTTACCGTAATGTCCGTCGCACTACCAAAGTTCGGCGCATCGTCGTAATACTCGGTGGCATAAGTCCCTGAAGAATCTTTGAAGCGGAGGCGATAATCACCTGCCTGCAAAGCCTCAAAATCATAGCGGCCAGCACTATCTGTCAAATCAGAGTTAATTCCCTCCCAGTAAGTACCGTTCCAATAGTAAGCCATGACCTGAATATTCGCTAAAGGATTTGCGCTGCTGTCCGTCACCGTGCCATTGATGTTGCTTTTCAAAGACAACTGGGCATTGATGTTAGGCGTGGTATTCTCAGCCGTAACCGGAACGTCCGTGCCGCTGCTAATATCCAGTACATCGTCGTAATACTCGTAAGCATAACTTCCTGAAGGATCAGTGAACTTGATGCGATAATTGCCATCTGCCAGAATTTTAATCTCATAGTCGCCGGCGGCATCAGTAATGCCAAGGTTAAACGCGAACCAATTACTGCCGTTCCAACGGTAAGCCCAAACCTCAATCCCCGCTAAAGGATTTCCAGCACTGTCCGTCACCGTGCCGCTGATGTTTCCTGCCAAAGCCAACTGGGCATCGATGCCAGTTGTGGGAGTACCGACCGTTACAGCAATGTCTGTGGCATTGTTAAGGTCCAGCACATCGTTGTAATACTCTAGGGCATAAATCCATGACGACATATCCTTGAACCCAACACGATAAGTGCCTGTATTCAAATCACCAACATCATAATTGCCAGCGGCATCAGTCATACCAGAGTTAGCCCACTCCCACTCAGTACCGTTCCAACGGTAAACGAGAATATGAATCCCCGCTAAAGGATTTCCGCTGCTGTCCGTGACCGTGCCAGTGATGTTACCTGCATAAGCCAACTGGGCATTGATGTCAGGCGTGGTCGTGCCGGCCGTGAGCGCAATATCTGTACCGCTGAGAATATCAGCTGCATTGTCATAAAACTCGCTGACATAAGTCCCTGAAGGATCTCTGAAGCGGACGTGATAAGTACCCGTACTTAGACCGCCAACGTCATAATTGCCGTCGGCATCAGTCGACACAAAGTTAAGCCATACCCACTTACTGCCATTCCAACGGTAAGCCGAAACCTCAATCCCCATTGAAGGAGTTCCAGCACTGTTTGTGACTGTGCCGGTGATGTGAGCTGCCAAAACCAATTGGGCATCTATGCCTGTTGTGGGAGTGCCTAGCGTGACTGTAATGTCCGTGCCACTGTCAATATCGGGCACATCGTTGTAATACTCGACAGCATAAGTCCCGCTATTATCCCTGAATCGGAGGCGATATGTGCCGGCATT
>JSZA02000218.1 GCA_000785145.2 Candidatus Thiomargarita nelsonii
ATTGGAAATAATTAATTCTGATTTTGCTTTTTCTGTATTGATAGAAACTGCTAATGGAATATTTTCTTCTAATGTGGTCGTAAAATAATCACTAATCTCCACATTTTTAATTTCTGAAAAAATGCCTAACTTTTCAATAATTTCTAAGTCGAAATCCTTTTGAACTTGTTTGACATTAAAATCACTATAAGACATTATCAAATCCTAGCTATATTATAATTTGCCTACTAAGAGCGAGACCCAAAAGCCCCGCCCGACAGTCCCTAAACCTCAAACAAAATTCCGAGGCGCAAAGAGCACTCACTATATCATATCGAAGCGAAGTGCGATTAACTTTTTTCAAAACTTATGATTTTTTTGACACACAAACGTGAGCCAACCACCACCAACACGCTCACATCACACTCCGCGCAATAAAATGGGCAGATTATCTTTTTAAAGCGTCAAACTAAAGTCTTCCACCAAGGCACCCGGCAAGCGCACACTGTCTGTCGAACGCGCCTCATAAGTACTGGTATCAAGAATAAATTCCCGCTCCGCCGTCAAAGCCATCAACTTATCTCCCAAAATATGATAAAGCGTCTCATCAAAACGCATCACCGATAGGGGAGCGACAATTTCTCCATTTTCTACCCAAAAAGTCGCAAAGCGCGTCATGCCCGTCATTCGACAGGCGGCGCGATCGGAGTAATTTAAATACCACAAATTATTGATATAAATACCCTTGTCCAAGGTTTTCAGCACATTCGCTTGCGGAAATTCGCCGGCGGCTAAGTCAAGCGAAGTGGGGACTTCTTCACTATTTGCACCATTCGTTTTAACGCTATATTCTTGAGCAGAACGCGGCGAGACAAGGGCTTGGTTATAAATGCCTTGCTTTATCAAAGAGACTTGTGCCGGTTTAATAAATCCTTCGGCTTGAAATGTGGGCGCGATGCCTTCTTCTGTGTTTTCAGTCAGGCTCACGCTGGGGTGTAAATGTTGCGCGGGGGCTTCAAGCATTCGCAAGAAGGGACTTTCTTTAGAGCGTTGCGCTTTGAGCCCAAAACCATCCCAGCAGAGTAGTTGTAAAATCTCAGATAAAGCGGCGGGGGCTAGATAAACGCGATATTGTCCCGCTTCGATGCGATGAGGCTGACGTTTTAATATTTCTAATTCGCCAAGGGATTGGGCAATTTTGTCTTGAAAATGGGCATTTTCCCATTTAAATCCAGCATAAGCCGATTTGACTGCCTTATCTTTGTCGTGATAAAAACTCCAGTCCAGATTAAAGCTATAACGGCTATGCCAATTGCGTTGCCCTAGCGAATTGGCAAATCCCGTTAAAATGCCCCCAGACGCATAATGTCCTACAAAATCATGGCCTTGGCTGGCGGATAAAATCTCTGTCAAAGCGTCTTTGGCATCCGGCAATTGGTCAGTGCCAATAGATTCGTTAGAGTTGATTTGGGTGTTATATAATAAATAAGGATCATCGGGCACATAAGGTAATTTGCCCCGTAATGCCGAGAGCAAGCTTGTCACTCGTTCATAATCGGTGCGCGTGTCGCCGCTGAGTGTCAATTGTCCGCTGGCGTGTCGCTTGCCTTTTATCAGGTCAATTTCAAGATAGCGCTGTTCAACGCTGCCCGGTTGTCGGACTTTGCCCTTGTTAAAGCGAACAAAATCTGATTGTTCTGCCGCCAATTGGCACAAATAGTTTTCATTGTTTTGTAGCTGTTTGTCGATATAATCAGCCAGTGCATAAAAATAGTCTTGCATTATACGCCTCCAAATACGTCAACATTGTCAAATAGACAAACGGGGGAAGCATGTCCCACTCGAATCACCTGATTAGGTTCTCCTTTTCCACAATTGGGCAATCCCAAGATTTCAAAGCTGTCAGCATTTCCCACCTTTTTCAGATTGCGCCAAAAGGTGGCCGAAATGCCGCGATAATTAGGATTTTTAACCACTTGTGTCAATTCTCCCTTTTCAATCAATTGTGCCCATTCACAACCAAATTGAAATTTATTACGTGAATCATCAATTGACCAAGAAAGATTGGTTTGCATAAAAATGCCCGGCTCAACATTGAGTGACGTGTTTTCGATGTATTGATAAGAAAAAGTTTTCATCGAGTAAGCGTTAGCGACTTCGGCGGCAACATCAAGCGCAAAATCCCAGGGCACGGGCGTGACATAAGTCAAATTGTTATCAGTTGATAGTTAATTATTCCCATTAAGCCGAATAACTGGCCAATTTGGGAAATTACGATTCCATCGCTCGATATTAACCACCGCGCAAGAGCGAGCTATTTTACGCTCCCAGCGTGGTCCAGCATCGCCAACTGGTAGCAGCCGACGCAGTTCATTGTTCAACGCCGAAATCTGAGCATTGTCGAGCGTTAATAAACATAGATAGCGAATGGGCTTATCAGTCTTGTTTTCCGCCCATCTATAGAGCCATGTATCGCGATACTTGTACTTGAGTATTTCGCGCAAATGATTGAAACGGCTACGCCTTTCCTTATCCTGCTCATCATTCACAGCATTTAAAAAATTGTAGTCATCTGGCGCATGAAAATCTTTAATTTCAATAAACAAGTAGTCGTTATCTAACTCAACTATAATATCTACCGCCTTCATGGCTTGAGATCAATCCATGATAGTGAGCTTGATTCTTATTTTTCTCATCAAAAATAAAGGCATCAATCGCATCGGTGAAATCAAAAGAGAATCCGTCTACTTCTATCTTCATTTTCCAAGGTCAACAATACTTCCAAATGTGTCATCAATCACATTTACTTCGTTACTTCGTATGGAGAAATATTCAAATAATTCTCGGTGGAAGCGATTTCAATCTCTCCCCGATTTCGATAGAGACTATGAAAAAGAACCTTATCAGTATTTTTGGTCTGTAAATCAAATTCTTTGAGAACGACATAATCATGAGTGCTGATAAAGATTTGAACACCAATACGCTGGAGTTCTAGAAGTATTTCTACGACAATACGCATCAGCTTTGGATTGAGATTAGCTTCTGGTTCATCCCAACAAAGTATAGAACCATTAAGAAGAGTTCCATTTTGGATAAGTACCCAAAGCTGCCCTAATTTGCGAATACCTTCAGCTAACAGAGTAAATTCTAATTCACCCTGTTTGTTTTTGAGGAAAAATTCTTCATTATTAGTAATAATCTTGCCATCCATGGCTTGCTGCAAAATATCCAGAAGTTTTTTCTGCCTTGTATTGGTAGGTGCTCGCAAAGCACCCAAAAATACTCGATCAATGATATCGGCGTAAACTTCTTCAAAATGAATATTGCGGAGATTATAAAGTGACCGAAACCCAGGGGCATTAGCCATCATGTCTTTAACTGGAATATATACCGATTCGAGAGAATGTTCTAGCCATTGTTTGTGGGCTCCAGTGGTTTTTTCTTGTTCTTTTGTGCTCAAAGTCAGCCGTATGGTAAGAGAATTTGCTATATCTGCGACTTGACGAGTGACTTCAAAATAGCCAGATAAATTATTTTTGGTTACCAAGCGACTCATTTGTTCGCCAGACGGTAAGAAAACACGCTTAATTTTTTCAGCTAAAGATTTTTTGCTTTTTGCAATCTCAGAAGTGGCATAAAGTGCTTTGAGAATATGAGTTTTGCCTGTGCCATTTGCGCCGATGAAAATATTGATTCCAGTAGAGAGCGGAATTTCTAACTTTTCAAAAGCTGTAAATTTTTCAAACTTGATTTTTTCTAGCATTTCTAAAGCACCATTAAAAAGTAGCACGCAGATTGTAGAGAGGTTATGAAGGATGTGATTAACTTACCATAATATCAGACGGGGTATCATGGAACGTGAAGCTGGCCGTGTTGATATGACGTAGCGAGCGTAGGATGGGTGAAATGTTGAATTGTAGGGTGGGTAGAGCGGTAGCGTTGCGCTCTCGCTCTACCCACCCTACATTTAACTACATTTGTAGGGTAGGAAGCCAGCGAGCAGCCGAACTGCTTTTCCAACTCCCCCCTCCAAACCGTGCCTGCACCTTTCAATGCACACGGCTTTCCAACACCCCTTTAGGGTAATCCCCTTGGTTTATTTCAATTTTGAGCGAGCGTAGCCTGGGTTAAATGTAGGGTGCGTCCTACGCACCAGATTGTCGCGTATAATTGATTTACACTGACAAAAAATGTGCGTAGGACGCACCCTACGCTCGCTTCAATAGGATTGGGGCGTGTCGATACGCTACTTTACCACCAAACTATTTTGTCAAGACGGGGCACTGGGTTTGACTACAAAAGATCGATCAACTTTTACTCTGACCCCAATTATTTGTTCATACAACCTATCTATCCGGTCTTCATACCTCAAAAGGATTGATGAGTTGAATTCCACAAGCTTCAAAATCAGTTATGTTGCGGGTTGCCAGTGCCAGATGATTGGTTTGTGCAAGCCATAACAGATTTCTGCAATGGTGATACTGGAAATAAACAAATCTCCATCGTTGTGCAAATTCAACCAATTTAGCACATTATCAGAGGGGAACGACAGCATAACTTCAGAAACGACATTGGTATCAAGTAGAATCATTGCCCTAATTCCAATGGTTTATGCGGTGGATGTCGAGGTATCCCCGCAGTCGTTCCAAACAGTTCGACAGCTAGTGAGCCTAAACGCAGTGGCTTGGTAGGCACATCTTTCGCTAAAACAGCTTTGAATGGTGCATATTTGTTCAATAAAAAATCATAAAAATCAATTAATTCTACTCTTGCTTGCAGTGGAAGCATATTGATATTAACTGTTTGCATGTTGCTATTTCCTATATGTTACCATCAGAGCCAATTATATCAGCAGTTTTTTTTTAATAAGGCAACTGCAGGCATGGGTTAGAGTGAGTTTGCGAAGTCCAACATTTTAATTTTTACTTGATTCAAGATTTCAAGTTCTTCTACATGATCCTTGAGGTATGTTCCTGGTGATAGAACAACTCCATTATCCATATATCTTTGATCGGTTTTCCCTAAAGTTCTTTTTTTTGCCTTTAAATAAAGTCCATATCGTTTCCCTTCTACAGGGTTTTCATATTCAAATTCTGTCCATATTTCTGGACATTGTTTTTGTCTCAAGCTTAGGGTTGATTGTCCAGCCAGTTTTTTTTGAAGATGGTGAAAATTATTTTTTTCCTCTTCTCGTTGTTCTTTACTTTGGTAAAGAATAGCGTACCCACCACCTCTCAAACGGCAATATTCTATTCCATCAGGAAGATAAAAACGATTGTTTCCCTGAGAATATATCTCGTTGTACTGATTTTTTTCTTGGTTATAGTGGAGAATTTTTAATGGATTTTGAAGTATCTTGACCATTGTTCTCAGGGTTGATCGATACAGTCCACCTTCTTGAATTTTTACTCCGTTTATTTCTATGGTTGGTGTTGTCTCAAGTGTATTCATTATCATTTGGTAAAAGGAGTTCTGGATAGTTTTTTTCGATTTTGTCAGGTGTAATGTCTGTCATTCCAAAATCAATAATGTATATGTTAAAGCTTTCTGTTTTTAATCGCTCTGGATTGATTATCATCTCAAAAATATTTTCATTGTCAATCAAGCAATTCCCTGAGTGCAGATCACCGTGTTCTATTCCTTGTTTTTCCAAATAGGCTAATGCATCACGAAACTTTTCATATCTTTCGGGAAAAATTCTTTGAATAATACTTTCTGCCATGAGAGAAACTCTAGCTGGTTTTGGCAGGTGATCAAACACTTTTTTTTGCAATTTGTCGAATTCTGATTCTGATATTTGTTTTATCTCTTCTGTAAGAACTATATCAATTTCTTCTGGGGTACATGCTGATTCTAATTTTATCCATTATGTATACTGGATTTTCTTTTTTACTTTGTATGTCAGGAATTTGTATCCATTGTGGCACGCAACCTTTTTCTTTTTCTTTTTCTAAAATTTCTAAAAAAATATCGTGCATAACTCTTTCGTGAGTCAGTTCTTGATGACTCATTTGGTTTCTGCCAATTTTAATAATTGCATCAGTTTCTTCGTCAAGGAAAATAATTCCCATCATACCTCTACCGATAACATCTATTCCTTTGCCAACTCTTGTTATATCTATATGTTCCGATAAATGTTCTTTGAGTTCTGGGATGGCTTCAAGAACGGTATTTATTTCTTCTGTTACTTCCTGAACGAGTTGTTTTCTGGCTGTTGAAAGAGTGGGAGATATATGTCTGTGTTCGTCTTTTGTTATGATTGTGTCAATATCGGCATATATTTTTTGTCTCATTGAACATATATTTCGTTGTTGTTGGATTTGTGACTGTGGGAGATCGGATTTCTCTCTTGGAAAATTAAGAATATTAAAAGGATTCAATGAGGAAATATCTGGGTATGTTTTCATAGCACACGAGCGTTTTATTGAATTGTGTGAGCAGTATCCAGAAAAAAAGCAAACTGAACTTGCTCAGATAATTGATAGCCAGGGGTTCAAAAATAGCAAGGGTAAGGCTTTTGGTGGCAGTACGATTTATCGCTGGCACCAAGCTTGGAAATTTTAAAAAAGCAGTATTACAAAGCCAAGTAGGGTGGGCAAGCTGGCACCACGAAATTTGAATTGGGTTTCGTGCTTACTACCCATTTGCCCACCCTACCTGGCTTGTTTTCACCTAAGGACCAAGCTGTGCGTCCGAACGAGCACCTTGTTATGTGCTGATTGCAAATAGTGACTCATTTTCTGGCCAATCTCCCTCGTATGTATAGCATTCGAGTGTTGATACATAGCCTTCATTGAACCAAAGCAAAGCACCTGCTCCATCTTTTAGCTTTGGATGCACTAAGTGTGCTTTTGGTGTTTCTTGAATATACCGGTTACTTTTACTTATTTTTTTGTTATTTTCACTAACAATTATATCAGTATATAAACCAACGCCAGTATATTCACGCTTTTCTACTCTAGCATTAACCAGCTGATTTCTTATTGTTTCTTCTTCTGGATCATCCTTAATCAATGCATCAATTAATTTTGATTCAAAGTCGCTTAATTTCATTAAAATGCACATAACGCCATGTATTAAGCAAGCGTAGGGTGCGTCCTACGCACCTTTTGTCAATGTAGATAAATCATACGTGACAAGACGGTGCGTAGGACGCACCCTACAATCCAGGCTACGCTTGCTGGGTTAAATGTAGGGTGCGTCCTACGCACCAGATTGAAAATGTGCGTAGCCCTACGCTCGCTGCGTGAAAAATTACCACATTAAACAAGAAAAATCAAACAATATTCCTCGATGCAAAAGACATACTCCGAAATTCGTCACCCGGACAATATCGTGTTCTGCCATTTTTTTTGGTACGCTCCTGAAGTTTTTAAAGCGTCAAACTAAAGTCTTCCACCAAGGCACCCGGCAAGCGCACACTGTCTGTCGAACGCGCCTCATAAGTACTCGTATCAAGGATAAATTCCCGCTCCGCCGTCAAAGCCATCAACTTATCTCCCAAAATATGATAAAGCAAGCGTAGGGTGCGTCCTACGCACCTTTTGTCAATGTAGATAAATCATACGTGACAAGACGGTGCGTAGGACGCACCCTACAATCCAGGCTACGCTTGCTGCTCGAAATGACAATTTGGTTTCTTTGGCCGTTCCAAGATTTCTCCCGCTGGTCGAAATGACAATTTGGTTTAGTTTGTGGCCTACTTAAGTATAGGCAAAATTAATATTCAGATAAGCTTCAATTCTCTATCCGATTTTCAATCTGCTTTTGACTGCTATCCAAAAACTGATGCAGTTTTTGTTTAAGCAAATTTTTGGGCAGATATTTAGTAATATACTCCGCTACTTTTATGTTTGCTTTGTCGAGTTGCAAAAGTTCTATTTGTTCGTTGTTGCCTTCAGCACAAAGTATTAAACCAATCGGTTTTTCTTCGCCTTCTTCCATGTCGTTTTTTTCGAGCCAACGCAGATAAAGTTCCACTTGTCCTTTGTAAGCCGCTTTAAATTGACCCAGTTTTAATTCAATGGCTACAAGTCTTTTGAGTTTTCTGTGATAAAAGAGCAAATCAAGATAAAAATCTTCATTATCAATAATCATCCTTTTTTGGCGTTCAACAAAGGTAAATCCTTTACCTAATTCGAGAATAAATTGTTCCAATTCTTTCAAGATGGCTTGTTCAAGGTCTTTTTCCTGATAAATATCTTTGAGGTTTAAAAAATCAAGGATATATGGATCTCTAAAAACCAAATCGGGTGAAAGCTTGTCTTCCTCTTTTAGTTGTTGCAACTCTAATTTTGCCAATTCTTCGGGCTTTTTAGAAATGGCAGTGCGTTCAAATAGCATCGCATCAATTTTTTTGCGAAGAGTTCGCACACTCCATTGTTCAATGCGACACATTTGAGCATAGAAATCGCGCTGAAGTTCGTTTTTGATTGGGATAAGCAGTGTAAAATGTGTCCAACTCAATTGTCGCAGCAGTGATGCGACAATTTGCTTGTCTGAGAAAACCTCATAAAACTGCATCATTCTTCTAAGGTTTTGAACAGAAAAACCTTTACCATATTGTTCTTCTAATTGTTTGCCCAGTGTAGAAATAATTTGTTTGCCGTAATCAGCTCTTTTATTTTTAAGAATTTCGTCATTAATTCTTTTACCTATATTCCAATAGAGCATTGTTAAACCCACGTTTATTGTTTGACTTACACCAAGGCGGGTTTTATCAATTAACTGTTTTATATCTAAAAAGAGTTGATTATTAGTATTTGAGATTTCTTGATTCATTTTTCTATTAAAATTTGTGTCCATTACTTTTTAGCCACCGAGACAGCCAAAGCCCCGCCCGACAGTCAAAGCCGCTTTAGACAGCTCCATAAGACCACGTTTCATCAATTCGGAAAACTGGAAGTGGTCATTATGTACGCCAATAATCGTATCTTTGTGGGCGGCAACTTGATCGGAATACATCATAACATAATCACCCGATTCAATGTCACGCTTTTTTTCCTCGTTCCAACGCTCCATCGTCACTTTATCAAATGCCCCCCCACTATATCTGTTATTAACTTTTTTCAAAAAATATTTTTGACACGCAAACCAACCACCATATACATGCACCAACAATTCAAGCGCACGATCCGGACAATATCGTGTTCTGCCATTTTTTTTGGTACACTCCTGAAATTTTTAAAGCGTCAAACTAAAGTCTTCCACCAAGGCACCCGGCAAGCGCACACTGTCTGTCGAACGCGCCTCATAAGTACT
>JSZA02000379.1 GCA_000785145.2 Candidatus Thiomargarita nelsonii
GCACCATATCACCACGATTAATCTACAGCGACATCAAGGCGGTGCGTAGGACGCACCCTACAGATCAATGCCATTGGCGTAGGGGCGGGCAACCACAAGGGATTGCCCCTACGATAAATCACGGTCCATGTAGGGGCAATCCTTTATGGTTGCCCGACACGATATGGCATTGACCCTACAGATAAGGTATGGAGTCCAAGATTTATCTTGGACGTCCAGCGAGCGTAGCGCAAAGGAACAGTGCCTTGTTATGCTATTGGTTTAACTGCCTCAATGGTTGCTGAAACCACATAATCTTCAATGTTGCTATTAGGCGACCATTCACGTATAAAATCTCGGCTTTCATCTTTTGGTTGGATTTCTATGGCATCAAATCCCACTGTTTTCAGCATCTTTTCAATTTCTTCTATTGAAGATGCACCGCTCATACAACCACTAAACAGCGACATATCCTTTTTCACCTCGTCCGGTAGCTCTGCTGTAGCAACAACATCTGAAATTGCTAACCTGCCACCATGTTTCAAAACCCGAAAGGATTCTTGAAACACTTGGTTTTTTTCCGGAGATAGGTTTATCACACAATTGGAGATAATCACATCAACAACACTATCAGCTACCGGTAGATTTTCAATTTCACCTAAACGAAAATCCACATTGTGGTAATTGGCCGCATTCTGACGTGCTTTGCTAACCATCTCAGGGGTCATATCAACACCAATTACAAATCCAGAATCGCCAACTTGCTTTGCGGCAAGAAAACAATCAAAACCACCGCCACTGCCTAAATCAAGAACAGTTTCACCAGATTTCAATGAAGCTATAGCTTGGGGATTTCCACATCCTAAGCCCATGTTAGCGCCTTCTGGTACGTCGAGCACTTCCCTGTCTGAATAGCCCATAGCAATTGAAGTTGCTTGTGCGTTTGTAGCACAACAAGAAGTTGTAGAACATCCAGAATTACCAGATTCCGCAACTTTTCCATATCGCTCACGAACAGCATGACGGATTTTGTCATTGTTAATTTGATTCATTTTGGTCTCCTTATGAGGTTAATCACTTGCTTACATATAGACGAAGACATCATGAAAAGGACGCAAATTATCTGAAATATTTTTTCAACAAAACTTACAATTTTTATCTTTTACAGAATAATCAATGATTTGCTTACTTTTATTTATTTCTAATTGACAACAATCATAAAGTATTGTTTTTAGCAGAGTTCTTCCTCTTTGGACTCGTGATTTTGCACCTGACAATGAGATATTTTCTTGCTTTGCAACTTCTTTCTGAGTTTTGCCCTCTATTTCAGAAAGCAGAATCGCCAAACGATATTTTTCCGGTAAATGATTAATCATCGGAGCAAGACACGAGGACAATTCTTGCCTTATTATTTCTTCTGTATCAATTTGAGTTGGCTCTACTATCCAATCTGGTCGTTCTGTTTCAATTTGACGAGTTCGATAGTAATCAATAATTGTGTTTCTAGTGATTTGATATAGCCAGCTTCTTAATTTTCTGGGTTCATCTAGCCTATCAAGTTTAGTATGTATTTTTATAAATACATCCTGAAGAATATCTTCTGCAATAAAGCTATCACTTACTCTGCTTTTAATAAAAAAGAATAATTTATCATGATATTCTATCCAAATATTTTCGGTTTTATTCATACGACATTCTTTTTTATAGCAAGCTACGCTCGCGTAGGGTCAATGCCATATCGTACCGCTCATGTATGGAATTTGGCGGTACGATATGGCATTGTCGCGTAGGGTAGGGTGCGTCCCACGCACATTTTAGGATGGCAGTATTTTAGGACATAAGGGGACGCACCCTACGCTTGCTTGTCCAAGATAAATCTGGCCGACTCCGAAACATTTATAGAAATCCTATTTTTTTAAAAAATAGGAATTCTTTGAAAGTTGAAAAAGTTAAGCAAAATCCCATACATGTAGGGTGGATATCGCTGCGCGTATCCACCTGATTATTATGTTCGGTGGATACGCTACATGAGGATGTTTATTTTAAAAAATGCCATCAAAAGAGCTTTCGTAAAGTGTTGTTGTTAAGAACAACTCTTCTCCGGGCAACTTATCACAAATAGCTAGAAAAAGAGGTTCTGAATTATCGCCGTAGCTTAAATCTTGAAAAGACAATATGAGCGTATTACCATCTGCACTTGGAATGCAACGCAGTATTGTCTGTGTCGAAAGTCGGTCTTTTCGCATGGGCAAAAGGACATGATATCCTTCAATATCCATAATTTCAGGATTTTCAAAATCAAGAGCAAACTTCCAAGGACTACTTGATTCAGGCGTTCCAACAATCTTATCCCAGCTGTGAGATTTGATTTTTTCTCTAACTTCTTCAGAGAGTTCTGATAACTTCATTTTATGCTGTCTCCATCATTTTATTTTCCTATTTGCCTTACAATCCCAACAAGCATAGGCTTTGGACTCTTCATATGTTTCTATTGCGGCTAACGAGAAAGCTCACCGGCGGCAATGAAGTGCCTTGTTAGCACTTATTTATTCTAGAAGTTCATTTATAGCAGTCACTATTCTGTCTTTTGCCTTTAATGCCCCCGCATAGCTCAAGTGGTCGTCATCTATATATAAAACATCAAAAGAGTCAATAACCCATACTTTCCCTTCAAGCAAGAACAGGTCCGAAGTAGCTACGCGATGACAGTGTTCGTATGTTTTTACCATCATCTTAACCAGCTCAATACCATTTTGATACTTGGTGCTGTGCTTATGGCGTATATATTGTTTTGTGCTATTTTGTGGCGTCAAACCGAGATATGATAAATATTGAGGTGTATTCTTGTCGCCAAAAAACAACTCGGGCGGTTGCTCTATGAAAAGAATCCTTGAACCGAGATCGCCAATATACTTGATTAAATCTCTATTTTCTTGAATATCTTTAGAGCTGCTCCACCTAGCAACTATTACTACAAGTTTAGGCTTCCATTCCTGAAGGTGTTTTAATCTAGCACGATCAAAAGCGAATTTTTGATCGGCACTAAAAAACATAGTTCCGTTTTTTTTCTTTATTACAGGAATGCTAAAGAATGGTGGCGTTCCATCAGCAGAATAAAATGAAATAGATTTTCCAAGCTCTTTTGCGACTTCATCTAAAACACTTGCCCACATTAGAGCATGAGAATCTCCTAACACTACAATTTCAGGTTTTTTTGTTCCATATAATCTTTTAATTCCACCATTAGAATAGGCGTTGACATCTATACTATCACTATTAGAGACAGTTATTCCCATCATCCTTTTGGAGTCAGGCCATTCTTTGTGCGGATTAACATTATATAGATTACCATCCCATTTAGTTAAATTGTAAAAGGAAGTATTCTCAGAGAAATCTGATATTTTTAGCAAATACGAAAAAGCCACGCCTACTAAAAGGACGGATATAATGTATGGGGCTGTTTTTTTGTTTTTGCGAGTGGGAACCTCAATAAAATTGTACGATAAAACAGATATTATAAACACAACTGCAAGCACAAATATAGAATTAACGTCTGCATTATATTTTAATGACAACTGTCTTAACAAAACTAGAACAGGCCAATGCCATAAGTATAGAGAATATGATATTTTTCCAATATAAATGATAGGCGAGGCAGATAGAATTCTGTTTATGGTATTGTCGGTATCTTTTGTATACACAATTGTGAGCACTGCGCCAACTACAGGAATGACAAGAAAAGGAGATATTCCATCCTTGCCACTAATAAAAAAATACGACAGCAATACAGCCAAAAATCCTATAGCAGCAAGAATGGGTTTTTTATTAACTGGTAAGCGTTTCTGAAAAAATAAGATTGACATTAATGCGCCAACGCCCAATTCCCAAGCTCTTGTTGGAATTAGATAGAATGTTGCGGATGGGCGTGTTTGTGTTCCATAAAAAAATAGTAGCACGCTAGACAAACTTAGGAAAAAAAATATGAAAACTACCCGCTTATGAAAATACCTAAGAGCTATAACAAGTAACAAAGGAAAAATGAGATAAAACTGCTCTTCTACAGATAGTGACCATGTATGAAGAAGAGGTGAGCTTTCTGCGGCTTGCCCCCAATAATTACCTGCAATAAGCCAATGACTAATATTTGCAAATGACAACAGTGATGCTATCCCTTGACTACCAAGAGATTCTAAATCAGGAGAATATAGAACAAACATGCCAACAAGCAATGTCGTCAACACCATTGCAGTCAATGCAGGCAAGATACGCCTAACCCTTCGCAACCAAAAGTCAGAAAAACTAAAAACACCACGCTCATACTCATTTAGAATTATGGATGTGATGAGGAAACCAGAAATCACAAAAAACACATCTACACCAATAAATCCACCTGGCAGCAGCTCGTTATTAAAGTGAAACAAAATAACTGGCATTACGGCAAATGCCCGTAAGCCATCTATTTCTGGTCGATAGTTAATGGAACTCAATGTCTTCTCCTATAACGGCTATGACTTTAAGCAATAATTATACCACAAAAAATAATTGAATAAACAAAAATGGCGAAGGTATTAATTTATACATACAGATTGAACTAGATAGCAATTTTATAGACAATTGTAGACATGTCAACAAATGAGGTATCAATCTCACACAATTGTGTATAAGGGAGGTATCAGCCCTTGATCCAGTCGCCTAATGAGAGCTCAGGTTGCTTTTTAGTTTTAGTCTATTCAAATTGAGCCAAAATTGCTCTTTTTTAGTAGGCAAAGGTCTAACCCGCTTGGTTGGGTGCAACCACTCTTTGACCCTTGCGCCCACTTTTTTTGCTAATTTTGAAAATGAAAAGTCTGAATCAGTCTTGCGTAAAATATTGTATGCGGCATTGGCATCGGCATTTAACAGTGTCCCATTGCTGGACTTATACAAACCACGTTTCACCCGTCTCCCGCTGAATGTATGTTTCTTCTTGGCTTTAGGGTTGTACTGCTTAGGCATTTTGTCACCATCTAAAAAACTTGCTTTGCTCGTATAGCTCTCGTCTGTCACCACCAGCTCGATACCGTGTGACCCAAGTTTGTAGCTCAGCAGGTCTACAAATTGGCCTAAAGATAAATTCACAAAGTTTTGGTTGGTTCTTTTGCCTAAGTTAATTCTGTTTAACGATTTAACAACATCACCGACAACAACCTTAGAGATGCCATGCTTGAGGCACGTTTTAACAACAATTGAGGTAGCTTTATGCATATAGTCATTCACCACAGCATTGCGCTTGTCAGTTAAACCTTGAAGTCTACGCGACCATTTTTTCCCCCTTTTTGATAGTTTAGATTGCATTTTTGCCTTGCGTTTATTATAGTAGGCATTGACTGACTTTAGCTTCCTACCATCAATAATGAAAGGCGAAACAACACCGTTGGTGACGCAAGTAGCCAGATTGTTCACGCCCAAGTCAATGGACATAACCTGCTCGTTATGGTTTATCTGAACGAAGTCAGCAGGGTTTTCTTCATAGACAAAGACAGCATGGAAGCTTCTATGTTTTGGAATAATTTCCACCTGCTTTATCTGTTTGTCCCACAGTTGTTTGGGTACAATTAACTCCATACCTTTTTCTAATACAACAACTTGCTCAAAAAAGACAAATTGTCCCATCGGGAATACGGTTCCGTTCGATGTTTCAAAAAACGCGATTTTTGGGTCTTTAGTAGCATAAATCCTATTTTTAACTTGAAAAGCACAAGTATTGTAGATTAGGTTGTCATGCTTTCCTTGTTTATACTTAGGTGGCTTGGGTTTTCCTTTGTACTTACCGGGATGTTTTTTGAAATCCTGGTGACACATAAAAAACGACTTAAAATTTTTATCAAGCCGCCTTAGAGTTTGCTGAGCGACAGCACTTTTCAGTAAACGATAGTTGATCTTGCCCTCAAGGTTTTCAACTTTTTTCATGGCCTTGTCCATTTGAAAATACGAGAAGTATTTTCCTGTTGCCTCAAAAGCCTCTAGCAGCGTCCACAGCGTTTGGTTGTAAAGGTTTTTTGCGTGGTGGGTCAACTCTTTTAGTCGCTCAAATTGGGGCTTTTTTAAACCTTTAATTTTCGTTTTCAGTGCTCGCATTTAGCACCTCGATGCGCGAGTAACACGTCTTTAGTCGTAATCTTTCATTGAAAAGCAATAAATAAATGTAATGAGCTGGTTTTCACGTCATTTACTTGTCCAACAGATTTGTAAATCTACTAAAAAAATAATTTTCACCCGCCCACAGCGTGGCGAAGTTTGGTTTACCTTATTAACCGAAAATTCTGTATTAGTGTCTGACACTGGAAAAAAGTATTGCTTTATTTTCAAATACTTATTTTAATATTTTTGGGCATCCAAAAAAAGAGATAATGCAGCGTTATCGTCATCGTAAAATCTCTGTATGGGATACCGTGCCGGCGGGGGCTATTAGTTTGCTAAGCTTGGAGTCCAAGCAAGCGTAGGGTGCGTCCCACGCACATTTTAGGATGGCAGTATTTTAGGACATAAGGTGCGTAGGACGTTCCCTATTTGCCTCACAATCCCAACACTTTCTTAACAGTCAAAACACCTGCCATCAAAAAAAACACCAAAATGAACACTAAAATAAGCGTTGTCACCGGATTGTTACGATACCGCTTATTAATCAATCGTTCATTCAGTACTAAAAGGCTCGCTGCTAACATGGGTATAAAAAGCGCACCAATAATGGCATAAAACTTTTGCATGTTAGCAAATCCAATCCATAAGCCAATCATGGGGATTATTGATAGCGCATAGAGATAGCCGCGATAAAGCTTTGAATTTGTATCAATAATTCGTTGACCCTCATTATCTTGAATCAAACTCCACAAATCAGCAAACAGATAAGGTACTCCCTGCCAAACGCCCAATAAACTACTAAAAATCGCAGCCCAAGCTCCTATTAAAAATAGCCATTTCCCAATCAAGCCTATTTCAGCGACCAACATATCGCCTAAATTAATAATCAACGACGCGCCACCGCCTTCGACTTGAATACTATTCCCAATCACCACCATCGCTATTCCAAAGAGTGCCGTCATAATATAGCCAGTCGCCAAATCTAGTCGGCAAAGTCGCAAAGATTGAGGCGTTAATCGTCCTTCTTCTCGAATCCAATATCCATAATTCAGAATAGTCACAGTACCACCAATACCGCCCATCAAGGCAATTGTCCAAGCTAATCCTTCCCATCCCCCTTGAGGAATGTTTGGCGACAATAATCCATTGATGATTTCGTGGAACGCGGGTTGCAAAAGAATGGCGGTGCTAATCACTGTGATGAACATTAAAACAATGCTAAAGCCCATCACCGTTTCAAACAAACGATAGCCGCCCCGGTAAACTAATAGTAATCCGATGAGACTATGTACAATACCATAAATGATTTTGCCAGTGACAGGATCAGAGGAGAGAGGAATGATCGCTTGAGCCGCAGCACCGCAAGCACTCATTAATGCTGCCGAAACCATGAAGCTCCAAGCTAGAAAATAGATTAAAAAGCCATATTGTGCTGGTCGTCCTAAATGGCGCATTGCGCCTTCTAAAAGTGTCGTACCAGTTGCTAATTGCCAACGTGTTAAGCCTTCATTGAGTACAAATTTGAAAAAGGCGCCTAATACGACTGCCCACAAAACGACTAAACCCAATTTTGCACCTGTAAAGGCTGCCGTGGCTAAATCACCCGCACCCACGCCGGTTGCTGCAACCAGAATGCCGGGTCCAATAATTGATAGTAAATTTTTCTGTTTTTTCATAGTATAGCCTACTCTGCTGTTCGGCGAAATTTGGGGTGTTTGTTAGGGCTAGAAATCCGATTTTTTCAAAAAATCTGATTTCTTAGTTCAAATTACGCTTGCTTTGCCGTTTGCAAACCTGCGTGGCGTTTGAGATGCTTGACTGAGAACCGTTTCAGCATGAACACCAAAAAAACTACGAATTGTGGTGAAAAAGGCCGGTAATCCTTCGTTTTGTTCAAATGTCAGCATCTCTTCAGCCAGTTGTGCTAATAAAGTCTCAAAATCATCATCAGTTGCCTCATCACCTAAACTTTCCCATTCAACCGCCAGGACCTCATTCAATTTCTCCCAAATCGCTTGTCGAGCGTTACGCAAACGCACACAATCTAAATTCAATCGTTTTATTGTCATCACGGCTTTTGTAATCTCAACGCCGGTTTGACTACAAGCCTTCTCATCCACACCCCCATCATCTGAGACCACAAACAATGAGGGCGAAACCGGTAATTCGCTAGGTTTTAGAATAATATTGTCTAAATTGTCATCTTTTTTAGTTTCTCCACAACTATGATTTTTCTGATAGGGTTCTAAGCAACGTTCGTCATCTTTAAAACTTGAGTCCTCACCAAACATAAGAATCTGAGAGCCACCTCGACATGCGGCAAATAAATTACTTATTTCAAACATCCAATCAATGCTGCTAGGAATATCTGATTTCGGGTGAAAATGTTCTATTTGACGATCATAGATTGGCCCCTTATCTGTTTGCTTAACCAGTGCAATCTCGCAATAAGCGCACAAACCCTGTTGAACTTCGTCTAAGGCTTGTATCAGATCACTCTTAGCTTGTCCCCCTTCATTACCAAAGGCTTTCCAATCTATTATCTTCCGTTTTTCATAAGGATACTCTCTCAGAAAGTCTTGCAAACTAGCTGGAGCAGATTGCAATTGCTTGACTTTTTTCATACCTTTCTCCTGAGCACACGCCGCCGCCTAATTTCCATATCGGCTTTCAGCAATTCCGGATCACTGCCAGATAAGCGATTGAGTTTATAACGCAAATTCAAGGCTTCGTCTCTTTCTCCTTGATCACGCTTAATGAAGTCACGATATTGTTCAAGTAATTGGGTAAATTCATTAAATTGAGCCGGAGGGCGTTGTTCGATACCCATGATTTCATTAAGCACTCGTCCAGCTTGGGCACCGTAACTATTTGAGCTAGGTGAATTGGCGGTAAGTTGTCCCTCTTGGTAAGATAACACCACAATATTTTCTGGCTTAACTGTGGTGAGTACCGGCGCACTGTGAGTTGTCACAATAAATTGTGTATTTGGAAAAGTCTTGATCAAATCAACCAGCACACGCTGCTGCCATTTGGGGTGCAAATGCAAATCAATTTCATCA
>JSZA02000227.1 GCA_000785145.2 Candidatus Thiomargarita nelsonii
TTGTTATTATTGGGTCATTTCAGATTTCGTACAGGAGGAATTTTCTGTTTCTTATCCTCATTGCTGTGGGTTTCTGACGGTACTGTGTCCTTGTCCCTATTTATTATTCCTGGGTCATTTCCCAATCTAAGTATCTTTGAGCTACCTTTATTCGTCTCAGGCCCCTTTCTCATCTTAGCTATATCGGGGTATTTTGCCTCAACTTCAGGTGACACAAAAATGCCTTTCTTAACTAGCTCATCATACTCTCTTGTACCCTTACACAGTTTCCGTTTTTGTTTCCCATGTTCTCGATGGATTTTGTCATGGCAATGTATATGCACTAACACCAGGTTCTCATATTTGCACAGTCCGCCGAATTGGCGAGGTTTTATGTGATGAGCTTCAGGTAAGTCTTCATTCGTTAATGCCCATTTACATACCGGACATAATCCATCTTGTCTTTTCAACAATTTAGCTTTTGATGGAGTGATGTTCCCATAACCATTGGATAGTCGTCCCGCCCAATAGGCGGTATCTCCATCCTCATAAGACCTATCAAAACCGACCTTTGCATAACTCCCAGTTCTTTCTTTATGCTTAGAGTAACCTTTGAGATATTTTACTATCTCTCTGTCCTTTCCTTTGCCTTTCAGTTCCGCAAAAGTCCATTTCCTATCTTTTACAGTACAAAAGTATTTATCCGCCACCCACTTCTTACCTTTATTTGGGTGTCGCCTCAAGGCCCATTGATATAACTTTTTCCAAATGAGCGCGTCTAGTCTCCCAAACGCCTCACTGGAGTGTACCGTTTTGTAGTAATTTGCAAAACCTGATATTTTTGGTTGCAGGATACCGATTAACTCTCTTGGAGTTGTTGCTTTCATTTTTCCTATAATGTCACTTAATTCTTGGTAGTGAGCATTAACCTTTGCTTTGGTTGGTTCCACTCGTAATACGTGCGACGCTATTGCCCTTCTTTGCTCAGTTGGCGTTCCATTAAGCAACTTCATCTTATAAGTACCTTTAACTCTGTTCTCATAATGCCTAATGTGGTGCCCCAGAAAGTCGAAACCTTCTGTTGAATGAACAATTTTGGTCTTTTCTTCCGATAAAGTTAAACCTCTTAATCCTAGCCATTCTTTGATGAATCTCTCGGATTCCTCAATTACCTCTTTTTCCTCATGGATTACTACAAAGTCATCGGCGTATCTTATAACTGAGGTGTATAAATGTACTCTTGTTTTATATTTCTTACCAGTCTTCTTATCAGAGACTATGCTGACTTTTGTGGTGCCGATTTTCTTTTTCCAACCTTTTATTCCCCGTAGGTGTTTAATCAGGTCGGTCTCCATTTGGTCTAAGGCTATGTTGGCCAAGAGAGGGGATATGATGCCCCCTTGTGGTGTTCCCATCTTAGTCGGGTTGTATTTGTTTTCCTCCATATATCCCGCTTTAAGCCACTTCTTGACTATAGGTCTCCAGTACTTATCTGTTTGTTCTACGATAAACTTGTGGTCAATGTTGTCGAAGAACCCTTTTATATCGGCATCTAGTATCCATTTCTGTTTATTGAGTAGTACCGACGCTATTTTTTCAATAGCATCGTGACATCCCATACCAGGTCTGAACCCATAACTTGCTGATTCAAACTTTGCCTCATAAAACGGTTCCAAAGCAAACTTAGTAACTGCCTGCATTGCTCTGTCCAATACTGTTGGAATACCCAGTGGCCTTTCTTTGCCATTCGCTTTCGGTATGTAAATTCTCTTAGCCGGCTTCGCTTCGTACTTATCCCAGCCCTTTTGTATTGTATCTAACACATTAACCACCAAATTCATTTTCTGCTTTGGCGTAGTTACTTTAACTTTATCAACTCCAGGAGTCTTCTTACCTTTATTCTCCGTTGTTACTTTACGGACTCCTAATAACGACGCATAATGCGAATGTTGTAATAGGTACATCAAGCTACGTGCTTTTCTGTACTTTCCTGCTTTTGTAAGCTTATAAATCCGTTTCTGCAAGTTAAAAACAAGCCGACGCACTTTGCCCCAGATGATTTCGTCCCAATCCCATAAACGCATGTCCGGTGAACTTATCGTTTTAAAACAGGAGGGACAATGCCGTATCCCGCTAACCGTATGAACTTTATCTATTTCACTGTGAGAGGTCGCCCCCTCCAATGGTAGGGAGAGGGAACCATCTTCACGCAATGATTGTTGAAGAGTTTCCATAATTTAGGTGTGAACCTCGCGTTATTAGTACATAAGATAGCGTACCCATTGCTTAATAAGAATTCAATATTAACACAAAACCGAGAGTGAATCAGCATATCCAGTATCCCACAAGGACGATTTCAACTGGCGTTAGCTTCCCACTCTATCCTACCCGATGCTGTCGCTAAGTGTTTGCACACTCCTCTTGCGCTCCGGCAAGTGACATACTGACATCGTTTTTCCTCGTTTCTCTTATATGTTTGTTACCTGTGGACTTAGATAATATCCCTAATCGGATGTGTATTGGGCAGATGACGTGAAACAATTCTACATTTCACGCCCTACAAACCTTTTGTCTTTCGACCAAAGTGACCGACCTTACTCAATTATCACGCTATATGTGTTACCTGGACCTCTTCAACAGGATAAGATGCTATAACTACTCACCTTACCATTTGTAATATGGAAGAGATTTCCACAACTTTCCAGACTATCCGTAACGTTTGCTCCCATGAGCTTTGAAGTCCTTGCACTGACAGTTAAAACATCTAACCACCGGACATTACTTTCTCCCAGTCTGCCTGGGGAGGCGAATCCATTCACACCATATAAGAAATTTTATACACATATAAAAATCGTGTATCTAGGCTTTATTTAACTTACCTTCCCATACATCTGAAAGCAAGAATTAGGCCAAAACGAGTCGCACGGTATCATCTTTGCCTTTACCCACATTCAAGCCTGGATGAAATTTTGTCCCTCGTTGGCGTACTAAAATATTACCCGCCAATACTTTTTGACCACCATAACGTTTGACGCCAAGGCGTTTTGATTCGGAATCGCGCCCGTTGCGGGTACTACCGCCTGCTTTTTTATGTGCCATGTTGTGTTACCTCAGTTACGTTGTTTTCTGATGTTGTTTCAATTTTTGGCTCTTCAGAGACAGCCACCGGCTCGATGCCATCTGCCATAATACTGGTGATTTTCACATCAGTATAATATTGGCGATGCCCCATTTGTTTACGATGGTGTTTACGGCGTTTAAATTTGATGATTTTGACTTTTTTGTCGCGCCCTTGTGTCTCCACCGTTGCTGTGACTTTTCCACCGTTTACCAGCGGTGCCCCAATTTTGAGATTATCTCCATCAGCCACCATGAGTACATTGTTAAAATCCACGATCGTTCCAATCTCATTAGGGATTTTCTCTATTCTTAGGGTATTACCTTGGGCGACTTTATATTGTTTGCCGCCTGTTTGGATCAGAGCGTACATAAATTTATTCTCCATTAATTGGTAAAGGGGCGAAATTATAAGGAATTTTGGCTCAGAAAACAAGTTATCAGTTATCAGCTATCAGTTATCAGTTGAACTGTTTATTTATCCTTGTTAATTTAATAACTTAATTTAAGTGATTCAAAATCTAAGTGTATATGCCCCACTCCATCCTGATGTAACTGCTCAGAAGAACGAGTGGAAAATATGCGAACATTATCTAGGGTTTCTTCCAGCGTCTCAACGACTTCCTTGGTTGGAAATTGTCTTTCATTGTCACGGATTGAAAAAATGACGACTTCTGGCTTAACGGCTTGACAAAAACGGGTGGCAAATGCCTTGACATTTTGACCGCCTGGCTTACCGCCATGATGCGGATACACTGTGAGCCATGCTGCCAGCTCAGCATTATCTTCTAACAAATTATCCAATCCCACTTGATCGATATCGCCGGGCAAAAGTACGAGGGGCTTTCCTTTGTAAGATAAACGGATTACCGCGCTGATTGAATTTGAGCTTAATTTTCGTCCTTGACGATCTCGACTACCCGGGCCTTTTGCCGCGATATACTGATTGGGTGCCAAAACTTCGATGGTGACTTCACCTTGATCTAGTTTGCCATTGAGATGTGGAGTGAGGCTTGGTTCAAAGTAGAGAAGACCTTTTTTATGGGCATCCCAAAGCGTATATATCAATACATCCCATATCTGACTGTTTTTCGTCGCGTCTGAATTCAGATAGACACGGCCAAATTGTATCTGTCCTGAAGCAACTAAAGTAATAACGCCCGCAATATGATCCCTATCAGCATGAGAAAGTAGCAACACATCAATTTTGTGAATGTTGTTGTCAAGCAGAAATTCTAAGAGAGCCGTTTTTGGGCCTGCATCAATAACGACTACTCCCGCCGAGTCAATCAATACCGCGCTGTTGCCATGAGCCACATCAAGAACGTAAAAATTTGGCATACTCCCCTCCCGGTTTTTCGGCAACTTCAAACTCGGTAAAATAAAGTTCATCGTGATGAGCTGCACCGATATTGACCTTGGCAAATAAGTGGGGTTCTGTCTCTAGGTTTGGCTGTAAGTTCTCAGGAATTAAACTGAGTGGAAACTTGACAATTTTGTGGGGATCCCACCCCGGCACAAGCGCATAAACCATTGATCGTACCCTGTCGATCTCTTCAATTCGGATTATAGTACGCCACGGTCTCCTGTCAGGAGAGTAACGATTCTCAAATTCGTTGAGACACTGCTTAAATCCTTGCGTCAGAATTTCTGAGTCGGCATGACTCGTTTCAACCAGCACTGGAATATACCGACGATAGAGACGAATATTATCTATGTCAGCATCCGCCCAAGCGGTTATCAGTAGTGAGGGAAATTGTTGCCTATACAACCGGGCAACCGCCTCTGCCCCCATAAAATTAGCATAATGGTCTGATTTTAAATGATGTTCCAAAATAGCCGCCTCTGCCTGGCTTGTGACGGTTGCGATACATTCATCTATCGAATTCTGGCGAGAACTCTGAATGATTGGCTCTAAGCCAGCATCGAAGATATTCTCTGCCATCTCTTCGCGGGCTGAGGCGGTATCGTTAATAACGGCAACTCTCTTAATCGGTTTATCGTTTATCGTTAGTAACATAAGCTTTACCTTTAATTTGTCTATTTAAACAGCACTTCTCGTTGAATAGTGGGATGAAAGCTAAAATCTTCTATCTCAACACGCCCCTGATAAATCCAACCCCGTCTCGCTTTGGTACCCACTTGAGTCGTCCCTGATAAGATCATCGTAAACTCAGATTCAGGATTTCCAATGAGATTAAAGATCTTTATCAAACGAGTGATGGTATCCAGATCATTTTTACCCACATAAACCGCCAAATTCTCTTCTTTTAGTTTTTCAGTGCCATCTTCACTGGCGGGAAAAAAAAGTTCTTCAGATTGAGTCGTGCCTAAATAAACTTCATTGTCTTTGTCATCTTTAAAGGTGATGAGAAAGTTCGCATTTCTGAATTTGATGGCTGATTTGGCAGAAGTGCTAAATTGTACAACAACATCGGCTCGAAATTCTTCATCGGTTTGTTTGAATTTGATGCTTTTTATCGCTTTGATATCAAGCTGATCAACCACTTCTAGTGAGAAAGCATAAGCCGTTCCTATGCTAAGAAGGTAGAGAATGAGTGTCGTTAGTAGTATTGGATGACGCATAATCATTTTTTGGACTCCTCAAGTAAAACGCCAGCGTAACGCCAAATAGCCGCCTATAAAAAACACAACGCTGGCACTCAATAAATATAATAAGGGTGGCCACAATGAGCCCCATTTTCGTGGCTTAAAAAATGAACTCACTAATGACGTATTCTTTGCTTGCAAAAGTTCCAGTTCGCCGCTACTTTTCGGATTGACTTCTAATTTCAAAATGCCCCCTTTTGCATAAGCGTCAGTTGTCAAAATAGATTCAAAAGCCCAGCGTTGGATCGTGATTGCACTTAAGGCATTGGTGAGATGAGACCAAGTCGTATTATCTAAATCAACGGGCGGTCGTAATAATCCTCCAAATAATAATTGAGGTATCATTAACAATGGGACTAGCGTGAGCACCATACGATAACTGTTCACGACACTTGAGATAAATAAACCCATTGAGGCTGAGACAAATGCGGCTGTCCACAATATAAGCCAAATCGATAGCGTATCCATCCCTGATAATTTTAGCAACAATGGGACGACCATGATGGACAATAAACCGGTTTGTATGCCCAAAATGATTGTTAAAACAAAATATTTTGCCGATAAATAGGGAGAAATAAATAAATAAGAGCGACTTTCTCTCTTTAAAAGAGGCAACTCTGTGACTATTTCTTTGCATGAGTTCATGATACCAAACCAAATGCTGGCGGCGACTAAGAGAAAATAAACACTGCCACGTCGTATGCTCGCTATGTCACTAATAAACTGTATTTCTTTTTTAAGATAAGTAAATGTTAAGTCAGGGAGAGGTACATTTTTTCTTTCAAAAAAAGGCTTAATGGTTTTTTCGATATAATCATGCCGCGTCGCAATATTCATTTCTAGTGCCATCGTCTTAGCATATCTATGCAAAGTATCAATATTGATCGTTTTATTAGCCTGCTGTAACGGCTCTTTCATCACGCCAAAATAATATAATATTCTAGCGCCTTCATCGAAGTTTTGCTTATCACGGTCAAAATGATAAAAGGCGACAACAATCAGCATGGCAATCAGGGGAACTTGAAGAAAGATTAAAGAAAGATTGAGTTTATCAGCAAAAATCACTCGGAAATTGCGTTGTATTAAAACTATCCACTGACCAATTGTGCGCATAAATATTTCCCCCTTCTATTGACGACGGGGCGTGATAAACTGAAATTGATTGGCGCCTTCAAAAGATTCCGTTACTTTTTGATTATAATAGGGATTATCTAAAATTTCCAACAAATATTCAGCGGGATTACGTTTTCCACTAGAAATGCCAGTCACTTGTTCAAAATAATGAGTCGCTTCTTGACTCGGACCATAATAAGCCACTGTCCCTCCATGATTCATCAATAATAAAGTATCAAAACGCTCAAACGTATCTCGGCTCGGCTGATGTATCGTGGCAATTGTTGTCAACTGATCAAGTCGCGTCAACTTTTGTAACAATCTCACGATTTTATCAGCATCAACCGATGACAAACCCGACGTGGGCTCATCGAGTAATAAAATTAATGGCATAGCTATCAATTCATGTGCCAAATTCGCCCTTTTTCTTTCGCCACCACTCAAGCCACGAATACCTGATTCTGAGGAGCCTATGACGGTATTTAAAAATTTATTCAAGCGTCGTGAGTCATCAAAACCTAAATGGCGACAAGTTTGACGAATAATATGCTCCCGTATTGCGGCGGCTAATCCAATAAATTGGAGCCTTAAACAGTAATTTAAAGATTGATAAACGGTCAATTCAGGGATCATCACATCATCTTGGGGCAAATAACCCAGCCATTCTCGCACTTTAGCATAATCTTGATGGACATTGATAGGCTCTTTATCTTGAATGACAAAAACTTTGCCACTGGTGGGCGTGCGATATCCATTGACCAAATCAAGTAGTGTACTTTTACCACACCCAGCCGGCCCCATAATCGCTGTCATCGTCCCAGGCTTTGCGCGTATATAAGCCCCATTACAAATCAATTTGTCAAAAATTCTATAATACAAAGCGGTTGTTTCTATCCCCACACGGGGGCGCCCTCTAAATAATTGGGCATTAATACCAATGGGCGTTTCACCTAATTTAATTTCATTATAGCCAATTGTCTTTTGGACAATTTCTTCCCACATTTTTTTAGGCAAACGACGTGAGTCAAGGATGGTCCCTACATCTGAGCCAAGGTCTTGAATAAATAAACGGTCACGGACACGCTTGAGAATGGCATGTTTTTTCGCAATATGAGGGACTTCTTCAGCCGTCAAACGAATCGCACTCCCTTTGCCACGCCCGATTACAATTTCAAAGTCTCCACTGAGTCCAACGGATTTGTCATTTTTAAGCATCTTGTGCAAAAAAGCCTTATAATTATTTAATAGTTATTTAATAGGAGTCATTAACCATGTCGTTAGGCAATAACTCGTTAAAAGATGTACAGCAATACCCAACAAAGTTTCTGCAAATTCTTTCACAAGGGGTGTGTGTGCCAGTAACCTACAAACAATCATGGGATGATGGGTTTGGCGCTAGGGGATGGAAATTGGACGCAACAATAGGAGATCCTCAAATCATAGCAAGTACTCGCGAGACGGGACAGAAAATTAACACCTCGGTTTTTGTTCACGATATTTTAGATCATTTCCTGTCTGGATTTGGGATAAGTGGACATAGAAGTGAAGCGATGGCACTGATTCAATTATCAAAACGTACCCACTCTGATCCAAGACCAGACTATGAGCAGATGGTTAAGGAAGACATTATAAATGGGATGGTTAATGGAGAGCCATTAATCACGTTTATTCCAAGACAACTTAAAGAATGGCTGCCATCAGAACTGGAAATGACAGATAGAGAAATCATCTCTTTTCTTGAGCAGAAAATGGGTGAGAGTACGCTATATGATGCTCTTGTCGAGCATTTCTTCACACTAGGAAAAGCCGGAGAAGAACACGCCCTCAATAGCTGGAAAGCACTTGGTTTAGATTCAGAAAAACAGACAGAAATAGGGCTTGCCCTACAAAACCTTCTTGAAGTGATTGATTTAAAAGTAGAGGAACGGGAGAGTGAAGAATTGAAGGGGTTTATCAGAATTGATAACCAGCAGGTTTCATTTACTGTGCCAGAACCCAATGAGTCATTTGAAGGATACCAAGCTGCGGTATCCTCAGCCATTTCAAGAAGGATTTAATGAAAATTTGTAGGGGCGGGCAACCCCTCAATGCCATTAAGTTAAGGTATTCAGGAGTCCAAACTTTAGTTTGGGAGAGCCGACGCCCAAGATAAATCTTGGACTCCTAATACCA
>JSZA02000378.1 GCA_000785145.2 Candidatus Thiomargarita nelsonii
ATTCTTGATGGGTTGGAGTACAAAGCTTTAGCTTTGTCAGACAGTACAAAGCTAAAGCTTTGTACTCCAAAAAAACAAATTGACAGAGTACTACCTATAATTCACTCTTTCTGAGATGGCAAAGCCAAGGCTTACCTTTTTTTTAAAATTATCTTTTCTATCATCGCCTCTCCGCTTTCATTGCGTCTATATATCAATTCGGCGACGCTGTAGTTTTTCGCCGGAGCGTATCTAGTGAAGTCTTGGTAAATGTTGCCAAGTATTATTTTTAGAGACTCTATTATTCTTTCTCCGTCGGCTGGTTTGGGTTTGACTTTTCCTCCATTTTCGTTTATCGCACTTAACCAGTTGTCTAGTCTTTCTGGGATGTTGTTTGATGAAAATGGGCTTAGTATGCCTATTTCTATTTCTGGTGTCTCTTGTTCCATAGCTACTGATAGCCGTTGATCAAATGAGTTGGCATTTATGTATTTTAAGTAGCTGGCTGGTTCGGTTTTTGTTGGGTTTGAGACACAAGCTGTTAGCAGTATTATTAATACTGCTGTTAGTATTTTCATTGTGAGTCTCCTTGATGTATTATTTTAACCACTCTAAATCCAATTGTTGCATATCGAGTAGTTGCTGACCATTTGCTTCGGTATGTTAGTTGTAATTGGTCTGTATCCCATCCGCCTCCGACTAGGCTTAGGCGGGTGCTGTCTATGCGATTTTTATCTACGCATTTTTGTTTTTCTCCTCTATATTCTGAGCAGGTCCATTCTTGCACATTGCCTAGCATGTCATATAGTCCAAATGGATTTTTAGTAAAACTTCCTACTGGTGCTGTATATTCAAATTGTTCTCCACAATTTAAGCAGTTGGCTTGCCCTAACCAATATTTTATGTTGGTTCCAGCGCGAGCGGCATATTGCCATTGAGCTTCTGTTGGTAAGGTGTAAGTTTCTCCGGTTTGTTGGCTTAACCATTTTGTGTATGCCTTCGCGTTATGCCAAGATATTCCTACTATTGGGTAGTTGTCGCCTTTTAAGGCGGTGCCTAGTTTTGAGTAATAACGTTTTATTCTACTAATATTGGCATATTTTTGCCATTCTGGTAAGTTAGATTTGGTTGATTTGACAAAGTTTAAGTATTCAGCGACTGTCACTTCGTAAATTCCCATCGCAAAACGTCCAATATCTATTGTTTTATTAGCCATAACAACTGATCCGGCGGGAATCCATGTCATTTTTGGCCCTAAATCTCCCTTTTTTAAATGGTCTTGAAAATAATCTTTAGGTTTTGTGACTGGTATAGTTTCTCCACATCCACCTATGCAATATTTTCCTTGTAAAGATGAGTTATACCAAGGTTGTTGTTGCCCTTTAGTGTCTTTTTTTACTCCATTCATTATGTCTATAAACATGTCAACGATACGTTGCTTTGTTTTATAGGCTTTGTTTAAGCCTGATATGAGGTGGTAGGTAAATAATCCATTGCGACCATTAGGGCTATTGTCAGGAGTGGTATCACCAATCGCAGTTGCAAAGGCTATAATTGATCCCGTTGTATTTATTCTATTTAAACCTCGATTGAGGCTTTTATTTATATTAGGAAATGGATCATTGCGACAGGCATCTAAAATCATTATGTTGATGCTGTTATTTCTACCTTTTTCCATTGTTTGTAATATTTTATGGGCATCAATGGCATAGTATCGCAAATGCTTGGCTCGTCTAATTTTTTTGTTATCAATCGGTAATAAATAATTAGTACCAGCGACATTGGCTCCGTGCCCAGAAAAATAGAATAAGCCAACTGTTTGAGTTTGCAATAATCGATTACCAAAATTATCAATCGCGTCATCCATTTGGCTTTGATTTAAGTTGGTTTTTAAAATGACTTCAAAACCAATTTTTCGCAAAACAGCCGCTATATCAATAGTATCATTGATCGTATTTCTCAGGGGCTGATGTTGGTAGGTACGATTACCAATAACTAAAGCTAATGGCTTATTGTTGCCAATATATACTGGCTCATCATTTTTAGGGGCACTATGAGCTTGATTTGTACCAATCAGTATTATTAATATTATTAGTATTTTTTTTAATTTCATTGTTGATCACCTGTTTCTACTGGGTTTAGCTTCGCTGACTTCAAGATCCCTACGGGAGGAAATCCGCTCCGCTCCATTCCCGATACAACTGATAATTTTCCGGTTTCGGGAAATCCGCTCCGCTCCATTCCCGAAACAACTGATAATTTTCCGGTTTCGGGAAATCCGCTCCGCTCCATTCCCGATACAACTGATAATTTCAGTCTCCGGTTTCGGGAAATCCGCTCCGCTCCATTCCCGAAACAACTGATAATTTTGGACTCCGGTTTCGGGAAATCCGCTCCATTCCCGAAACAACTGATAATTTATCTCGTTCCCACGCTCTGCGTGGGAATGCCTGTCTGGACGCTCCCGCGTCCTGCAAACTCGTAGCCGGACGCGGGAGCGTCCAAGCAGGCATTCCCACGCAGAGCGTGGGAACGAGAAATACATAAGTCCATTTACGAGGTTTTGTAGGGTGCGTCCTACGCACCCTGACGCGAAAAAGGTGCGTAGGACGCACCCTACAAATATCCTTTTATCAGTTGTTTCGGGAATGGAGCGGAGCGGATTTAGCTCCGCTTACTTCGTTTCCCGAAACGAAGTCAAGGGCAACCACAAGGGATTGCCCCTACGAAAAATCACGGTCCATGTAGGGGCAATCCTTTATGGTTGCCCTTAACGAAGGTGGCATTGAGCTAAACCATCGAAGGATTATATCATGTTCACCGTTGCATAAAGGTAAAGTTTGTAAATCCACCACTGCCAGCTTGTGAGACGGTTTTTTGTCTGTTGCCGGTTAGTTGGGCTACCAAGAGTGAGACATAGGCATCTAGTTCTTTGAACGTGATTTTTTTGGCATTGTCTTCGTCGAACAGATCAGCTTTGCCTTTTAAGCCTTTTAGTAGGCTATAGGTAAATACTCCATGCCCTAGCCCTTCCATTTCTAAGGATACATTATCTGCATCTGTGGCACTTAGTACGATTATGTCTTGAGCGGCTGACTCTTTTAGTAATCGTGGGTTGAAGGCGTTGCCTGCATGACAGGTATCTATTAGCAAAATTTTTCGCCCTAAGCCGGAGACTAGCGCGTTTTGTATTTGTTGCCATGATACTAGGCTGTTTTTGTCTATTTGGGAACCACGATGTTTTGCATCTCTGGGGATTAGGTAGTAGTCTTTGCCTATGTTCATGCCATGTCCAGATAGATATATTATACTGGTATCATTTTTTTGGGCATTGCCTAGTTGTTTTAGAGCTTGTTCAATATTTCTCTTGGTTGGTATCGTGCCGCTGTTGTCAGATAGTAATGTGGCTTTTATTCCACGATAGAGTTTTTTGCCTTGTGTTTGTAGTAAGTTATGTATTGCATCAGCGTCTTTGGCAGCAAATTTCAGTTGTTGTTGCCTATCTAAGTTGAGATATTCGCTTATACCTATGCTTAGTAGGTGTAAGTTGCCTTGTCTTATTTGAGTGGCGCCTGCATATTGCAAGTTTAGTTCGACGCTGCTAATACCAATACTATTTTTGGCTCTGATGGTGATTCTATTCTTGCCAGTTTCTAAGGGAACTTCTATGGTTTTTGTGTGTTGTTGTATGAATGGGCGCATTTTACGGATTTTATGTGGAGTGACTTCACGTCCATTGACATAAACCATAAATTTTTCAATTGCTACGGTATTAGCCGCTATTTTTAGTTTAACGGGCACAATTCCAGTGGTGACGCGAGTACCGCTACTCGGTGAGATGATTTGAAATTTAGGCGGTAATTTGCGTGTTAGCAGGTTTAGATTGAAACGAGTATTTTCTGCTTGAGCTAGGGCTTGTTTGGCACTGCCTAGTTTGATAGCGGCATTAATTATATCAGGGCGATAAAAATGTTGAGCTAATTGAGCAGCAGAAATATAGTCAGCGGCTTTATCAACTCCTTTATTTATCTGCCAACCAATCATTTTATCGCCTAATGGCGAAGAAGCATAATGCCCACTATTAATCCAAACTACCCATTCTCCATTACTTCCATGGAACAAAGTCAATAAATTCTCCCGCGTTCTTAGATTCCAAAGCCGCACTGTTTGATCAACACTACCAGAAAGCAAAAAACGTCCATCTGCCGAAACCGTCACAGCCCTAACATCGCCAGTATGCCCAATATAATCGCCGATTTTAGTGCCATTGCGTTGGTAGGCGGTGAGAACTCCAGCACCTCCGCCGCTGATGATGGTTTGTCCGTTGGGTGTGAAGGTGTAGGAGCGGTGATCATAACCATCAGTAGCCTCGCGTTCAATGCTGGCAATAGTGCGGTTTTGGTTTTTAATGTCAAGGATGGCATCATAACCATAATCACCGCCCTTACGGTGAGACAAAGTCCAATCTTGCCATTTATCTTTAGCGCGAAGGTAGTTTTGATTGGGTTTGATTTGTTTGGGTGTTCCTAGTGGATTATCGGAACTGGGGAGTCTTAGGCGGTGTTCTAATGGTCCATAATCATTAACCTGCAATCCAGACTTAGTATTTTTCCCCCAAGCCATATATTTTCCATCCCTAGAAAAACCCACCGCCCAAATACTAGCACCAACACCCCGCAGCCGCTGTTTAGCTTCGCTGACCTTCGGTTTGAGTGTGCCATCGCGCCGATTCCAGATGTGAATTTCTTTATTATCACCACCACCCGTAGCCACCCAGCGTCCATCGGGACTTATGGCGGTAGCAATTACAACGTTGTCATGTTCTTTATAGGTGACTATTTCCTTGCCGCTGGGATAAGACCATACATGACAGTGATGCGGTGCAGAACCAACTCCAGACACCAAATAACCCCCATCAGGACTAAAGGACAAACTACCAACGATAGTGCCCTGATTAGCCAAGGTTTTAATAAACTGCCCCGTTACTCCATCCCAGAGGCGAATAGTGTGATCCGCACTTCCAGAAGCTATAGTGCCATCAATTGGAGATATTGCTACTGAAGATAGTTTATCAGAATGCCCTTGCAATTTGGCTATCAGCTCACCAGAAGCCAGTCGCCACAGACGCAAACTATGATCAAAACTACCAGTCACCACACGCTTAGAATCGGGAGTAAAGGCTACTGCGTAGATGTCATTTGTATGTCCTTTTAGGGTGTGTAGCCGCTGCTGTTGATTGATGTCCCAAATAATGGCTTTGTTATCACCGCTACCCGACACCAGATAGCGGCTATCGGGGGAAAATGCTAAGGATAAAACGGCATTGTTGTGCCCCTTAAGCAGCGTAACTAATTCGCCAGTGGGGAAGTTGTAGAGGCGGATATGGTGTCCAGATTCACCGGGAATTTTCATCCATCCCCCCACCGCCAACCACCGTTCATCCGGCGACAGTGCCATAGCAAAAATCTTGCCTTCATGCCCAGCACCGATTTGTCCTCGCAGCGTTCGCACTGTTTTTCCAGTTTTTAAGTCCCAGACTCGCACTACTTTGTCATCTGCCGCCGAGACTAAATAACGACCATCGGAGGTGAATGTGACATCATTAATCAGAGCCTTATGCCCGCCCGGATCGATTTGTAGGATGGGAGGGGCTTTAGCCAGAGCCTTATGCCCGCCCGGTTCGATGGGAGGAGGGGCGGTGGTTGTTGATTGTGGTGTTGGTGGATCGTTTTTTACTTCATTAGTACAGGCTATTAGGCTTAATAGGGTTAAGCCTAGAGTTAGGTATTTTAGGTTCATTGTTTGCTCCTTATTTTGTCAGAATCAGAATTTACAGAATTTTAGAATTTACAGAATTTTTTTGCTAGGAGTCCAAGATTTATCTTGGGACAGCCAAGATAAATCTTGGACTCCTATTTTCTGAAATACTATAGTTAACTGAAAGCGAGCCATCGGGACGGATGAGAGTCCTGGTTTAGCATTATACATGTCCCTAAATAATTTTCCAACACAATAACTACACGGATTAGTGCGGCCCAAACTAAAGTTTGGACTCCTACCATAGTCAACTCCAGTTTCGTGAAAGGTGTTCTTTGATAAAATTAATTATTGCAATAATAATATTATTTTATTAGGCTATCCAATAGGAAATTTTCCTGTTCTTGTAGAAACATTTTCAGAAAAATTAATGAAACTCGATGCTCAAGTTTTTTTCTTGTACCCATTCTTGACAATAATGTTAAAATAATTTTGTCAAGGAGCCTTTTTGATTGGCAGGGATTTGTGCGCCACCAATATAAATAACTAATAACTCCATATGCTACTCCAATTTATTGTTAAAAATTTTATGTGCTTTGCCGAAGAAACCCTATTTTCTATGGTAGCCAGTGCAGAGCTTGAACAACATAAAAATCATTTGATTCAACTAACACCCGAAACGGATTTACTACGCACCAGTGCTTTATACGGCGCGCATGGTAAAACCAAATTAGTTGAAGCTATCGGTTTTGCTAAACAGCTTATTGTTAATGGAACACAAAGCACTAAACCCATTCCGGTTACGCCTTTTAGTTTTGATAAAAAATGGCGAACTCAACCAAGTCGCTTTGAATTTATTATTTTCTATAAAAATATTCACTATCATTACGGGTTTATCATTAATAACCAACGAGTGCTTGAAGAATGGTTATTTGTTACCCCTAAAAAAAGAGAATTGCGTTATTTCGAGCGTGTGACTGCGGGTAAAGTGACAATTGAATTAGGCGGCTCATTAGCACGACAAAATTCTAAACAAAGACAGTTTCTTGAATTTGTTGCCCAAGGCACACGCCCTAATCAACTCTTTTTAACCGAAGCGTTGGAGCGGAATGTAGAAAAATTAAAGCCACTTTATGAATGGTTTGAAGATATTTTGCAAGTTATTCCTGTAACGCCGCGTTATTTACCCTTGGAAATTAGAGCAGAAAAACCCTTTATTACTTTTTTAAGTGATTTTTTGAAACAAGCCGATACAGGCATACATAGCATTAAAACGGTTGAAGAGGATGTTAATTACGACAAACATTTTCCGGGATTGCCAGAGCAAATACGACTAGAAATAGAGAATGATATTCGTACTGGCGGCACGATTATTATGTTCGGTGAAGGTACATCTTATACCTTATCTGCTAACAAATCGGGTGAGCCAAGACTTTACCGTTTAGAAACGCTACATCGTGGCTCTGATGGTAGTGTTATTTCTTTTGACTTTGCTAAAGAATCAGCGGGTACGCAACGACTAACGCATCTTTTACCCATATTACTTGATCTGCTTTCTAGTGAAAAAGTATATATCATTGATGAACTGGATCGCAGTTTACATGCGTTATTACCTAAATTTTTCAGCTTATCTAAAAGGGAGTACCAATCAACATCGTAGTCAGTTAATCTTTACAACGCACGATACCCATTTATTGGATTTAAACTTATTGCGTCAAGATGAAATCTGGTTTTTAGAAAAAGATGAGCAAGGTGCCTCACATCTTTATTCATTAATTAATCTAAAAATGAGCCCCGACTTAAATATTCAAAAGGGTTATCTTCAAGGGCGATTTGGGGGGATTCCTTTTCTTGGTGAACTTGATCAATTAGGATGATATCGATGGCACTGACACAGAGAAAAAAACGCCCTATTGTTCGCAGTTTAAAACAAATCTTCGCCAGAGTATGTTTTAGAAAGATTAAAACATTTTCGTCAAGAACATAAATTAGAAGCTGGTGATGAACTATGGTTGATGATTGATAGATGGAAAAATAAGAAACTCAGTTCAGTGACTAAAGAAGCTAAAGCCAGTGGTTTTAAATTGGCTATCAGTAATCCTTGTTTTGAAACTTGGTTACTTTGCCATTATATTTTGCCTACCATCACAACAAGCTCTTGCCAAAAAATCACTGAACAATTGGGTGATGAATTAAAAAATGTTCATAACAGTGCTTATAATAAAGCCAAGCTGAATACTGACCATTTTAAAGATTATGTTGAACAAGCCATGCAAAATGCCAAACAATTGGATAAGAATCCGAATGCAAGATGGCCGAATATAGTTGGAACAGATGTAGTTGTAGAGCAATTAGTAAAAGGTAAAATCTAAAACCATGTCCAGACTACAAATCCAAAACTACCAGCACCTTGCAAGGCGTCAATGCCATTGGCGTAGGGGCAATCCCTTGTGGTTGCCCGCCCCTACGAAAAATCACGGTTCTTGTAGGGGCAATCCTTTATGGTTGCCCTTAACTTAATGGCTTTGGACCTTAGAATGGATACTTGATCAATATAAAGAAAAAAAACCGCGTAATAAAACCATTGCGGAGAAATTCAACAACTATCGCTTTGCCGATTACAAAGAAACTGTGATAGAATTATTGCAACGGATGTGTACGGTGAGCGTTGAGACGATGGATATTATAATAAATATGCCTTGAAATTATTGTGGATAACAAAAATGGAAAAAATCACGCACATTAAGAAAATTGAGATTGAAGGGCTCTGGGGAAAATACCATATTGAGTGGCATTTAAACCCGGATGTCAATATTTTGGCGGGTATTAATGGGAGTGGTAAAAGTACGGTATTGAATATTATCGCCGGGGTACTGACAGGTGGGAATTTTGTTAGAGAGGTTTGGCTCGATGAGGTAAAGATTAGTTTTAATGATAATAAAATGCTTTATTTTTCCAGTGAATTGGATTTAAAATCAAGTCAATTTCGTTTTTATGGATTCCATGAAGAAATAATATCAGATGTCATTAAAATACATAGAATTAGTACATTACCCATAAAAACTCAGTCTGTCACTCAAAAACACTACGAAAAAATTAAGACTGATTTAGATCTCCAAATCTTTGAACTTCAAAGAGCCTATTTAAGTTACCAAATCAATC
>JSZA02000381.1 GCA_000785145.2 Candidatus Thiomargarita nelsonii
ATCGTGTATCTAGGCTTTATTTAACTTACCTTCCCGTACATCCGAATGCAAGAATTAGGCCAAAACGAGTCGCACGATACGCTTAGTCGAACAAGCGAGAATATTTAATGTGCCCATTACCATTGATGCGGAAGAAATTGATCGTCTCGAACTCTCATTGGAATTGTTTGAAAAAGTCTTTAGTAGCAACATTTGCCGAGACTGGGACGGTTTTGGCTTAGCGGTGCAAGCTTATTCTAAGCAGGCACTGCCAGTCTTGTACTGGCTCAATCATCTCGCCAAAAAGCATGCTCGACGTATTCCGCTCAATGCCATTAAGTTAAGGTTTTTTTGTAGGGTGGGTAGAGCGATAGCGAAACCCACCATTGTTATAAATTTCAACGATTTGGTGGGTTTCGCTCCGCTCTACCCACCCTACAAAAAAAACGTATTTCTGCTTAACTTAATGGCATTGACGTATTCCGCTGCGTCTGGTTAAAGGGGCTTATTGGGATTCAGAAATCAAAAAAGCCCAACAATTGGGTATCTCAGCCTACCCAGTTTTGACCCATAAGGCGGCAACCGATGTCTCTTATCTCGCTTGCGCCCGCTATATTTTCAATTGCGAACAGCGCTTTTATCCACAATTTGCCACCCATAACGCTCAAACCGCGATCAGTCTTTTAGAAATGGCATCCGATCGACGTGATTTTGAATTTCAACGTTTACACGGGATGGGCGACGCCTTGTTTGAATTTCTCCTACGCCAATATCCTCAACTTCAATGTCGAATCTGGTGCGCCGCTTATTGGAAAATGGGGCAAATACGTCTTTTGTGCATCGTTTAGTGGATGACAAAACACCTATTGAAAATTTAGTCAAGCATCCCGTAGAAGCCTTGCTGGCTCTTCGACAATCTCAGGGCTGTTTTGCGAATCCAAAAATAGTTTTGCCACCCCATATTTACGGAAAACGCAAAAATTCGCGTGGTCTTAATTTAAATGCTCAGGTACAACTTCAGGCTTTGATGGCGCAACTTGAGACTTTCCGAGATAAGACTTGGCAAGCGGCACCTATTATTGATACGCAAGTGGCAGAACGTGCCAAATGTCTTGAACGGGTGGCAGACTTATTTGAAGAAAATATGGCCGAATTGATTGTTTTGTGTAGCCGCGAAGGCAATGCCATTGGCGTAGGGGCAATCCCTTGTGGTTGCCCTTAACTTAAGGTTTTTTTGTAGGGTGGGTAGAGCGAAACCCACCATTGTTAAAAATTTACTTCATTTCAACGAGTTGGTGGATAGAGAGGGTGCGTGGGACGCACCCTACGCTTGCTACTGATACGCTTCCGGCGTACAATAATTTATATTGTTACCATAAACCGGAAAATAATCATTTGCACCGGCTGTTTCACCTGCACAATCATAGGAATAATCATCATCTAGTGCATTGTAGACTTCATCATATGTCGCTTTATTTTCATTTGGTATAGAATTATATCCTTCATTACTGCCACTGAAAGCATCATCAGTCAATGCACCCACTAAATGCAGTATATCTCTTTTGTTGTCAAGCATACCCTGTAGGCTGTCTTTAACATATCCATGCTCATCTTGAGGTAGTGTCAGAAATGATTTAGAGCTATTGTCAGCAAGGTTATATAAGCTCAAATGTATTCGAGGATCAGTTCCTGTGCCTTGCAAGCCATTCATCTGTATAAATGATACTTTGGTGTTGAGTGTTCCCATGCTTGCTTGAAGCATATCAAAAGCAAACCAACCATCTATGGAAAGTACCAAACTCCCTGCATTTCCATAGCCTTGGTCAAGAAAGGATTTCATAACATAAAATGCTTGCCCACCTCCTTGTGAGTGCCCCATGACAGCAAGTTTAGCAACAGTAAGACCATGTGCATCTCTTGCAGTATTGATAGCACCATCGAGAATATCTTTTGAGTAATTACTGTTATAATCTTGACCACCTTCCGAGCCTATGACAAAGTACCCCTTACTTGCCATGAACTTCATAATCCCACGATAATCATCTATCTCAGAATTTCCGCCACCTTCCAAGAACAACACGACAGGCATATCGGAGGTAATGCCCTCTTCCGGGTAATAAACGACATAGTTATCATGCAAGCCGATCTCCGGGTAGCGTATAGGTGTGTATGGACCTAAGGAGCTATAATTTTTTACACTAAAACTAACACTCGCCTCAACCTCATAAGAGTTGTTAAAGAACAGTCGTGCTTCATACTCTCCGGCTGGCATATCTTTAAGGATTTTGCTAAGCCCAAGGTTACTTCTGGTTGCATCACTTATCCAGTTCCATGCAATAACATTATTCCAGCTATTACTGGCTCCGGCAGGGTATATACCTACCCAATCCTGATTGCCTGACAACTCCCCTGTCACATTAACACGAACTTCCTCGTTGGGGGAAACATCGTCATTGTTAATTGCAATGGATAAATTATCAGCATTATGTACGCTCCCTGTCACCATACCTTCGGCTGAGCTTGAATGCAATTTAACCCAGCTGTCGTTATTCATTCTAGCCAAAATTCCATTAGACTCACCAAAGTCAATAATAACATCGTCTTGACCACTACTATCTATATCACCCGTTACCATGCTCTCTGGCGACAAGGAATGCAATTGAACCCAATCACTGTTGTTCATCCACACCCAAATAGCATATTGGGTGCCAAAGTCGATAATGATTTCATCTTCTCCATTACCATCTATATCACCCGTCACCATGCTCTCTGGCGACAAGGAATGCAATTGAACCCAATCACTGTTGTTCATCCACACCCAAATAGCATATTGGGTGCCAAAGTCGATAATGATTTCATCTTCTCCATTACCATCTATATCACCCGTCACCATGCTCTCTGGCGACAAAGAATGCAATTGAACCCAATCGCTGTTATTCATCCACGCCCAAATACCATAAGTCTCGCCAAAGTCGATAATGATTTCATCTTGATCGTTACCGTCTAGGTTTGCTGTGATCATGCTGTCGGCTGATAAGTTATGTAATTGAACCCAATTGCTGTTGTTCATTTTGAGCCAGAGTCCATAGGTGTCGCCAAAATCAATGATAAGGTCGTTTTTGACAGCACCATTGTCAGAAGCCTTGGATTCTTCTACGCTTGAGTCGTTGAATCTGTTGAGTGAATGGGCTGTAGCAGCATGGTTTATCAGTAGTGGCAGCAGCAACGCCGTCGTTATCAAACTGGTGAGCATTTTGTTTCGTTTCATAATCAATCTTATACTATGTTAATTAAAGTGTGCTATCCATAAATAATAATAGCTTTCGGGCTAGTACATTGTCAACTTGGTTTTGACTGGTACCTTCGGTCTGGCTGTCCCAAGATAAATCTTGGACTCCTACCCGTCAAAACAAAGTTGACAGAGTACTAGAGCCATCATATCATAAAATATATATCAAAAGGAAACTCATCAATGAACACTGAAACTCAATGCCATATCGTGCCGACTATGTAGGTGGATACGCTTAGCGATATCCACCCTACATGTCTTATTTGAAGAAAATATGGCCGAATTGATTGTTTTGTGTAGCCGCGAAGGCAATGCCATTGGCGTAGGGGCAATCCCTTGTGGTTGCCCGATACGATATGGCATTGACATGTAGGGTGGATTAAGCAATAGCGTATCCACCTGATTAATATGCCGAGTCTGCACAATATGCGAGCACCGAGTTTGCGCGAATTGAACAATTGCCTGGACCAACGGGAGAACGGAATGAACTTCATCTACGGGAACGCGGCGTTTTTGCTTGCATTACTTCAGAATCAATAAGCATTTTCACGCGCCTAGTGACAGGAGCACTGGCGGCTGGAAATAGTGTGATAGCCAACAAAGTTTTACACTTTTTACCGGGTAACGATGCCTTGGATGAATTGTTAGCCAGTGATGCACGTATTGCGGGCGTCGCTTTCAGTGGAACAATGGAAAGGGCTCGGCGTATCAATCGAATACTGGCTGCCCGTGAAAGTGCTATTGTGCCGTTAATTTTTGAAAACGATGCACTACATCGCTTTGCGACTGAACAAACTTGTACTTATAATACGGCAGCCTTGGGGGGGAATGTGACATTATTTACGTCCAAGATAAATCTTGGACTCCTAAACCATTGATTTCTCGTTCCCACGCTCTGTGTCACTGCCACCTTCGTTAAGGGCAACCACTAGGGTGTTGCCCCTACGAAAAATAACGGTTTGTAGGGGCAATCCTTTATGGTTGCCCCCTTAACGAAGGTGGCATTGACGCTCTGCGTGGGAGACGAAGTAACTTCGCTGTGCGGAGATCATGCCTGACTGGACGCTCCGCGTCCTGCTGAAAAAAAAACGACAAAGCAAATATAACCCACCAGTTTGTAATATTCTATAGGCTCTTTATATCAAGGGCGACATGACATTTTTCTCCATAAAGTGTAGAATAACCCATCTTATCAGCAAAACGGAAAACACAGGAAATCATCATGTCTCATCAAATACCTCTTGGATTGTCCGACTTCAAAAAACTCCGTGAAAACGGTGCTTACTACGTGGACAAAAGTTTATTTATCAAAGAAGTCATCAACCGTCCCACGGAAGTCTTGTTACTCCCCCGTCCCCGTCGTTTTGGCAAAACCTTAAATCTCTCCATGCTCCGCTATTTTTTTGAAAAACGAGAAGAGAGTTTGGCTTATCTGTTTAAGGGTCTGTTCATTGAACAAGATACAGACGCGATGCAGCACCAAGGGCAATATCCCGTCATTTTTCTGAGCTTCAAGGATTGTAAGGAAACGACGGCTGAAAAATGTTTTGACCAGATTCGCGGTTTGTTAAATGGGTTGTATCTGGAATACGAAGCACTTCTTTACCAAGAACTGCCCCCTAAAGAGCGACCAAACTATGACAAAATCACGGAAGAACGGGGAAATCTTGTCGATTTGGAAAACGCCTTAAAATGTCTAATGAGGTGGATTCACCGACAAACCGGAAAACGGGTTATTGTCTTACTTGACGAATATGATACGCCCATCCATGCTGGGCATGAATATGGATATTATGAGGAAATTGTTGTCTTTATGCGAAATTTGCTCAGTGGGGCACTCAAGGATAATACTGATCTCGAAAAAGGTGTACTCACCGGGATTTTGCGGATTGCTAAAGAGTCTATTTTTTCGGGATTGAATAATCTGGATGTGTTGCCTCTGTTGCGTCCCGAATTTCAAGATTGCTTTGGGTTCACAGAAACAGAAATCAAACAATTGAGTGAAGATTTTTCTCTGACTGACAAGCAATTGGCGGCTTTGAAAGCTTGGTACAATGGTTATTTATTTGGGGATCGAGTGATTTATAATCCTTGGTCCGTGCTGAATTTTATAGCGAGTAGCGATAGGTTTCCTCGTCCTTACTGGATTAATACGAGCAGTAATGCCTTGTTGCGTGAATTAGTCACACACACTGAGCCGGGATTTCAAACTCAAATTGAATCTTTGTTGGTTGGTGACTCCATACAAACGCCTCTGAATGAAAATATTGTTCTGCGCGATTTAACAATGCGCGATGAACAAGATATTTGGAGTCTGTTGGTTTTCAGCGGATATCTTAAATCGGAGAGTTTCCGAGGCAAAAGTTTTGTTGCACAAAACTTTTGCCTCGGAAGGATTTTCAGAAGATGAGTTGATTTATGATCTCACCATTCCCAACCGGGAAGTGCGCTCGTTTTATCGCCAGACGATTCGACTCTGGATTCAAAAAACGGTGGGTAGCCAGCGCTTACGGGATTTATTGGATTCTCTGACGCAAGCCGATTGGAAAAGATTTGGTAAGCGATTAGAAGAAATGGTTTTATCCGTTTTGAGTTACCATGACACAGCAGGCGAGGCGCCGGAACGGGTTTATCATGCTTTTGTTTTGGGTTTATTGACGCATTTGAGTGATCGTTACATTGTCCGCTCTAATCGGGAATCGGGATATGGTCGTTATGATGTCTTGCTTCACCCGCGTCAGCTTGACGAGCCCGGATTTGTTTTTGAGTTTAAAAAAATTGATCGACCAGATGAGAAGACTGTAAAAGAGGCCATGCAAAGTGCCTTGCAGCAGATAAAGGTGAAGCAATACGCTGTCGAATTGCAGGCACAGGGCGTTAAACGTATCTGGGGGATTGGGGTGGTGGTTGATGGTAAACAGGTTTGGGTGGAGAGTGTGCAACTCTCCGACTAGTACGCTGTCAAGGGTAATGTAGGGTGCGTCCTACGCACCTTTACCGATTATTTGTGCCCAGGACGCACCCTACAAAACAACATTGACAGTGTGCTAGTATTATCTTGACGTGTTGGAGTCAGACAGTACAAAGCTAAAGCTTTGTACTCCAATAAGTGCATAGACAGAAATTTTCGGGTAAAAAAAAATCCTATTTCTTGAAGAAATAGGATTTTTAAGACACTTATGCCGGACGGGGTTTGCAACCGGTTATTAACCCTCTGTGTTTGATTAGGGTGATTGTTCCCTTATGGTCGAGAGACGCGGATTTGCCGAAACCAACGGGTTGTGTTTAAACCCTGTCCAAGAAATCCTATTTTTTGAAAAAATAGGATTTCTCATGAGTAGGCTCTGTATCTTGATTGTTTTTTTATTGTCATGTCTTTCTCCCCCTGCCATTGTTCATCACTTCAATTATGTTATATCACTTATATTATATAAGTATATTTATAGGCAATATTAAAATGTTTAATTGAAATATGACACTCAATTAACTATATTGTTTAATAACGGGGATGTTGTTCCTCAAAGGAAAAATTTTTTTTTGAGTTTTGCAAGAGCAAACTACGCCACCACCGACGGCACTGCCGGCAGCGATTACACCCAAACCACTGGGACATTATATTGGGCAGATGGAGACTCCGCTGACAAAACCATCACAATAGCTATTGGTTTTATTATCAAATACCCTCTACGAAGTGTGAGGCACTTGTCGCTTTTAGTACTGCCGTTATGATTTGCAGGTAACCAGCATTGGTTTATAGGAGTTTGATAATATGCATGTAATGATTTCCGATAATCGCAATAAATTTACCACCATGATGGGGAGAATAGAACGTCATTTCGTTTTTATTTTCAGACATATAACCCTCAAGAAGATATTTAATGCCTTACTTTGTCTATTTGAACGAAAAACAAGACGCTCGTTTCTTCATTCTCATCCCTTCTATCTGAGAATTGAAACCTGTCCATATTGTAACCTGCATTGTCCAGGTTGTCTCTTAGGAGGAGGTTGGAAGGAGGCAGAAACTAACCCTGAACATAGAAAACAGGGGATAATGAAATATGATTTATTTGAAGAGTCGGTGCGACATTTTCTGCCTACGCTCTTTAAAGTGAATCTGTATGATGAGGGTGAACCCCTTTTAAACAAAGGAATTTATCAAATGATAAATTTCTTGAGCCGCAATAATGTAAGTACTTGTGTTAGCAGTAATTTTTCATTAACGTTTTCAGATGAGACTTTGGAAAAAATGCTGGATTGTGGCCTTGAACACTTGGTAGTGGCAATAGATGGTGCAACACAAGAAACTTATTCTCGTTACCGAAAAGGAGGAGACTTGAATCTAATTGTTAGTAATCTCCAGCGGTTACTATCAATACAAAACTCGAAGAAAAAGAGAAGTCCTCTAAAAGTTGAGATACAATTTCTTGACTTTGATGATAATGAAGAAGAACGGGAAAAAATGTACCAGTTAGCAAAACAACTAGGCGTTTGGCGGTTATTCATCAAGCGAGGCTGTATTCGCGAGGGATGGAAGAAATTTACTGGGACAGAAGAAGAACGACGCAAAAGGGGTTGTTATGAAACGTATGTCTCTACAACAATCAACTCAATAGGAGAGATGGGTACTTGCGATTACGGAGAGGATCACGGTACTCCAAACATCGGGTTTGCTAAACATTACCTTTCTAAAGAATTGCGTAATCATCCAAGCCTTGTTCATAAACGTGAATCGTTTAGAGATAAATCTATTCCTCTTGATGAAGTATGCAAATCTTGTTGTCAATGCTAGTCGTCGGTTGACGCAAGGCATCGTAAAACTATAGCAAGCGTAGGGTCAATGCCATTAAGTTAAGAGATATTGTAGGGTGGGTAGGGGCAATCCCTTGTGGTTGCCCGCGCAACATCGTTATGGGACGCCCAACCCACCTTTGTTATAAATTTCAAATGTTTGGTGGGTGCAGCGAAGCTCTACCCACCCTACAAAAAAAACGCATTTATGCTTAACTTAATGGCATTGAAGCGTAGGGTGCGTCCCACGCACCTTTTAGGATGGCAGTATTTTAGGACAGATGGTGCGTAGGACGCACCCTACGCTAGCTAACAGAACAACTCATCGCAGCCCAAGGCGATTTTAGTGTCTATTCTTATAGAGACACTGATGTTGAATCTGGCATGACTTATTATTATGGCTTAGAAGATATTGACTTAAATGCTCAAAGTACCTTCCATTGGAATTTGATAGATTCGGCGACGGCAAAGTAGTGGTCAATGCCATTAAGTTAAGCTCATGTAGGGTGGATTAAGCGGCAGCGTATCCACCGATATTTATATATAAATCATGTGGATACGCTATCGCTTAATCCACCCTACATGTATGGTTTTAGGGTTAACTTAATGGCATTGAAAGTAGTGGTTGGTATTCGGAGTCCAAGATTTATCTTGGACTTCCAAGTAGGGTAACCATAAACCTCATTCTAACCCAATCGTCACCATTTTGGGGCGAGCATGAGAGAAGATACCCGCCGGTACTTCTAATGAAACCTCTTTCACCTTTTTCAAAGTTTGAGAATCGTAGATCACAGCCTTGTTACCAGCATAGCCGGCA